>CAYGJP010000012.1:0-3133 GCA_964350175.1 uncultured Candidatus Bathyarchaeia archaeon
CTCTATAAATAGATTAAAGCGCAGATTGAACTTTGATCTTTAGTGTTTTTGGGTAATACAAAAAAGAGGCGATTATAGCCTAGCTAAAGTAGTTTTACATTAGAGATTTAACCGCTACATATTCCTCGTCTATATTCTTGGCTGGAATTGTTGCTTCGCGTGAGACGCAGTTGATGTCTTGGCAGGTTATAGAGTAGTTTCTCGCTTGCAGCTCCTTGAGGCATTTCAAGCCTTTTTCTATGATGTTTAAATCGGTCTTGTCCGGGTCATCGGGGCACATGCGGTTTTAATTATCGGTAAAAACAGGCCTAAAGACTTTAAGAAATTTAAAAGAGATGTGGACGCTATAATTCAGGATGATGCTGTTTTCTCTTGCTTGCTGACAGCAACCATGTTCTTTTGACGGTAGTTCCGGTATCTCTTAATTGCAAAACTGGCTATGGCAGCTGCGAATAACGCGTTAAACATGACCATTATCCAAGGGTTCTGGAAGTCGTCGCCTATGAGGTTAGCATGCACTATCCCGAACAACAACACGACGTACATTAATCCGTGGAAGTACTGCCAGTATTTTGGTGCTTTGGCTCTTAGAACTGCTGCGAGAAGCGCGATGTAGAGTATGAAGAAAGCGGGTCGGCCTGCCAACAGCCAGAAGATGTCCCAAGAAGCGAAATTGGGCACAAAAACAGAAAGGGAAAGGCGGTCCACGGCATTGAAAACAGGGTGCAAAGTAACAAAGACTAAGCCCAGAATAGAGAATGCGTGGTGTATCTTCAGGAAGGGCTTGCCGAAAGCTTGTATGGTTTCCTTCAGGAAAGGTGTGGTTAGAACCGCTATGCCTAGAAACAAGTAGCCATAGAGGGCGAATAACCTGACGAGGATGTGTGCTAAGTCTTCCGCCTCAGCAAAAACTAAAACCTGTAGAGCCACCAAAGCAGCGAAGGCGACAATTAACAGAATAAACGTTATACCTGCCCTTTTAAGAGCCATATAAAAACTAGGGTAGAACTTGAAATATAAAGATACCTTTTGAACCGAAGTGAACAATTCCCGTAAAGAAAAAGCTGTGTCGCAGCCAAGCTGTGTAAAATCAGAGATAAAACTTTAGAGGGGTTATGGCGGGCCCGTTGGGATTTGAACCCAAGACCTCCGGCTCCGCAGGCCGGTGCCATAATCCGTACTAGACGACGAGCCCACAAGACTGGACCACGGTGTTCCAGTATGTTCAAGAGAGAATCGTAAGGGTACTATTAAAACTTAAAAGTTCCGGATTGCGAAACGGAATCGTGAAAGGCACCGCTTAACCTAAATTATCGGATGGTCTCTTGTTTGATGAACCTTTGGCTGTCTCTTGGGGATGTTTGTGTCACAAATTTTTTATACTGTAGCCATACACAAACTAAAACAAGGTAAAGGAATTAAAAATGAGCAATCAAACAGTTCAAAACAAACCAACAGCAGCTTACGTGCTTTCACTGCTTGGCGGAATATTCGGCTTAATCGGTTCATTGGCTTTCATAGCTTTTGGTGCGATAGCTTACATGGAATTAAATTCGTATTCTTACTACTACGGCGTTGACTACGGAATGTTTGGCTGGGGATGGACTACCCTGATTGGTTTCGGCGCTTGGATGCTGATAACGTCAATACTGATCATAGTCTTTGCTGGAAAATTGAAGGCAAACCCAATGGAGCACTCAAAATGGGGCGCATTGATACTCGTTTTCTCAATAATCGGCGTAGGCGGGATATTAGCATTCATAGGCGGCATACTAGCCTTAGTCTACAAACCAATACCTGCAGCAGGACAACCATACGGATATGCGCCGCAACAACCATACGCTCCAGCACCACAATACGCTCCACAACAAAGCGTTCCCCAGAACATAACTAGAATATGCCCAAAATGCGGACGCGTAGTCAACGAAAACGTAAAATTCTGCCCCCACTGCGGAAACCAACTAGGTTAAAAAGAATCTAGTCCCAAAGCTAAACCAACCTTTTTCTCTTTTTAATTAATTATAAACTTCTGTGTAAACAAGGCAAGCCTCTGTAATGGGACATAAAGTTTGTTGAAAGAGGAAGTAAACAAAAAAGGAATTTTAGGCTTAACTTTTAGCTAAGGCACGTTGCAACGCAGAGATGACGTTCTGTTTGCCCATCGCAAGCACGTACGGTCCCAAACGTGGACCCTGCGGAGCACCCATCAGAACCGTGTAAAGTGTCCTAAAGAAGGTGCCTGGTTTTATTCCGTTGTTTTTGGCGGCGTTGAAGATGGCGTTCTGTATCTTGTCGGCGTCTTCCTCAGTTTCCAGGATTTCAACCAAGTTTGTGATGGCTTTTTTCTCTTCAGGGGTGAGTGTTGTCGACGTTTCCTTGATTTCTTCGAAGTCACTAATCCAGTTGAACGCGTACTCCATGCGTGTCTTGAGGTCGGCGTCGAGTTGCTGGTTTTTCTGCAGGTAACCGTAGCTCTGAAGCTTCTCCACGATGAATTCGTCAGCATTCTCTTTGGGCGCCATCTTGGCCAGAAACGCCAGCAAATTATACGGCACGTGAATGCTCAGCTTAGCGGGTGGCTTCATACCCCAGCAGTACTCGTACAAACCGCGGAGCTTCAATAGTTCCTTCTCGTCTTTGGTCTGTTTCTTGCCAAAATACACGTCTTCCAGTGCGTCCAGCTCGTTCATGTATGAAGGTATGTCGGAAACGTCCAGTGTGCGTGTGCCTACAAACCGTTTCAGCATAAGTAAGAGCAGCGACTGCGGGGAGCCGTATTTGAACCAGACCTGCGGCGTGAAAACGTTGCCTGCGGACTTGGAAATTTTTTTGCCGCCCTTGTCAAGAAACATCTCGTACTTGGCGTGGGACGGCGGCTCATAGCACAGAACTTCGCGGCATATGCGGTCGTTGATGCGTACCGAGTCAGCGATGTCTTTGCCGTAAGCTTCAAACCTTATGTCCAATGCCTTCCATCGGGCTGCAAATTCGCTTTTCCAAGTGAGTTTGCCTTCGCCGCTTTTTATGTCCACTTCGCCCTCGTGCCCACAACCAGCAATCAGTTTGCCTCGGATTTCAAGGCCTTCACATTTGTATGTGACCTTGTCGGTTTTGGGGTCAAACTTGTAGGCTC
>CAYGJP010000012.1:3143-20485 GCA_964350175.1 uncultured Candidatus Bathyarchaeia archaeon
GTCGTGTAGAGGTGCCCACATTTCTCGCAAACCGCAAAAAACGGCAAAACCTCAGTGTAGGTTTCCTGCCCCACTTCTTCTTTAACGATTTCACCGACTTTCTTAGCGTTAGTAAGAATAGTTCTAATTTCGTTGAGGAGTAAGCCTTCGTCGTAGACTTCTTTGGCTGAATAATACTTGTACTCGATGCCGCATTTATCCAGCGCATCCAGCAGAAGTGAGCTCATGTGTTTGCCGTAGCTTTCATGGCACCCAAACGGGTCAGGTATGCTGGAGACTGAGTAGCCGAGGTATTTCTCCATGTCTTTGGGGAGCCCCGCTGGAACCTTGCGCAAACCGTCTTTGTCGTCGCAGTAAGCCACAAGCTCCGACTTGAAACCCATGCTTCTGAGCGCCAGCGTAACAGCGTAGGAGCGTGCAGCGTCGCCGAGGCTGCCAATGTGGGGGAAACCTGAAGCGCCCAGACCCATCTCAGTCCTAACTAGACTTACACTTCTGCCCAGTTTCTTCTCGCGCTGGATTACTTTCTTGGCCATCATGTCGTACCATGTGCCATGACCAATAGTCTCTTCGCTCATAACTGCAGCCTCTGCAACAGTGACTATGCAATGGAATAGAAAAATGTTTAGAGCAAAAATGCTCAGTTACTTTCGTTTTAACGCTGCGGCTATTACCAAGGCGGCTAAGATGAGTAGTATTAACGCCAGCGAGTACAGCCAATTAAACGCGAACAGGTACCAAGCTCCACCTACTGCAATTAACAGCAAACCAAGACTCAGCGTACTAAAAGCGCCGCGTGCATACTTCTGCGGGTTCGCACTGCGCATGCCTGCCAACACCAACATCCAAACCCCGAAAAGCCCCAGAACCACTGGAGCAATCAGAGTCCAGCTTATGGCACCTACCGCGTAGAGCACTATAGCGACTGCGAGAATTAGGAAGAGGGCGCCGATTGTGAGTAGGGTTCGCCTATCTTCAGCCATGTTGGTGTCTCCTAAGTGGAAGAAAGGGTTGCGCCGCATTCAGGACAGAATTTCGAGTGCGCAGGAATCGACTTGCTGCATTTGGGACAGTTGATGGCGCCAGCCGCTGGAGGCATAAGGTGAGTCCCACATTCGGGGCAGAACTTTGAGGTAGCGGGAACTCTTGAGCTGCATTTCGGGCAGATCACCAATGCCGCTGCTGGGGCTTGTGCGGGACCTGTGGGCGTCATAATTTGCGGAATAAGCACCATGCCGGCTCCTAAGGCTGCACCACCGCCGCCTGATTTTCCGAGCGATTCAGCTGCACTTTTCATCGTTTCCATACGTAGAACGTCTTCTGGAGCGGTTTTGCCTGTTTTGAGCCAGAAGAGGCGTTCGCGGTATTCGGGCGTGGTGTCTATGCCTTCGAAGCGCATGTCAGTGAGTTCAATGCCTAGCCGTTTGAAGTAGTCCATTACGGAGTTTTTCACGATAACCGAGGTTTCGTCGAGGCGCGTGAACACTGTGATTAGGTCGTAGTGGGAAAGCTCATCAATTATCTTCTCGTTCAGGAAGCCACGCAGGTAATTGTTCACGTTCTCTGTGTTGTAGGCTTTTTGTCCGCCGATGACTTCGTTCACGAACAGCGAAGCGTTTTCGATTTTGAACCAGAATTGCCCGAACACTTGAAGCGGAGCTAGCTCAGTGGTTTGGGCGCGGGTGCCGTATTTTCCAGCGAAAACTTTGGTGCTGATGAATATGACGCTGGCTTTGAAGGGTTTCTGTCCGCCGAACCCAGCAAGACGCGTTAGCAGACCAGTCACCAAGGGAAGGTTTAGCGTGGTTAGTGTGTGGCGTCCAGCGTTAAAGACATCGTAGGCTTTGCCGTCTCTGAAGAACACTGCCATCTCATACTCGCGCACTACGAGTTGGGCGCCCCAAGTGATGTCCTCGTTAGGGTATCTCCAGACTATGTCGTCTGCTCCTGCGTTTTGCCATTCAATAACTTGCGGCATTTTAGTTCACTCCTAAGATTACTTCTCCACGTTTGTCAAACGTTCCCTCGAACCCTTCGAGTTTATCGGTCAGGTTCTGGATTCGCATTTTCATGTTCTTGGTTTCGCCGCTGGCTAATTCAGCCTTGAAAGCATCCACATCCGCGGCAAAGCTGTTTGTTTCTTCGATTAGTTTGCTGTCGAAGTCTATCATCCTGTCAAGACTCTCCTCTTTGACTTTCACTATGTTGAAGAAGCCTGTGTACCCGTAAGATGCGTGGTTAACCTTTTCGACGACGCGGTCCATTTTCGCAACTAAACGGTCCATGTCAGTTAAGACATCAAAGTAACGACGGTCTGACAGTTTCTGTGCTACCGTTTTAAGGTCAGCTTTAACCGTTGAAAGCTTTAGGTGTAGATGATTCCGAATCAGCTTGTCGGATTCGCGGCGTAATTCTTTCTCTTTATATCCTCTAAAACCCGGGATGAACGCAGCTATGCGTTCTGAAAGGCGCATTTGGCTTTTTGCCTCTGAATATACATCTTTTTTCTCACTCATCGTTTATTCTACCGCCTTTTTTACATTCGTTGATAACAAGGGCTCTCTTTTAAAGTTTATTTTATAGCAACCCAAACTTGGATGACGGTATATCCCCTCTCAGAGATGCCCCCGTTGCACCGTCAATTAACAACTGGAAAACGTTGCCTTTGTACTCGTATTTTATGAACCATATGGGCGCGTGCAAGTAAACCATCTGCTTCAGGTTAAGTTCCGTTTTAAGCTCGATGATTTTGTCCACATCTTTTTGCAGAAGAAAACGGTGGTGCGCCTCAATCTGGGTTCTCGCCAACTCCAAAGCATAGTCTCGGTCGACTTCGCTGTTTAGAACCTTCGCGAATCCCTCTATTCTCCTGAAATCGTAAGGTATCTTCCCCGCCAAGGGCACTTCGTATTCGCGTGTGGGAAAAATTGACGCCTTTCTTGCCAGAACCAGCCAGCTATACTCTTTCTCAAGTTTGCCTTCTTTCACGATGGCAGGAGTAATCCGCTCAAATATGCCTTTGTAAGTGGTTTTTGCTTCGGCGGACACCACCCAAAACGGCAAATAAACCAGATTCTTCTCGGTAACCTTTGCCTTCTTAGCAAGGTCGCTTGGTTTAAGGAAACCCCCCCGCATCCAATCCTTTATGGGCGTTTCAATTTGTGTTTGGTCAAACTTGTTTAGCAAAAGTGAATGGTCAAAAGTGAAGGCGCGTCCTGTTTCTATGACGGTGGTAAAGCCGCAGTACTTGCAGGTGGCAATAAGTTCGCCAGGTTTGAATTCAACTGGCGCACCACAATGACTGCACCTGATGCTCTGGGCTACAGCGTCCATTTTTAAGCCTTCAACTTTTCCCTCTTCATAATTTCCCTTGCCACGATGACGCCTGAAGCTGACGCTTGAATTAAGCCTCGGGTGACGCCTGCGCCGTCGCCTATGGTGAACATGTTTTGGATTTTGCTTTCCAGCGAGTTGGTCAGTTGCAAGTGTGACGAGTAGAATTTGACTTCAACCCCGTAGAGCAAGGTGTCTCGTGAGTGTACGCCTGGAGCGATTACGTCTAAGGCTTGGAGCATTTCGCGTATGTCGGAGAGGTAGCGGTAGGGCAAAACGAAGCTCAAATCGCCGGGCGTGGCATTCTTCAATGACGGCGTAACTATGCTGCGGGCTAAGCGTTCTGGAGTGGAGCGGCGTCCAGCAACCAAGTCGCCTAAACGCTGCACCATCACACCGCCGCTGAGCAGGTTGGAGAGTCGGGCGATGTATTTTCCGTAGGCAATCGGTTCCCTAAAGGGCTCAGTGAATGAAGTGCTTACCAGTATGGCGAAGTTCGTGTTGTCGGTTCTCCGCTCAGAGTAGCTCTGACCATTAACGGTAAGGACACCATCGTAGGATTCGGTGGTGACTTCGCCGTACGGGGAAACACAGAAAGTGCGAACCATGTCATCAAAAAGCTTTGAATAGTAAACTAGTTTGGGCTCGTAGAGGGTCTGGGTTAGCTTTTCCATAGCGGTGGCGGAAACCTCAACGCGAACGCCCACGTCAACAGGGTTGTTCACTGTTTTTAAGCCGCGAAGCTGGGCTTCGGTTTGCAGCCATTCAGCGCCGCCTCGGCCAGGCGCAACTATAACGTATTTGCCCTTGAATTTTTCGCCGCTCACAGTTTCCACGCCTTTGATGGTGTGGTCTTCTGCTATGAGAGCTTTGACATCGGTTTTGGGCATGAAAGTGATTTTATCTTTCAGTTCTTTGCGCATCATACGCAGGGTGTCGGCGCATTTTTCTGTGCCCATATGACGAACTTCTTGCCGAATAAGCCTTAATCCTGCTGCTGCGGCTTGGCGTTCGATTTCGTCGACTTTTTCGATGTCTCCACCGTAAACTTGTTCGCTTGCGCCGAACTTCAAGTAAATATTGTCGACATACTTTACAAGCGCTTCCAACTCCTTTGGGGAGACATACTGGTTTAGCCATCCGCCTACTTCAGTCGAAAGCGTGAGTTTACCATCACTGTAAGCGCCTGCACCACCCCAACCTGAAAGAACCGAGCATGGCTCGCAATGGCGACATTCAAACCCTCTGCTGGAGGGACACTTACGGTTGTCAAGTTCTGGTCCTCGGTCAAGAATTAGCACGTTAAGATTGTTTTTTTCGGTTAGCTCTAAGGCTGAGAAAATTCCTGCTGGACCTGCACCAAAGATTATTACGTCATATTTCAAGTGGATTAACTCCGTGGAACCCAAACTTAGATAGAGGCACTAGGATATATTTTTAGCGAAAGCCTTCTCCATGACTGAACATAAACAAAGAGAGCAAGTTGATTATTGCAACATTCAGCTAACGGTTTCACTTTTTAGGATGAGGAATCAGGCAGATGAACTTTAGAAGTTTCTTGCTGCTGTTCTTGAATTGATGCATCTCGTCGGCTTGAACAAATATGGCGTCGCCTGCCTGGAACGGTGTGGCTTTTTGTCCGTCAAAAAGTTGCCCTTTGCCTTCCAAAATGAACACTTCATGCTCCCACGGGTGCTTGTGCAATGGGCTGTAGCCGTCAGGTTCAAGTTCGAAAACCCTCATGGCAAAGTTTTTGGCGCCCATTTCTTTGGTGATGAGCCAGCGTACTTTGACTTTTGAAGCGCCTTCCATAACCACGTCTTCTGCTTTGATGGTGTCGTAGCGGAAAACGTTCATGCCTTTTTCGCCTTCACGTTAAAAAGAGATGCTAGTGGAAAAACTGGTTAGTCTTTTATGGCTTCTATGAGGCTCATAACGTTCCACAGTTTAACCCGCGTGTAAGCTGGCATGTTGGGGTCCTGCAGAATCTCATCCAAAATACTTATGACATTAGAAGCCCGCACGGCAATGGTATATTCGCCACTTTGCAGCGCGCTTATGGAGTCTTTGGCTGCACGCCTAATGTTTCTTGGCGTAGTGCTGTCCTCAGAAACTGCCCCAAGCACCATTAACGCTTGCTTTATTCTTTCTTCGTACTCTTCAGTTTTTTTCTTACGCACCATAAGTATAGCCACCTACTGCATTTTCGCAGTGAACCAAGTTATATAAGCATTGGTACGTATTTACTTTGGGGTCCAAGATGCAGGATAAAAACAAAACCGACGACGCACCCATTAAACGCATGGCTGACTTGCTGCGCCAAGGCGCCACCCTCACTGATTTGTCCTGCCCCGTCTGCTCTGCGCCACTGTTCAGGCTCAAAGACGGCACTTTGTGGTGTGGTAAAGACGAAAAAAAAGTCATCATAGTTAAAGAAGGCGAAGAAACCGTGAAAACGGCTGGCAACGCGGCTATGGAAACGCTTGAAGCCACACTTATGGCGAAAGTGCAGGACCTGCAGGGTAAAATCCAGCGCACCGAAAACGTGGAGGAACTGCAGAAACTCACCAATGCGCTTTCCGATTTGCTGGGCAGCCTTGAAAAAATTAAGCGCATGAAGAAGAGCTAAACGCGAAATGCTTGGGTTTTATGAGAACTTTCCTGAAAACTTTCACCGCGCCGACAGTTTCACGTATTCGCTTTCGCGTAGTAGTCTCCAGCAGAAACTCATCCAGGTTCTTCATGAAATGAACCGTTCGTCGTTCACTTTTGAAGAAGTTGGCAGCCCCGTCGTGCCTAGAAGCAGCGTAATTTTCGAGTTCGGCATCGCTGATGCGGGAAACTTTAATTTTCTAAACGAAGCGGAAACCAAAAAAGTGCTGGATGCTGTTGTTGGCCGCGGGGCGCTGCGAGTGATGGATTTGTTCTGCGCCATCCGCTACTACAAGAACCAAGAAGCGAAGAAGACACCGTTAAGGTTCGATTATTTCATGTTACGTATCGTTTTTGGCAAAGAAAAAGCTGTGGAGCTGCAGGTTTTTCATGAACGCGGACCACGATATACCTCACCTGAAGAATTGGTGTCTTTTTTGGTCCGCAAAGTCAACGGCACCGCTGCCCGAAAAATCCTAAAACCTATCGAACCTTAGTTTCCAGTGGAGTTCTAAAAAAGAGTAGCTGGAGCGGTAGTTGAATAATCTTTTTGGTCTGATTGCTTTTCGATACCTCTGGATTTCAAAAATCTTTGAACTATTTCATTGATAGCGTTTTGGATGTCATCCTGATTTAGTGAAGCATCTATAGCGATTACAGTCACGCTGTCTGCTGCACAAATTGTTTTCACCTTTGAAAGAACAGAAGTGGGACAAAGGTCTCTTTTGAATAGACCTGCCAACGGCTTATTTAGATTTAAAACCTCGTGATATGCAATCCGAATACGTTTTTGGATTTCGATATCTTCAAAGAATTTATCATCATGAATACGCTGCCATTTTCCAATCCTGCTCAACCCTTCTTCTGGCGCAATGTCTAAGAAAATAACTAAATCAGGTTTAATTGAATACTTATTAATTTTTTCTATCCATTCTCTTTTAAAGACTTTATTCATTCCGCTTTTTTGGTATGCAAGAGAACTATAGACGTAACGATCGCTTATTACCGTGTGTCCTTTTTTAATTGAAGGAACAATCAAACGTTTAGTGTGGTCTGCTCTGTCTGCCGCAAACAAAAGGGGTATTGCTTCTTCGGCAACTGTTATTTCTCCCCTCAAAATATCCTCTATTAATGAACCAATTTTGGAAGTCGTTGGCTCCCTTGTCAACAATGTTTTATAACCTTTTGTTGAAAGGTATTTTTGTAAATTTCTTGATGCAGTAGATTTACCTGAGCCTTCAATCCCTTCAAAGACTATCAAACATCCTTTAGGCAATTGATATCTTCCTTTAGCCTCTTTGATTTCCACGTAGATGTTCAATAGTACTAGTACTTATATTAATTTTTAAGAGCAGAGCAAAAAAAGATAGCTGCTGCGCCGTTATTTTTGCCAAGTGAGTTATTCAAGCACTATTGCTACGAGAAAAGGAAACGGTTTCTATCCAATTCCTAAGTCTTGCCCAGTCGGATGGTTAAGCATTAATGGGAGACGCATAAATAATATTTGCACTAGACGAGGCTGACTTGGAGATGCCGAAAGCTTACTGGGGAGAAATTAAAGACCCTGTGCACGGGTACGTGTACGTTACCGAAGCAGAAAAAGAAGTCATAGACTCTTATCCTATGCAGCGGCTGCGACGACTGCGGCAGCTGGCAGGTTCAGAATACGTCTACCCAGGCGCGAATCACACGCGGTTTGAGCACTGTGTAGGCGTCATGTACCTCGCAGGCAAAGTTTTGGAGAACCCGAATATTTCGCGGGTGGCAACCGATGAGGAGGCGGAGGTGGCACGGATTGCGGCGTTGCTGCATGATGTGGGGCATGGACCGTTCTCGCATGTTTTTGAACACTTACTTATCAAAGACTTAGACAAGACACACGAAGATATCACAACTTGGCTTGTGGAGAAAAGCGAAGTAGGCGACAAACTTGGCAAGATGGGCTACAGCGCCACGGAAATTTCTAAACTTGCCGTGGGAAAACTGCACAAGCCCGGCAAAGCGTTTCTGGACCAAGTGATAAGCAGCGCCGTAGACGTGGACAAACAGGACTTCATTGTGAGGGACACTTACCACACGGGCGCCGAGTATGGTTTCATAGACGTTTTCAGGCTCATCCACGCGTTAGATGTGTGGGGCGAGAATTTGGCTGTTGAGTTGGGAGCGTTGTCAGCGTTGGAGTCTTTTGTGATTGCCCGCATTGAATCTTTCAAAAGCATCTACTTCCACCGTGTGGGCAGGGCAGCGCAGATTATGTTGGCGAAGGCTATGGAGAAAGCGAACGAGGAGCTGGGGTTAACCGCGTTCAAGACCCCTGAAGAGTACTTGGCCATGGATGATTACACGGTTTGGGCTGCCGTAAAAAAATGCGAGAAGTCCAAGCGGATAATTGAGGATTTGGAGCGGCGGCGGATGCTGAAGTGTGCTTACGAGCGCACTTTCTACGAGAAGGATACGATGATTTCGAACATTTTCAGCCGCGACGCGTACCGCCAGCAGGTTCAAGCCGAGATTGCACATGAAGCAGGCGTGGGGGTGGAGACGGTGGTTATTGACGTGCCCACGGTGCCTTCTGTACCATACCACCATTCCGCGTTGATGGAACACATGGAGATTCCAGTTTTCAGCAAAACGCAATCAGGCGAGAAAACGCTTTACCGCCTAAGTGAGATTTCGAAGATTTTTGAAACCCTCAAAGGCTTCATCAACATACTACGAGTCTACACTGACACGGAAAACCGTGAACGTGTAGAGAAAGCCACTGCTAAAGTGCTTGGCAAAATCCCCACAACCGCAAAAATTTCGTACTAATGTGGGCGTGCAGAAATTGGAAACGTTTAATTCGGGGTAGAGGCGGAGAACTGTAGCTGAGAAACCTCAGTTCAGAGGCGGACAAAATGGAAAAGGCCACGAAGGACAAAAAAGCTGACGATACGAAAGTGTTCAAAGTCAAGATTCGAAGAAAAAAGCAGGAGGACCCAGCAACGCTTTTTTCCCAGAAGGAGGTTAGGCGTTTTGTCACCGAGTTCGTTTCTTCATGGGTCAGAGGCGACATCACCATTCGTTTTCCAACCGCTGCCGAACTGAGCAAAAAAAACCCCTTTGCCATAACGTTCCCCACAGACCCCTCGGTGAATGAGGAACTTAAAATCAAAGAACACTACATTAGTTTGCTGTCCATCTGCGCGGGAACCAAATCTGCGTCACGTGAGGAACAGGAGAAAGCAATCACCGAAGTGTTCAGGATGCTGCTTATGTTCCGCTCCGCCAACAGGATAGAAGGAAAAATCATCTCAAACGACCTAGAAACTAGAGTTGCCGACCTAGAAGAGAAGACGCGGTCAACGGGCAAGCTGGTTGAGCAGATAACGGGGTTCCTTTTCAAGGAAAAAAAGGACTCACAATGACCTTGTTCCTCTAATAGAAGGGTAAGGTTTATTCGAGGGAAAAAGCATTCTGCATGATGTTTTACCAAAAAAAGTGCGCTCCGGTGGTATAGTCCGGTCAAGTATTCCGGCCTTTCGAGCCGTAGACCCGGGTTCGAATCCCGGCCGGAGCACCACTTAACAGTCACCAAATAAACAGTTCTGTTTTGTTTCTGCCTTATTTGTTTAAGTTACCAGCCGTGCGTGATTATCGACGGAGACACGGGGTTCTTGTTTTCCTTCGTTTTCTTGGTGTGTTTGAACCTGTTGATTTTGACAACATTGCCATCTATGGAAACCCAGTGTGTGCTGTTCAGATTTTGATTGTAAACAAACTTGGTTACCGCTTTCTGCAGCTCTTGCGGAGTTAATCCTTCTTGATGTACTGTCAGTTTAGTGCGATTGGCGGTAACTTCGCTTTTTAGGTTTGAGCTCAAGAAGATAGAAAGATTTTCTGTCTGTTTTCCCAAATCGCCTAAATCAATTCGCAGTTTGTTCTTGTTTTTGAAGAAAAACGTATTCAACACCACCACGTTGCAAGAGTTGTTCTATCTATTAAAAGATGCGAAAAAAGAGAACACTGTAAAAGGCTCTCAACATGTCCGCAATATCAATGGACAAATGAATAATGTAGGTAACTGTGTTGTGGTTTTTAGAGGTAGGCTTCGGTTACGTATCGGCGCATCATGCGGTGGCTGTTGAAGTAGTAGGCGATTTTTCCGATGTTTTTCTTCATCATCCGCACCCAGTCGTCGCGCCTGTAGTAGAACATGGGGATTATGACGTATTCCAGCTTGTTGTAGAGGTCTTCAACTTCTTTCTGGTAGCCTTCTTGGATGTCTAAACCTTCGTTAGGGTGGGGTCCTATGGACCAGCCAGTGACGCCTTCTATCCAGCCTTCAACCCACCAACCGTCCAGCACACTAAAGTTCAGCACACCATTGTGTGCCGCTTTCATCCCGCTAGTACCTGAAGCTTCCAAAGGTTTAAGCGGCGTGTTAAGCCACACATCAACCCCAGTGACGAGTTTTGTTGCCATGTTTATGTCGTAGTTCTCTAAATAGACCATTTTTATGTCAGGTTTCAGTTCGTTTGCGTAGCTGAAAAGGGTCTCGATTAGTTTTTTGCCCTGTGTATCTCTGGGATGGGCTTTTCCTGCAAATATTATTTGTAATTTGCCTTTTTTGTTTATCTTCTTTAGCCGTTCAAGGTCTGAAAACAGCAAACGGGCTCTTTTGTACTCGGTTGCTCTTCGGGCAAACCCCAAAGTGAACGTGTCATAGTTCATGCCGACGTGGGTTAACTCGTTAACGTAATCTATCAGAATTTTCTTTTGTTCCTTATGCGCTTGCCAGATTTCCTCATGAGAAATGAGGTCGGCAACTCTCGCAAGTAATTCAGGTTCGTTTGCCCAGCCGGGCAGGTACTTGTCGTAGAGTTTTCGGTAACTTTCGCCTGTCCACATGAAGGAGTGGATGCCATTTGTTACAGCGTGAATTTCGTATCCTGCGAACATGCGCTGGGACACTTCGCGGTGCTGTTTGGCAACCCCATTAACGTAGTTACTCAGGTTCAAAGCCAACAAAGTCATGTTTAGGTTGTCGTTGCCGCCGAACTTTTTCAACGCGTCCATGTCGGCGGTGCCGTCAAGAATCTCTTTGACGAGGTCATAGTGAAATTTGTCATGTCCAGCCTCTACAGGAGTGTGAGTGGTGAAGACGCATAGTTCACGCACTTTATCAGTGTCCATCTCATGCTTATGAAACAGCTCCAAAGCCAGAAAGCTGCCGTGACCCTCGTTTATGTGGTACTTTCTGATCTTGAATCCCAAGGCATCAAGCATTCTCACGCCGCCAATGCCTAAAACAACTTCTTGCTTTATGCGGTATCTTTGGTCTCCGCCGTAGAGGAAAAAGGTGATTTCGCGGTCTTCAGGCGTGTTTCCTTCCACATCAGTGTCAAGAAAAAGCACAGGGACAACTCCGCCAGTTACGCTTTGCAACCGGTAAAGCCACGCTTTTACCTTCACTTCGCGCCCTTGAATATGTACTGATATTTCAGCGGGTAACAGTTTCATGTATTTTGATGGATCCCACTCTTGGACGTGCTCGATTTGTTTTCCTTCAGGGGTTAATTCCTGTCTGAAGAAGCCTTTTTTGCTGATTAAGGTGACCGCGACCAGCGGGAGCCTCAAATCTGCGCTTGAGCGTATTGTGTCGCCTGCAAGAATGCCTAAACCACCTGCGTATGTTGGGATATCGTTTGTTAAGCCAACTTCCATGGAAAAGAACGCTATTTTTTGCCCCTTCAAGAGCCCCTCTAAATCATCCATTTTATCAGTGTCCTAAAGTCCGCGGTTAAAGTGTTAACGGAGTTACGTCTTACGAAGTTGTTTTCTCGCTCTTTAATCTGTTTTGATTGTTCCATTAGAATTCAGACGTTTCTTGGTTTTCACAAGAGCAAAAAAGCTAAAACGGGTTTTTAAGTGGTTACCTGCTCCTCAGTTAGTTCTTCCATTAAACCCATTTCAAGTTGGTCTTCTTCAACCGCGTCTTGGCGCATGGAAACAGGGGCGGTTCTTTGAGGAGATTTCTTGGTGCCTGATTGCGACTCGCCAACTATGGACAGAAGCCAACCAACAATGAAAACAATAGCTAAAACTGGAAACAATAAAACTGCCACTATTCGTCGTTGCTTCCGCAAACATCATCACCTAGAGAACACTGCACATAAATGTATTTAAGGAATATGGATTAGTAATACATGAGAATATTTGCCCGTAAAACAAACAATAGCGGTTTTCAACGGGTTGCAATTTTGGCGAGTTCTTTGCAGATTTCTTTCAGGTCCTCGGCGATGATGTGGGGTTTTTGTCCGCTTGTCTGTAAATCTTTTAGAGAATAGAACTGTGAGGGAACAAAAACGGTTTTGAATCCTGCCGCTGTTGCGCCTTTGATGTCTTCTATGGGGCTGTCGCCGATGTAGATGGCTTCTTCAGCTTTCACTTGTAGCTGTTCTAAGGCGTCTTCGAAGATTTTTTTGTGTGGTTTTCGCCAGCCGTTCTCTTCCGAAACCACGACTGCGGTGAAGAATTGGTTGATGCCTAATTGCTTTAAACTCGCGTGAACGACAGGTGCGTATGTGAAGTTTGAGATTAAACCTATCGTGAATTTTTCATAAGCTTTCTTTAGCAGGTTCTCAGCGTAAGGTCTAAGCTTAAGGGAATCAATGAAATCTTGGAAGAACACATCCAGTGCGGTCTTCATGCGGGAATCATCCGCTTTGACCTTGTAGCCTAAGTTGCAGAGTGTTTCTGACACCCACACGGCGTTAGTTATCTCTCTATACTCCTCATAACGGACCAAACGGTATTTTTCGTGCGCTTTGGCGTACGCATCCAAAAACTTCTGCCGCTCCGTTTCAAAACCTGCTTCTGCCAACGCACTGTGCAGTTTCGCTATGGAAGCTTCTAAAGTGTACCTGCGCGGATTTACAAGGGTACCAATGTAATCTAGGATTACAGCTTTAACCTGCGGCATTGGGTGCTCGCATGTAACATGGAAAATGTCGGTTATACTGTTTGCGCTATCGCCTTAACTTTCTTGGCTACCTCAGTTCTGAGAAGTTTTTCTGCGTCACCTATCGCGGCTTCCACTTGTGGGTCGTAGGGGATTCCAGCAAGAAACTTCAAACCCAACGCTTCAGTTTGCCGCTGCACATTTGCCGATTCAGTCATCTTCATGTTCTCCACCACACCTAAAACAGGCACCCTCAACTCTTGAAGCAGCCCCCCAAGTTTCTTGACGGTTTCAAACGCAAGCTGAGAAGAAGTTGTCACAACCAAAAACTCAATGCGTTTCACAAGCCGAATCAGGTCAAGCACGGCGTCGCCGATTCCAGGCGGCATATCAATCACGAGATAATCCAAGTTGCTCCACAACGTAACCGCGAGCAACTCAATTAACGCGTTTGAGGTGTCTGCGCCCCGTAGCGGTGCTGCGCGGTCACCTGAATAGTACACCAGCGACATGTATTCTAAGCCGTGAACCACTGGCGGAACCAACCCCTTCTCTTCCTTGGGTTGCACACCTTCGACGCCTAGGATAATGTGTGTTGATGGGCTGGTGAAGTCTAAATCAAAAAGCCCAACCCTGCAACCCCGCTTAACCAACGACAAAGCAAGCGTGGTTGCCACCATGCTTTTGCCGACTCCGCCTTTCCCGCTGGAAACTGCAATGATTCTGCCGATGCGTTTCAACCGTTCATCTATGATGCTAACTCTTGGGTCAGCCATGCGTTACTTGGCTCCTTTGATGCTTTCAAGCCAAACTCCGCGACCTTCCAAGATTTCAAAATCAGGACTACCACATTTTGGGCATTTAATGTATGTGTGCGCCACTTCTGGAACGAAGTGTATAGCTTCCGCTGCATCTTTGTCCAGTTTGGTTTTCTTCAAAAGCCACGTGTTCCCACAGACCCTGCACTTAAGCGAGGTTTTTGATTTAGTTAAACGGAACGTGGTGTTCCTAAAGCTCTCAGGTTTAAGCTGTGTCAATGCGAAACGGAAAATGCTGCGTTCGACATCCTGCAGCTCCCCAATTTTCACTGTTACTTCCGTAATCTGCTTCAATCCTTCTTTTTCAGCAATCTGCATTGCGGTGGCGATTACGGCTTCAGCTAATGCCCATTCATGCATAAAAAAGCAGAAGCACTCTGCGTCAATTAAACATATTGCAGGCTACTTATGAGAACTTTGCTTTTGTAATTTGGTTGTTGCCAGTCACCATTAGCGAGTTTTGGGTGCTGATTGCGGCGGGTGAGAATGTTTCTTGGAAAAAACGTTTTTGGATTGGTTTTTTGAACGTTACAGTTTCTTGAGGAGACGGCTATTTTTTTCCGAACGTTGCAGGGTCGATTTGTCTGCGTTTTCCATCTTTGTCAACAACGTAGAAGTGGAAGTCGTATTCATCACAATAGTTTCTTAACTCTAGGTAACGCTCTTTGTCACCCTCAAACATATCTTCAGTTACTACCTCACAAATACGGCGTAAACAACCGTTTTTCTTCGCTTCAATGTCAGGCAAAGACGCACCAAGCTTAGACGGTTTTTCCCAGTCTTTTAAATTTGCTTTAACTTCCCATTTATCCTTCTTCAACTCATCAGCAATTGCCCTGACGCAATCGTCATGACTGCTTTGTCCTGATGACTTTTTCTTATTCGTTTTCACACCCCAAAAAGGTAGTGCCTGCCGTGTTTATTTAAGGATTTGAAGAAGAAGCAACTGCTGAATTTTTGACCTCTGATAGGGCCCTATCGTTTTACCTACCCCCTTCCCCCACCGTTTTTTTGCTGTTTCTACCTACCCCTCCATCGTTTCTGCATACAATTACTAATAGGCACCAAATATGATTGACGAAGCTTTGCGGTTTGCAGACCACTACTTCTTTATCGAAACATTCAAGCACAAAGAGCACAGCTTGCGCAGCTTATCTTATTCCGGAAATGGTTTGCTGGGGCACTGGCGGAGGGAGAGATTTTCGGAGAGAGAATGAAAATCCAGTGCTACTACCGCTTTAATAGTGGAACCGCCAGAGCCCTTTCAGCCTATTTTTGCCTATGCCACTCGAAAAAGGGAAAAAGTTTTGTTTGGGTTTGCTTACGTTTGCAACAGTTGAGTGTTGCAGCTGTGGCTTGTACTTCAGGATGGAAACGTCGTACTCGGCAGCGTCAGACTTGCCGTTGGATAGCCAAACTTCAAGGGTGTTGTTTTGGAATAGTTCTTGAAGTGTTTGAGTCTCCTGTTCTGTTGCCAATGGCTGAAGGACGGTCTTTCCTTTTTCTTCATAGACGAGTACAGTAACGCATTTCGTTTTAAGATCGGGTGTTGTAGCGGGTACTCCCGTAAGGTCGCATTTCTGTTGTTTAACAGATCCTCTCATTGTAAAGCCTCAGACAGCTTGTCCTTTGGGCGGTTTTTGGATAAAACGTTTTTTGTAAAGATTTCTTGTCACAAGAAAAATGTACTATCCACGCATTACACAGATTTTGTTTTGCTAAAATTGTGCGTCATAGATAAATTCTAATGCATTAAGGTACAATGTTCCATTAGTGAGTTGAATGTCTGGTTCAGAAGAAGAAACTTACTCAGTCATGTTTAGTTCCTTGAGGCATCCAGCGCGCCGCAAAATCCTCCGAATGCTTTCAGAAAGAGCAATGACATTCTCTCAGATGCTGGAGGAACTTGCAATCCCCAGCTCCCACCTCACGTATCATCTCGAAAACCTGGGGGACTTGGTGGTTAAGGACACGGATGGAAAGTACAAGTTATCTAGCTTTGGCAAGGCATCGGTGTCTATGATGAAAGGCGCTGAAGAAGTGCCCAATATCCACACGAAGCGTTTCACCGCGTTGCCCCTGAGGTGGAAGTCACTTTACGGCGTCTTCATCATAGGTATACTGCTCTTGTCAACGTTTGCCTTTGTTCAGCACTCATCTTTTAACCAATTGTCCAGCGACCATGACCTTTTGAAAGCGGATTTTGACAAGATACAAGCACAAAACCAGCAACTGCTCTCCTGGAGTACATCGGCGAGCAAAGCAATGTCCATCATTAGAGACGTCATCCAAATCGATGTTGAAAAGTACCAAACAACCCTCCTCAGCAACACCGTGGAAGACCGAACAGACCTTGGAGGGGTAATTGAAGAGGTAATTAAGTATTCGTTCGTTAACTCCGCAAGCAGAATAGAATTGACTTTGAGGTTCAGAAACAACCACTTATCGCTCTTTCAACTAAATCAGCTTGAAGGCTTCCCAAACTATCCTCCGCTCTACACTAAGGCTCAGCCAAGAGACGTTCTTCAGGCGGGTACGGGGCTTCTTGAAAGGTACAAATCCGTGATGGGTGAACCTTACACAGAGGAAATGAGCCAGCTACTATCATCAGCCAACGAAACAAACGGAGATCAAACTTTGGGAAACACGAAATTAAGAATCTCTGCTTACGGCGAGAACGCAGAACTCTGGCTGTATTACACGGAGAACGGCACTGACTTCTCAGCTAAGCGCTTACGTATAGTGTTTCTGAACCATGTCATAACAGAGCTGAGTGACGATTGGACTCTTTACAAAATTGGAACAGCCCAAGTTAACATCTCCAGAGAGCAGGCTATACAAATGGCTAAGACCGCCGCAAGAGGCTATAGTTGGAATTCAGGCGGAGTACAAGTCGCGGGTTTTGAGATTCTGGATGAACCGATCTCAGCGGAGTTCTATCCTCACTCTAAAACTGCGGACTTGACGCTGGTACCTTACTGGTACGTGACTTTGCATCTGGACAAAACTTACCCTGGAGGAGTCAACGTCATAGCCATCGGAGTTTGGGCAGACACAGGAGAAGTAGCAAACATCCAAGCACTTGGAGACCAAACAGCGCCATAGCGCACTCCCAAGCCAAGCGGCATCATATCTTGGGCTTATTTTGCAGTTTTGTTTGCCAAAAACGTTTACAAACACCTGCATAACCAGTTCAACCCAACGCTGACACCATGCTCAAGCTAAAGGTATTAAATAACCGTAAGCACAAAGGGTGCAGGGTACAAGAGTTTGCGCAGAAAGTTAATAGAGAAGTAATGTTAAAAAATGAAAGAAAATTTGGTTTGGTTTTGGTTTCTGTTTGCTCTGTTTTGGCTTTACTTCTTCATTGTTATTTCCATCGTGGAAACCATTCTGGACTTGGTCTCGCCCTCGCGTGGTGGCATCTCGGCTGTTCCTATGGCTATCTTGATGACTTTGAGTTCTTTTACGAAGCGGTTTCGGGCTATTTCAGCCACGTCGACTGCGGTGGTTATTGCTTGGCCTCGGGCTTTCAAGGTGATTTCTTTTGGAGCGCCTGAGGAGAGAGCCGTGATTATTGCCAGAACATAACTCAT
>CAYGJP010000013.1:0-20101 GCA_964350175.1 uncultured Candidatus Bathyarchaeia archaeon
TTGGTTCTTAGTTACATCAACTACTTAGAAGTTGTTTTGTTTGTTTTTTTTTTTGTTTTGTGTGGAAGTGGATGTCTGCTATAGCACTACTTTTTGGTTTGTGTTTTTTGGTCTGTTTTGGTTGTGCTGTTTGTCGCGGTTTGGTTTGGGTTGTGGGCTGCGGCTTGTTTCTTCACTAGTCTATGTTGAGGCATGCCGGATTTTTCAGGTTGTGAGTGTGAATGCATGTTGAATACGCTTTCGTTTTTCACTAGTTTTGGGTTGTTTGGTGTTTGGGTTGCTTGTTGGTTGTGCAGGCAGTGAAAAGCAGGAACTGACGCGTAGACTATGGGTTACCGTAGGGTTTGCTGGGGCTTTGGCGGACGGAAAGATTTTCGGAGAGAGAATGAAAACCCTTTTGCTACCACTCTGAAAGGTGGAACCGCCAGAGCCCACTCAGCCCCTGTTTTGCCGATGCATTCTTTCACAAAAAAAAGAAAGAAAGGAAAATTGTTGTTTTATTGGCGTTTTTTGAGGAAGACTGCTGCGGCAGCAACAACAACGATGATGACTGCTGCGGCAGCTGCGATAATGTAGAGGTCAGCGGATGGCGTTGCTTCTGGTTCAGGAACAACAGATGGCGATACAGTCGGAGTTGCGGTTGGCGCTGTTGTTGGTGCTTCTGTTGGCTGAGTTGTTGGAGCGACCGTTGGAGAAGCTGCTGGAGCTACTTCAACTCCCATGTAAGCTGTAGCATCTGAACCATAGTAAGAGCCAGTTCCAGCGAACGTAGCGATGATCTTGTAGATGCCTTCCACTGGAGGAGTCCACATAATACCATAGTTGCCATTAGTGTCGGTTGTAGCTGTGCCAATGTCTTGCCAGTTGCCGTTAGGATCTATCGCAGTCAACTTCACTTGAACGCCGGTTGCGTCTGTGGGCATTGGTTTTTGCATGTACAGGTACTCCATCCATGCGCCCATGCTTGCGTCGGAGATTGCTGGTGTGTCTTTTGCTTCGGAGCTTGGAGTTTGGTCAGTAACGGAGCCCGTTATGATCGCTGGGGTTCCTTTTGGTACTGCGGTTTGTGGTGCTGAGACTGTGGTTTTGCTTGGGCCTTTGCCTATGCAGTATATTTGCAGGTCATAACCGTTGAGGTATGCGTAGTATCCGTCTGCGATTGCACCGTTTGCCATGTAGAACATGCCTGAAGTGCCCCATCCAGAGATGGCCCAGAATTCTTTGCCTGTTGTAGCGTCGATGCAGCGGATTTTTTCGCCTTTCCACAAGGGGGCGTTAGGCGAGTGCTCACTGCTAAATAGGTAGACTTTGTTGTCTGCGATAGCACCCACGAAGGTTGGATAGTTGCCGTAAGGTGCATCTAGACCACAGTGGGTGCTGTTGCCTTCGCCGCCGTTGCCATAAGTCCACTCCACATTGCCAGTCGCGCCGTCAAAGCAATATGTAACTCCGTTGTATCCTGAAACGTACATATTGCCGTAGGCGACAGCGATTGTAATGCTAACGTAGTTATAGTAGCCAAAAGCCTCATTAACGGCAACTGGACCCCAAACTTGGCGTCCGTCGTCTATGCTGAAGCCTAAGTAGCCCAAGGTTTCTTTATCGTACGCAAAGAACATGCGGGATTCTGGATCTACACCAATTAGCATTCGAGTAACGTTGTTTGCAGGAGGGACATATATTTTGGTCCACAGCAGTTGACCTCTGGATGCTGGTTTCAGGCTTATCGCCCAAATTTGGGCGTTGCTGGGCGTGCCTCCAGCGTTTCCTGACGCACCCGTTGAGCTTAGGAAGTTGGCTTGAACAAGCAGAGTATCGTCGGGTATAATTCCAAAGATGCTGGCAACCATTGATGTAGCAGGTACGGTTACGTTCCACGAGTAGGCTGTGCTCGCATCAATTACTTTTCCCACGGGTCTCCACATTTCAGCGTTAGCGCTCATTCCTGTCGGGTCACCTGTCTCTCCTGGTGCTGCAGTATTATTCCATAGAGCAAGACGGTTGTTTCTTGTGTCAAGTATGTAGGAAACGATTTCGCCCTTCGAAGTATACACAGTGTTGCCTGGACCCCTCAGGCCGGGCAAACTGACGCCTGAAGGAACGTTGGTCAAGTTAAATAGCCAGTCGCCTGTTTCGGGCTCATAAGCTATCCATGTTGAGCCACTGACTGCCCACAAAAAGCCCAGAGCTCCGTGCTGGTTACGGGATTCGTAGTCATAGATTTGACCAAATGTAGGATTGACAGCATAGTTTTTCCACCATACACGTTGTCCAGTCTGCAAATCTACGCAAGCATAACCGCCACTTAAAGATGAGCCACCCATTCCGCCCACGATGTTATTACTTGACGGTATGGGGTAGTAGAGTCTTCCTTGCATTATGATTGGGTTGGCAAACTTGCCTTCGTAAGACATACCTGTATAGTAGGATACTCCAGGAATACTGGTAGATTCTCCGCCGACGATGCCTCCGTTTTGAAGCGGTATTGTCCACATTATGTGTGGGCTATTAGGTGCGATGCCGTCTGGTTGAACATTGTTTACAATCTGTGGAGCGCTGAGCCAGTTTGATGCAATCGTAGCCCATTCGGTGTTTTGCCCTTCAATTGGACGACTCCAGTATGTCGTTGGAAGCGGATAAGCTTCAACTGCGGTCACTTGTGCTTGTTGGACGGTTAGGGTTGTTTCTGCGCTGCTATGCAGGTAAGTGTCGTTTGTAAATGCATTTGGAACTAAATTACCGAACATGTCCACCGATGGCGTAGTCCAAGTATATGTTTGTCCGGGGAATTCAAATTTGAATTTGTAGGTGCCGATTTGAGTTGGCGTGTACAGGGTAAATTGTGATGATGTTGTATCGTCAACTGTTGGAAATGTTTGCACTTCTGTGGTTCCGTCGGGCTTTGTGATGGTGAGTTTGTAATTATGGAACCTGATGTCATTAGTAGCCAGTGCTGAGGGCAAAACTTTATCCAGCCAAAAAGTAGCGAAAACTTGTTGGTTGACGCCTACAGGGTTAGGTGCAACTTGAATGTAAGCAAAAGTTGGAATGTTCCATGAAGGTGTGTGTGCATTAGCGACTGGGAAAGCTGCGAGTAGAGAAGCAAAAGTCATCGCAAATAGCAAAGCAACCGCAGTAACGGCAAATGCGTTTTTTCGATTTATAACATTAGGTTTTTTATACAATTTTTTTTCTCTCCATAATTTTTTGTATTGAACCAAATTGGCGTTGAAGACTTTTAAGGACTGGCGAGGGCTGCCTGCACTAACACAAAAGTTAAGTTTCGATAATACACATACGAGATGCCCAAGACATTTGGAGAGAGGATAGTGACCACCCAAGAAGACCATGAAACATTAACAAACCTTGGGCTCACAAAACTACAAGCCGAAGTTTACCTCACACTCACCAAAATAGGAAAAGCACCTGTAAAAACAATCTCAGACACCGCCAAAATAGACAGAGCACACGTCTACCAAGTAATCATCAAACTCCAAGAAATCGGGTTAGTTCAAAAAATTCTTGCAACACCAAATCTTTTCAATGCCCTTTCTCTACAAGAAGGAATGCAAATCTTACTTGAACGAAAAAAGACAGAATTCAGTGAAATCGAAGAAAAAACAAAAGAAACAATCCAAAAAATCAAAGAAAACAAACCAGAAAACAGCCCTATCGACGAATTCCAGTTCACTCTCACACAAGGAAACGACACAAATTTCTACGTGTTTAATAAATTATTTGAGAATACCCAAATAAGTTATGACGGCTTTTTTATCTGCCAAGATGACTTCTGCAGTATGACACTCAGAGACGGGAGAGACGGGATTGTTAGAAAACTTTTAGATAGAGGGGTAAAATTTCGACTAATTGTATGCAACCCAGAAAACAAGAAGGTACCAAAAGAAGTATCAAAAATTGTTAGACGCCTAAACAAAAACGGCACCTACAACATCAGATACACAAAAGCATGCGCCGCAGCAATGTATGGAATAATCGACGGCAAAGAAATATACATGCATGTTGGATCAGCGACTGAATGGAGAGAAAAACCGAGCCTACAATCAAATAACCCCTGTTTAGTTGCTATGGCTCAAGGGTATTTTGAGCAAATGTGGCAGATTTCAACTGAAAATGAGCCGTAGAAAAGTAAAAGTGAGAAACCATAACCAACTTAAAACAAAGAAAAGGAAAAAGGGGGCAGTTTTTATGGTTGCCATTTCTCTACGAGATATTTGGGTATCTCGCTGCTGTCTCTTGGGCCGACTTGGACTTTCCAGCCGCTTTGTTCTTCGATTTCGCCGCTGATGCGTGAGGCTTTGCCTGGGATGATGATTTTTCGGTGCTTCACTTTGGTTTCCACGCCTGAAGCTTTTATGGCGTCTGCAACGCGCTCCGCAGTCAGTTTGCGTCCTGCAACTCCGCTGTCTATGGCGGAACCTTCCGTTTCGACAACAATCAGGTAAGCGTTGAGTTTGGCGCTTTCAATGTCTGAAGCAACTGTGTAGTATGTCAGTGCGAAGTTCGAGGTGAAGAACACTGGCGAATTCTCGTCTGGAGTGCCAAAGACTTTCAAGCCTGGAGCGACAGCAACGGGTTTACGGGGGTCAGTGTAGATGTTCTGTCGCAACACCGCTGTCGGAAGTAAAGACCATCCATCAGTGCCGTGCATCACAACCACGTCTGCATATCGGACAACCAGCATTGAAGCCATGTATGCTTCGCGCCACTTCACGATTTCGTCAACGGCATCGCCCTTGTCCACCCAAGCAACCATCGGAACACCCATCAATGGGAAGCCTGCAAGTTCTTCGCCGCCTTTGCATGCCGCTCTGCGCAGCATTGTAAAGTTGTTGATGGTGTCGCTGAGGCCTTCGTTCATGAAGGTGCCAGGGTCAAGAACCAAATCTGTTACGCCGTAAGCCATCAAAGTCTTTACCAACGAGACCAATTTGTTGAGGTCGTTAGGTGCAGAAGCTACTAGGGGGCATTTGTACATGAGTGCGAGTTCAGCCATGTCTTTCCAGTTTTCTGTGGTTGCCGCGTACAGCAAGGGGTTGGCTTTAGGTGCAGCCATCAAACCTGCTTCTGCAACAGCGGGGTTCAACGTGCACAGTATCAGGGGTAGAGTTGTGGTTTCAGCAACTTTCTTCACGGTGGCTTTGAATTTTTCTGCGTCGCCTGAAGTGCAGCGTACCGCAATCATGTCCAGCTTCAGCGTGTAGCCAATGTATTCATAGCTAAAATTCTCTGTGTGTTTTATGCGGGAGACAAGTTCTTTTTCAGGCATCTCGTCAGTTACGTCTAAAGCTATGGCTGTGGGGTTGAAGTATGTGAACTCGTGTCGGTACATGACAAGTTTTCCGCCGAGTTTCTTGGCTTTGTCACCGACGCCGACAACAACTTCTTTAACTGCGGGTTTTAGCAGGTCTTTGAGTTTGAGGTAGTTTTTCTCGTTTTCTTTCTTGAGCAGCGGTGGGCACTGGTCGATGGTTATTTCGCGGTTAACGATTTTTGTGGCAAAAGCCATGCAGTTTTCTTGACCGCATTCTTTGCAGTTAGTTTTAGGGAGCAGCTTGTAGATGTCTATTGGGCTGAGTTCTTTCATTCCAGCTTTTTTGCTCATACAGTCACGTCTCCAGTTTAAGCCTTAACAGAAACCCATTTGGCGAACTTACTCGTGTCCGCTTTACTTTGGCTAACAAGTTTAGTGGTTACGTCTTTGAGAGTCTTCACGGCAGCAGGGTGCATCATCATAAACAGGTCTACTCCAGCAAGCAACAGCGTCAATGCTGTGGTGACTTCCCACAGTGGACCTCTTAGTTCACGGGGTTCCCATTCAGCAGACATCTTTAGCCAAGCTTCACGGGCAGCCCAAGCATTCGTGGTGCCAGATGACATTGGCTGAGCCAACTCAGCGTCACCCATCAAGCCAGCCATTCTTGCACGCTCCATGTTAGTGAAAGCGTAGTCAAGACCGTAGCCTAACGCGGCAGTCGTCAAATCCATCACAATGTCCTCAGGTCCTAAGAAGTCGTAGAGTCTGCGGTTAAGCTCCCTTGCCAAGTTCAAGTCCATCGGAGTGAAGGACAGCACTGCGTGACCATTCTTCTTAGCATACTTTGCGCACCGCTCCACATCCATATCGCGAGTTATGGAACTTAGCAGGAAGCGTTCACCTTTGAAAGTTTCAGCAATCTCAGCGAAAACATCAGCATCTTTAACTGGGTCACCACAACCGCCAATTACAAGAGGCACATCGACTGCTTGCAGAACTTCTTCCACAGTTTTCACTGCATCTTTCGGGGTTGCATCCTTCAGCAAGGGGTCAATGCTGATTAAGTGAACCGTAACCATGTCTGCACCGAACTTTTCAACAGCAAGTTTCGCCCAAGCAGCAGGGTCGCCGACAACCTCTTTGACGTGCATCTTCACTGCTTTGGACAGGGGCACTTCCATGTCGAAAACGTCTAGAGTGATAGTTGGAGGGTGTACTATGGGTCGTTCGAAAGTATAGAAGGCAGGAGAGGTCTCGCCGCCGACGATACAGGATTTTCCGCGGGTTCCACCTTCACCTTTGGTGCCTCCGAGTTTAACTTCAGCAATTTTGCCCGGGTAGGTTTGAATTGGAGGAACAAAATTCGCCTGCAGCAACTCAATAGGCTTAGTAAGTAGGGGTTTAGTGGGCAAGCTAGGAATTTTTAGCTTGGGCATCATTTGCCCAGCTACTCCTGGCTCCCAGACTAGCTCCATTTCAGGGGCTACCAACTCGAAGTCTTCAATCTCAATCTCTTGGAACTTTGCAAGCAAATCCAGCAGTTCTTTGCTGAGCTTCAGCCCGAACTCTTCTTCTTTTTTGTCGTGGTGAGGCAACGCGGTCACCGTTTTTCTGCTTTGTCGTCTTTGATTGTCTTGATTATGACTTTGTTGGCGTAGATTTTTGCGTCTTTAAGTATGATTTTGAAGCCGCCAGCCATTATGGGCAGAGTTGAGGCTGTCATGACGGGCATTGCGCTTTCGGCAGTTGCTTCGGTTGGGGCTGCTGCTTCTTCAACTGGGGCTGCTTCGTCTTTCTTCCAGTTTGCGACCACGGGGTGATTCTTTTCCTTCAGGAAGGCTGTGAGTGATTCGACACTTTTCGCGTTTTCTTCGGTGGCGATTTTGTCAATGATGTCTTTGGGTATGAAGTCTTTGACGCGTTCTTTGACTTCTTTAGGCAGCCAGACTACGCGGTTCCATCCGCCGTCTGCAGCGAAGAACTTCTTGCTGCGCATGTATTCGATGGACATGCCGTGGAAGCCGTCGATTTGGCGTCCGCCTGCTGCGGAGTCAGCGATGGTTGAGAAGGGTAAGCCGTTTACTGTGGCTCCTTTGAAGCTTCTGTTGACTACGCCGAATCCGTCGACTTCGGGGATGTAGAAGGTTACTGCTTCGAAGCATCCACATGAAGTGTGTGGGTGGTCAAATGCTGTGTAGAGCCAGACTTTGTTAACTTCGCCCATGGTGCGTTTTTTGGCCATCTCGTTGACGCCTGAGAATTCGCCTTTTTCAGCGTTGATGACTTCGCCTCTTTCTATAGCGAAGACTGGACCCTTGGGGTCAATGTTTGCTGAGGCTTTGCCGTCGAACCAGCTGATGGCGCCGCAGTTGCTGTACCGTTGGGGGGTGATGACGCAGACATGGCTTGGGGCAAATGACTGGCACAGGGCACAGCCGTAGAATTTGTCGACTTCCTCGTCTTTGAGACCGCGAGCTTTGGCGTCTCGGGCTTCGTAGTCTGCAACTGCAACAGGGTACATTTCGCTAATTTTTGCTGGGTCGGTAATGAAGGTTATTTGTACTTTCTCAATGATTGGCAACTCGCTCTTGAAGAGGCGGTACAGAACTTTGCCGATGTGTTCAAAAGTGTTCAGACCTTTTTGGAAGGATTTCTTGCCTAAACGTATCCAGATGTCGTAGCGCTGGTTAAGGTGCATGAAGCCTTCGATGTAGTTCATGTAGCCGTGAATGCGTCTTTCAATGACGCCTTCGAGGCCTTGGTCGAGGGTTGCGCCTGCCGCTTCAACAAGGATGCCGAGCGGATGTGCAGCACCTTCTTTCAGGTCTTTGATGTCTGGACCGATTATGGTGACTTTTCCGTCTTCAATTTCGTTCAGGGGTTTGACCTTGGCTAGTTCAAATTTCTCTTTAACTGTTGGACCACCAAGTTCTATTTGCATGTCATTTCTTCGGATACGTTCGCCTTCGAATATTATGCCTACTTCTACAGGTATATCTTCAAACATTGACATTTTTATTGACCTCCATCTTCAAATTTTGAAGTAATTACTGTAAGGTTATCAATCCAGTCCTTGACAGTTAAGCTAGGCAAAGACCAACTTGCATGTGGGTTATACATGTTGTCCAAGTTTATAGCCTTAAGCTTAGGAGCGAAGTGCTTCAGCCCTGAGAGAAGTTCAACGGCAGTAGCGATAGGAAGACCCACAAACAACACCATATCGTGCTGTCCCTGCGAATCCACACCCATCCATTCAGGGTCAACTAACCTGCAGCCTATTTCTGTTGCAGACATTGACGCCGCTGGCTTGTAACCTCTCTTTAGGAATTCATTGACCGCTTGTGCTGTGGCAACCACAGGAATTGAAGCTTTGCGAGCGAACTCTATGAGATAGTCAATCAGGTTCTTTCCTTCATACTCAGTTTCGGCAGCACTTGAACCTACAACGAGAAAGGGATGAGCAGCGCTCTTAATCAGGTCAACAGCAACAGTCGGATTATAGATCATCAGAGCTTTCTTAGGACCAGCAACTTCAGCCAGCGCCCATGGCCGTTTTATCCATCGGTTGTCTTCTGGCAGAACTTGAGGCGCTGATTCTCCTGACAGCTTTTGCACTGCTGCATACTCAGGTGGACACATGTCGAAGCAGGTTCCGCATTGATTGCATTTTTCTTGGTCAACCACATGAACTTTGTCCATTGCGCCCTCGATTGCATGCTCTGAACAGCTCATAGCACAATACTGGCAGCCGGTACATTTTTCAGGGATAATGTGGAAAATCAGCAGTTTCTTGCAGACTAATGCAGGGCACTTCTTTTCTTCGATGTGCGCTAGGTATTCATCTTTGAAGTGACGAAGAGTTGTCAGCATAGGATTTGCCGCTGTCTGGCCTAATGCGCAAAGAGAGGAAACACTCATTATGTCCGCAATTTTTTGGAGAGCCTCAAAATCGCCAGGTTTTCCGTTGCCAGCAACTATGTCATCTAAGATTTTGCGTGCCTGTTTTAGACCTTCACGGCAAGGAACACATTGACCGCAAGATTCGTCGCAAAGGAAGTTTATGAAGTAGCGAGCTACGTCAACCATGCAGGTCTCTGAGTCCAGCACAATCATGCCGCCAGAGCCCATCATGGAACCTAGGTTGGTGAGTTCGTCGAAGTCAACGGGGTAATCAAGGTACTGTTTTGGGATAACTCCGCCTGAAGGACCGCCTGTTTGAACCGCTTTGAACTTCTTGTTGTTTCGGATTCCGCCGCCGATTTTGAAAATGATGTCTCTTAGTGTTATGCCCAAGGGAACTTCGACTAGACCAGTGTTGTTGACTTTGCCTGCTAGAGCGAATATCTTGGTGCCTTTGCTGCCTGCAGTGCCTATGGATTGGAACCATTCGGCGCCGTAGTTTATGATTAGCGGAACGTTAGCGTAAGTTTCAACGTTGTTCAAGATGCTGGGTTTCTCATAGAGACCTTTTTCGGAAGTGTGAACATATTTGGGTCGTGGCTCGCCTACTTTACCTTCAATGGCATTCATAAGAGCGCTTGACTCACCTGAAACGAATGCGCCTGCGCCTCTGTGAATGCTTACTTTGAAGTCGAACCCTGAGCCGAGGATGTTTTTGCCTAGCAAACCGTATTTTTCAGCTTCATCGAGGGCTATTTGCATATTTTCTACTGCAAGCGGGTATTCTTGGCGAACGTAAAGGAAGCCCTCGGTTGAGCCAACGGCATATGCAGCAATAATTAAGCCTTCAAGGATACTGTGCGGGTTGCCTTCCATCAGAGCACGGTTCATGAAAGCACCAGGGTCACCTTCGTCACAGTTAACGATGACATACTTTGGCTCGCCATGCGCATTGCGGGTTGATTCCCATTTTCGCCCAGTGGGGAAGCCGCCGCCACCGCGACCGCGAAGCTTGGATTTTTTGACTTCTTCAAGCACCTGCACAGGAGTCATCTTGGAGAGGGACTTGGCTAACGCAGAGTAACCGCCCAGTGCGATGTAATCCTCTATCTTTTTAGGGTCTACCTTGGCGTTGTTTTCCAACAGAAGCCTGTTTTGGTATTTGTAGAAGGGAACATCGGACAGTTTTTCGGTGATTTTTCCAGTTACCGCGTCCTTGTATAATATGTGCTGAACAACTTCGTTTTTTAGCAGGGTTTTAGAGACTATCGCAGGCACATCAGCGACTTGCACTTTGAAGTAGTAAACTTCTTGAGGATAAATAACAAGCCGTGGACCCTGTTCGCAGAAGCCTAAGCAGCCTGTTTCGCGTATGTTAACTTTGCCTTCTAGGCCATGCTTCTTAAGTTCTTCTCTGAGAGCATCTAGTACTTCTTGGGCGCCTAAAGCTTCGCAGCCTGTGCTGGCACAAATTGCTATTGTTAATTGGTTTGGGTCTTTTTTTGAGAGCAATTCTTGGTGGAGTTGTTCCAGATCAAGTGGAGATTGAAGGTGTTTCATGATTAAACACTCCGTTTGTACTCGATTATTTGCTTAATCTGATTAGGTGTGGCTGTTCCATGGTATTTTCCATTAATTTCCACAACTGGTCCCAGAGCACAGCACCCTAGACAGTTTACAGTTTCAAGTGTGAATTTTAAGTCGCTTGAAGTCTCGCCAGCTTTTATCCCGATGGCTTGTTCAGCTGCGTCCAGAACCCTTTGCCCTCCGCGCACATAGCAGGCGGTTCCTGCGCAAACTCGGACTATATGTTTGCCGCGTGGTTTGAGACTGATAGCGGCATAGAAGCTGGCAACTCGGTAGATATCGCTCACTGGAATTCCAAGGCGCTCGTTTATTCTGTTGACGGCTTCTTTAGGTATCCAGTTTAGTTCGCGTTGTAGTTCGAGGAGAAGTTGTATAAGGACTCCTTCTTTGCCCACGTATTTGTCGATTACTTTGTCTATTTGCTGGTTGGATATTTGCTCGTTTGCCATTTACTCCACCTTCTTTTCTTTTCCACGTTGCGCATGTAGTTCTTTGAGGATAGGGGCAACATGCTCTTTTGCACGGTTTTTCTTAGATTCAGACAACGCTGCGATTTTGTCTTTTTTGACGTCCCCTTTAGTGAATTCTATGCTTTCCAGCAGAGTGTTCCCTTTCTCAGTTCGCACGATTACAGTAGAACAGTCGGCTTCACTTCCGGCAGAACCAACTGCGAGGTCAGCGAACATCGCGGGGAAGTCGTTACAGTATGTGCATCCGTTTTCTATGGCGTTATCGAGTTGGTCCACATCGCAGGAAAATTCTTTGCCGTTCACTTGCACTATGAATTTGTCATCACGTATCTGGGTTTTTTCTGCTTGGTCTATGTCAACGCCTAAGAGCTGTTTAGTTTCTTCCTTGAGCTTCTTAGGGTTGAAGGAGTGCTTGCAGAACAGACCTATGGATGTTATGTCTAAGTCGGGCATTTCCTGCTGTAGAGTTTGCTGCATTTTTCGCACTGCACGAACTTGGCAGGGTAAACCGACAAAGGCAATTTTCCGTTTTCCCTGTTCGATTGCCTCCAGCAGCTTGGACATTGTTTTTACCCTGAGGAAGGGCGCGTCTTTTGCCTTCATTATGTCGTTAGTGTTTTCGGCGATAACTGTTTCAGCCGTGTAGCCGCTTTTGCGTTGGGCGAAAACTGCTGCGTCGAATAAGCCGTTTTTGAACCCCGCAACCAGCAGAGCCTTAACGAAACTCGCGTGTCCCGCTTTGGTTTTTGCTGAGAATATGTCTGTGTGGACACCAAAGTTTTCGTCACGTGTTCCTTTCAGCGGAGCCACTGTGGCGTAAGTGTGAATTCGAATCTTCTTTGAACCTGTTGGGCAAACTAGTGCGCAAGCGCCGCAGCCGATGCAATCATCAGAGAATTTGTGGTATGGCGCGGTAACTTCGCGGTCAACACCACGCTTTGCAAAGTTTATGGCAGAAACGCCTACCAGTTCTTTACAGACACGAACACACAAGCCACAGAGTATGCAGTCTTCATCAGGGTCAGATTCCCACAGACCATGTTCTTCTATGCCGTATTCTTTGCCTAGGTTTTTCAGTTTAACGGATTTTGGACAACGCGCCATTAAAAGGGAGAGGATGCCTTTGCGAACTTTGAGGACTTTTTCGGATTTTGTTTCAACCACTATGCCTTCTTCGACTGGGTAGTTGCATGAGGTTACAATTCTCTTTTTCCCGTGTTTGTTTATGACTTCTACAGAGCATAAGCGGCATGCTCCAAAAGGTGAAACTTCACCATGGTAACATAGGGTAGGAATGTCAATATCGAGTTCTCTTGCTACGTTCAGTACAGTGGTGCCTTCGGGGGTTTTTACTTCTTTACCGTCGATTACTATGGTTACTTCTTTGCTTTTTGGGTCCATCGTTTTCCACCTACTCCTTCATTTTTCTTACCATTCTTGGAAGCATTGTCGGGTCTGGAATAATGCCCTCTTTCCAGTTCTTCGCTTCCAAAACCTTCAGAATTTCATCTTTCATGGTTATGGGCACATCCGCTGTTGTTCGCACGTACAAATGTAGGTCTTGCGGCATTGAACCATAGAGACGCTTGTGCAAGTCTATGTAGTGTGAGAGTTTTCCTGCGCGTCCCTTCCATGTGTCGTTGGGACGTAGGGTTAGTTTGGCTATAGCAACCATCGCTTCTTCTTTGGTTTCTACGGTTTGGAATAAGTGCTCTGGTGCGGGCCCAACGTATACTTTTTCGCCAGTACGAGCGTCAATGTTGTACCAGTCTTCGTTCTTGTCAGCCCTGCCTAGAAGCATGCGCCGGTATTTGCTGCCATGTGGACCTACAAGCACTGGAATGCCTAAACGCCAGAAACCAGCTGCGATTGCTGAGGCTTTCTGAGAATATGCGCCCCAAGCTAAGCCGACCGCGCCAACACGGTTGTAGATGTAATCGGCAATTTCTTCATAGTTTCCTCTTAGGGGTCGCTTGGCGAATATGTTGGCAACTTTTATTGCGGCACCTGCAATGTGTGAATTTGCAACGCAAGAACCGACGTTGAGGACACCGCCAGCTGCAAAGTCGCCTGGGAATTCTTCGTAGAGAGTTTTGCCCTCTTCGTTCTTGTAGGAGCCTGCGGACATAGCTGCGCAACCAGAAGTTACAACGATAAATCGTCTGTTGGCGAATTCTCTGCATATGTCGTAGACATCTTTTCCGCCTTTCGTATAGTTGGAGCAGCCTACAACTGCAAGTATACCCGGGATTTCTCCTAGAACTATGGGGCTGCCGACGTTGCGGATTTCTACGTCTTGGACGGCGCCTCTGCCTGCGCGGCAGAAGTTCTTTTCTTCAGCCATTTGCTTCTCGCCAGCTTTGACTATAAAGCTGTGGAGCGCAAGTTTAACGGGGCAAACTTCTTCGCATTTTCCGCAACCGATGCAGTATTCGTATATTTCAGAAAGTTCGCCAAGATTTCCTTCGGCTGCAACCTTCAAAGCGTGTGGGAGTTTTAGGTCTTGTGGGCAGGATCTTTGGCACAAGTTGCATTGCCTGCATGTTGATGATAATTGAACAATTTCGTCTACTGAAGGCAGAGATTTGAATTTTTTCCGCATTGGCGCAATTTTTTGAGCTACTCTAACTGCGACTTCGCCTACTTTTTCAGGGTCAAGTATCAAAACTCCAGAGGCTTTGCCGCTTACAAGGTCATTAACTATTTCGTCTGCTGGATCATTGGTACGGTTCTTAAAGCCCATACAGTTCTTCTCAGAAGCGGCAATGACTGGCGCCCTAACGCGTTCAGCTTCATTGAATGCATCTGTTCGGACACATTGCTCATCTAAGACGACTACATCTGCGAACCCGCTTCGTATGAAGCGCAGTTGCCATGAGATTGGGCCGACGATTTTTCCACTCTTGAAATATCTTGTGATGTCGTGTGCGGTGCAGCATAAACCTACTACTTCGAGGTTTTCTTCAAGTTTGTTGTCTTTCAGGTAGTCGATTATTCCAACGGAGGGAATTACGTTGTGTCCTATGCACATTATAACGGGTTTTGTTTGGTCTACTGTTCCAATGCCCATTTGTACTAGTGGTGCCTCAGGGTCAGCCTTTGGGAAGTTCAGTGTAGAAACTTGGGCGATATCGCCGACTTCCATGCCAACGTGGTCAATCATACCGACATGAAACGCTTTTGATTCAAAATCGAGATTGTGACCCTCTTGGCCGGTGTGCGCTACAGCGAGAGCCTGTGTAATTTGTTGTTCAGCGTAATCTAAGGCTTCTTCCAAGTCGCCTAGTGTTTCAGGTTTTATACCGCAGACTAGACGTATAATTGGTGCTTCAACTTTGATGTTTAAGCCGCCGACTTCTAGAGGGTATTTACGACCATATTTTTCAATCAAATGATGAACCATGTGGCGAGAGTGCGCGGTGTGAGTTGCAGCTCCAATACAACAGGATAAAAGCACCATACGGGAAGACTGAGCAGCAATATCGATCCCGCAGGCACCCCGTTTCCCAGCGGTCAAATCACATTTACCATAAGTGCAGAGACAACAAAGATCACAAGCAGGCATGTAGAAGGGTTTGTACCTGTTGAGAAGTTTAAAGTCCCAGTCTCTCAAAGTGGTAAGTGATGGAAAAGGTGTAGGCCCCATGGGTTCAGCCCATGAATCATCAACAATTTTCCCTATAGATAATTCGAGGTTTTTGATAAGACCACTCTTGGTCTGCATCTCGCCAATTTTTACGCGCACGTTTTTAGCAGTCAAGTTCAAACCTCAGTAAAGGTTTTAGAATTATACCTGAAACTACCCTGTTTTAAACCTTTCCAAAGCATCTACTGAAAAGTCATGTTGTACCCTGAAGAATGTAAGCTTAAAAAGGGCAATAGTATAGAAAAGAAACTGACTTATTGATGTATGTAACCCGTCGCCTTCATGATAGCCTTAACAGAAGCATAAGCGGCATTGTCAGAAGGAAGGTCAAGTAATGACTTACCGTTAAGAACGTAGTCGTCAACTTGCTCATCAGCAACGATTTTGCCTAAGTACTTAAACTTCAAAGCCTCCTCAGCTTTACTGCCCAGCTCCGCTGGGAACCGGTAGCCGCCGATAAGGTAGAAATTGTCAAATTCCATGTCCACTTCCTTGGCTATGCGGTATGCTCGTGTGACGTGGTCAAGGCTCTTTTTTGAGTGGTCCAAAATGTCAAAGATGTCGTTTACTTTTGAAGCGATGCGTCTGTTCAGATGTTCCAATCCTGCGGGTGAGTCGATAAGTATGTACTTGTAGTTTTTTGCTACAGATTCCAATGCAGCTTTTAATGCGGAGTTTGGCATGCAGTAGCAGCCCTCAACCCATTTGGTTCCAACTGACATGAAGTCGAAGGATTCACCTTCGTACAACCCGTTAGCTAACAGCTTGCTTTCTATACGTTCAGTCGGGGAAACACCCACCATAGTTCCGCCTTTCTCTATGAAAGTGTCCACGATAAGCTCCGCCATGGTTGCTTTCCCAGCCTCTTTAAGGTCTACGCCGAGCATTTCGGCGAGGTTCTGGTCAGGGTCAGCGTCCACAAGCAACAGGGGGGCATCGCCTGCCTCTATGAAGTGTTTAGCCATTAAAGCGGTGAAGCTGGATTTTCCTGTTCCGCCCCGACCGATGGTTACAAGAGTTTTCATTTGACAACAAACCTCAGCAAACTTAGACGTTTTTCTTAATCAGCGACTCGCATATATTGTCTATGGTCTGCACTGATGGAAGTTCTTTGTGTAAAAGTGGAGTTTCGCCGCGCATGTCTGCGTCAATTACGCCTTGGTCGAAGGGCACAAATGCCAACAGAGATAGCCCGTTTTTGTCTGCGAACCTTTGGATGGCTTCTTTCTGGGCGTCGTTCATGACTCTGTTCCCGACAAGGTATAGCTGTTTCATGTCGGCAGCTGTCGCCATGTCATGGATGTGCTTGGCAATTTCCAGAGATTTCAGGTTAGAATCCGCCACAATCAGCAACGCATCCACTTGCCTTGCGGTTCCTCTGCCTATGTGTTCCACGCCTGCTTCTAAGTCCATAACCACGGCTTCGTCACTTTCTACCACCAAGTGGCGGAGCAAGGCGCGAACGACAGCGTTTGGCGCGCACATGCAGCCTGCACCCATCGACTGCACCGTACCCATAACGATCAAGTTTACGCCTAAGGGGGTGGCAACAGAGTATTGCTCAACTATGTCGTCCACGGTGAAGGATAAACGGTAAACACCCGAGTAGCCTGTGCTGGTTTTGGAGTCCACAAGCTCTTTGTTCTCAGAAATAGGCAAAATTTTTCGAGCTTCCTCTGCGCTTAACCCCAGCGTCATTGCAAGGTTAGGCGAAGAATCAGCGTCAATCGCCATAGTTTTCAACCCACGTGCAACAAACCCACGCGCCAAACCACCAGCAATGAGGGTTTTACCAACGCCACCCTTACCCGAAACTGCAACCTTCATGTTCTTTCACAACACTAAATCTTTCCAGTTTAAACTTAATTTACATTTCCTAAAAAACCAAAAGGACCAAAGGGAAAATTCCTCACGCACCACAAAGTTGAACCTACATATAAGGGGGCTATAGTCAAAAATTGCGCAAATGCGCCCATAGTAAAACCAGTGTTCAAATGTCGTTGGTAAACTGGCTTCATCGTAAGTTTAAATAACTAAGCAAATCTAGAATTGATTTGGCTCCGTGAGGAACATGTTAGACATCAAACTTATCCGCGAAAACCCTGAGCTGGTGAAGAGCAACATCGCGCAGAGAGGCAACCCTGAAAGCCTCAAAATGCTCGAAGACCTAATCGAAACCGACAAAAAATGGCGCCAAAGCCTCACCAAGCTAAACGACCTCAGGCACGACAGGAAAGTCTGCACCACCGAAGTTGCCGCCCTCAAGAAGACGGGAAAAAACGCAGATGCCCAACTCCAGAAAGCCAGAGCCATAGACGCGGAAATAACGATCTTAGAAAAAGAAGTAATTCAAGACGAAGAAAAAATCCACTCGTTCCTTATGAGTCTCCCAAATCTGCTCCATGAAACCGTACCCTTCGGAACCAGCGACGCCGATAATGTGGAAGCAAAAAAATGGGGCACCATCCCACAATTCAACTTCCCGATCAAAAACCACATTGACTTAGGCATAAACCTTGACATCATAGACCTTGAAAGAGCAGGAAAAGTCGCAGGAGCCAGATTCTTCTTCTTTAAAGGCGCAGGGGTACTTCTCGACTATGCATTAATGAACTTTGCCATGAAAACCCTCTCCAACAAAGGCTACACCCTCATAGAACCACCTTACCTGATGAAGCGTGAACCCTACGAAGGCGTAACCGCCTTAGGCGACTTCGCGGATGTTCTCTACAAAATCGAAAACGAAGACCTATACCTCATAGCCACCAGCGAACACCCCATGGCAGCCATGTACATGAACGAAGTTCTCATACAAGAAAACCTGCCGCTTAAACTTGCAGGTGTAAGCGCATGCTTCCGCAAAGAAGCAGGAGCCCACGGGAAAGACACCCGCGGAATCTTCCGAACCCACCAGTTCAACAAGATAGAGCAGTTCATTTTCTGCACGCCAGAAGATTCTTGGAAACTGCATGAAGAACTGGCAGCCAACGCCGAAGAACTCTTTCAGAAACTAGAAATGCCCTACCGCATGGTTAACGTCTGCACAGGCGACATCGGCACAGTCGCAGCCAAAAAATACGACTTTGAAGCTTGGATGCCCGCACAAGGTGCATACCGCGAAGTCATCTCATGCAGCAACTGCACCGACTACCAAGCCAGACGCTTAGGTATCCGCTACAGAGAAAAAGAAGGCGCACCACCAAAAGGCGTAGTGCACACTTTAAACTCAACAGCCATAGCCACAGGCAGAACCATCGTCGCCATCCTTGAAAACTATCAGCAAGAAGACGGCTCAATTCTCGTCCCAAAGGTTCTAAGAAAGTATATGGGAGACATCGAGAAGATAACTCTCAAGCGGTAAACCTTTTAATATCCCCTTGAGAATGTTGAAGGCGCATTCGGAGGATAACCTTGTCTTCAAAATCGAAACACGTTCGCGATAAATGGCGTAGCAAAGCGTGGTACATGATAGTTGCGCCGCCATACTTCGGTAACGTTGAATTAGGCTCAGTGCCCGCAGCAGAGCAGGAGCAACTTATCGGCAGAGTCGCCGAAGCAACACTCTACGACATCACAGGCGACTTCTCGCATCAGTACTTGAAAATGTTCTTCCAAGTTAACCAGATGGACGGAAAAACCGCCCGAACCGTATTCAAAGGTCACGAATACAGCCGTGATTACCTGAGAAGCTTGGTGCGAAGAAGAACCACCAAAGTTGACGGCCTCTTCAACTTAACCACAAAAGACGGCTACAAACTGCGAGTAGCTATTTCCGCCTTGACACTTTCCAGAATTAAGACTTCACAGGAACACACTGTCCGCCAGATAATGACTAGAATCATCAAAGAAAAAGCCGCAGCCCTCACACTAGACCAGTTCGTTCAGGAAATGGTTCTTGGCAAAATCGCCTCAGACATCTACAACGAAGCAAAACTAGTTGCGCCGCTAAGACATGTTGGCATCAGAAAATCCAAACTCGTTGGGCAGCCAAACCAGCCAGCGCAGGCACCGCTAGCAGCACCAGAGCCAGAAGAAGAAGTCGAAGCAGAAGCCTAAGCAAACAATTTTCTTTCTTCTTTGTTTCACTTTTATTTTCGTTTTTTCGGTGCGAAAGCATCTTTAAACTGAACAGTGCTAACTTAACGTAGGTTCTAACCAGTATAATGGAGAAGTGGAATACGTGACTCATCATGCAGGTGTCCACGAAAAAGGCAACTTTAACCTCACAGACTTGATGGACAGCATCAGGAAAAAGGAGCAATTCGAAAAAACAGGTGCAATAGCCCTGTTTATAGGTGTTGTTCGTGGCGAAAACAATGAAGGCGAAAAAGTTGAAAAGCTCACTTTGGAAGCTTACGAGGAGAAAGCCAACGAAGTTCTTGAGAAAATCTGCGACGATTTGGGAAAGAAATCGGGGATTGTTGATGTCCAGATTCACCATTTGCTAGGCGACTTTAACGTCGGCGAAGACATGGTGTACGTTTCGGTTGCTGGTTCCCATCGTACGGATGTTTTTCCAGTTTTGCGCGAAGCCGTGGAAAGATACAAGCATGAAGCACCAGTTTTCAAGAAAGAACGTGTCCTCGACGCGAAAGGCGCAGCGAAGGAGACATGGGTGTCAGAAAAAGAAAGCACCAAGCCCTAATAAACGCGTCAATTTCTTAATCGCTCAATTCAAATACCGCTACTAAGCATAGTTTGCAGGGTTCTCAGGGTTGAGCATGTATGATTACAGCTTTAGCAGGCGGAGTTGGCGCAGCAAAGTTCCTCACGGGACTTGTGAAACTCGTTGACCCAAAAAACCTCTCTGTTATCGTGAACACTGGCGACGACATAGAACTGTATGGTTTACACGTATCTCCTGATTTGGACATTGTTTCTTACACATTAGCAGGAATTGTTGATGAAGGCAAAGGCTGGGGAATCAAAGGAGACACTTTTCAGTTTCTTGATGCGATGCGAAAGTTTAGCTGTGAAACATGGTTTAATCTTGGTGACAGAGACTTAGCTACACACATGTATCGGACAATGCGGCTAAAACAAGGCTTAACGCTGTCCGAAGTCACAGTTGAAATTAGTCAGGCTCTTGGGTTGGAGACGACGATTTTGCCGATGACCAATAACAAGTTCGAAACTCACATCGTAACCACTGAGGGTACGATGCATTTTGAAGAGTACATGGTGAAGAGAATACCCAGTGTTAGTGGTACCATCTGGCGTCCC
>CAYGJP010000014.1:0-18609 GCA_964350175.1 uncultured Candidatus Bathyarchaeia archaeon
TGCTTTTTCACCCAAGACTTTTCCGACTAATGGTCCTGCTTGGGCTTTGCCGTCGTGTTGAGCGGCGTTTATGAGGGCGGTTTTTCGAATAAGACCTCTAAGTTCCTCGTTATCTTTTAGCATAATCGTTTACGCTCGTGAAGGTTAGATGTTTCTCTTAATCAAGAATTCCGCGAAGGCTTTTAATTTTTCCTTACCCTCAGTCGCTGGCAGAAGCTTATCCACTTCCTTCCAGCTTTCCTCCACGATTTTTGCAGCCTTGTTCTTCACATACTCCATGGCGCCGTACTTCTGCAGTATAGCTATGGCTTCGTCGCGCAGCTTCTGGTCTGAAGTGTGCAGGGTCAAAATTTCCACAAGCCGCTTCTTATCCTTCGGATTTGCCTTTTTCAACGCGTGGATAACCATGAGTGACCGTTTGCCTTCGGTTATGTCCTGCCCGAGTCCGCCTTTCTTTTGGGCAAACTCTTTCCCTGTCAAGTCCAAAACGTCATCTTGCATCTGGAACGCAACACCTATGCTTTCCGTGAAGCGCCCCAGTTTATCCACAAGTTTCTTGTCTGCGCCTGCCAGTACCGCGGCAAGTTTGGCTGCCATGCGCGCTAGCGTGCCTGTTTTGTACGCGCACATCTGCAAGTAGTCCTCTTCGCTTATTTCGTTGGCGTTGGCTAAGCCTCTGTGCCACGATATGTCCATGGCTTGCCCCATGCTCAAGTTAACCATTTCTTGCACGTAAATCTCGTAAATGTCCACTAGTTTCTCCGCTGGAATCTTGTCTCTTTTCTCCATCAGCGGCAGAAGCGGCAGGTAGTACATGGTGTTGCCAGCGTTTACGGCGATGTCCATGCCGAAGATTTTGTAAGTGCATGGCTTTCCCCTTCTAGCGTCCGAAGCGTCTTCTATGTCATCAATTACCAAAGTGCCATTGTGTATGACCTCGGGGATTATGGCAAAATCCAAAAAATCCTCTGATTTCTTACCTAATGCTTCGCAGATGAGCAGGAAAAGGGCTGGGCGCCACCGTTTACCGCCTCTATCCAGCATATCCCAAATGGGTTCGGCAATTGCCTTGTTCAAGGACTCGGTGTTGTAGCCGTATTCTGGCGGGTTAACCTTGAACAGCACAGCGTTTTTTGTGAATTTCCTAGGAATATACTTCTCTATTGCCTTATCAATCAGGGGTGCTTTTTCTTCAAGGAACTTTTCAATATCCACTTGATTACCTTGCTCCTCTTCTCGCATAGCCTTTAACATCGAAGCCTCTGGTTTTGAGCCACCTGGAAGTTTTTCCCGTTATCACCAGTGGCACCGCGGCTAGTTTTTGCACGTTTTCTGCTCCTACAAGGAACATTACGTTTCTGAGTTCTTCAGTTAGAAGGGAAAGCACGCTCTCCGTTGCCTCTGCGCTTTCCACGGCGGCTGGGAGAACTGGCTGAGTAACACTCGTTAAACTGGCGCCAAGCGCTAAAGCTTTCGCTGCGTCAGTGCCATCTCGGATGCCGCCTGAACCGATAACTGGAATCTTTGTTGTCTGGGTAATTTCTGCTATACTTGCTACTGTTGGGATGCCCCAGTCCCAGAAAATTTCTCCCACAACTCGGGCACTGTTTTCCTTTGCCTTTGAACGGTAGTACTCAACTGCTGCAAAGCTTGTTCCCCCCGCTCCGCCGACATCAAGGGCTTTTACGCCCGCGGCTTCAAGTTCCTTTGCCTCTTCCGCTGCGATGCCTGAACCCGTTTCCTTCACAATCACTGGTTTATCCAGCTTATCCGCGATTTCGCCGATTTTTGCGAGGATGCCTTCAAAGTTTGTTTGTCCCTCAGGCTGCACCGCTTCCTGCAAGGCGTTAAGGTGAATCGCCACGGCGTCTGCGTCAATCATTTCAACGGTTTTTTTTACCTCTTTCAAGCCGTAGCCGTGAACAAGCTGCACTCCCCCAATGTTGGCTACTATGAAGGCGTTTGGCGCTTTTTTCCTAGCCACCGCAAAGGTCTTCGCAAGTTTCGCGTCTTCTAAGGCGGCTCTTTGGCTTCCAACACCCATGCCTAACCCCAATTTCTCCACGGCTAGGGCTATGTTGGCGTTGATTTTTTCAGCTTCCTCAGTTCCCCCAGTCATGGCGCCAACCATGAGGGGCGCGGAGAATTTGTGACCTAAAAAGTAGGTGGAGAGGTCAATTTTTTTCTTGTTAACTTCAGGCAGGGCTTTGTGGACAAAATGGATGTCTTCAAAGCCGGTGGTGGCTTTTTTGGCTTGCGCCTTCTCGTTTAAGCAGATTCTGATGTGGTCTGCTTTGCGTTTTCGGGTTTCTTCCGCCACTTTTACGCCTTCTCTATTTCCGTTCCCAACACATCTTTGCCTAATAGTGCCCTGTTGATGGATAGCGCTTTGGTTGCGCCTGTTATGGTTACGTGGACTCCTTGTTCTATGGCTGGGATAAGTTCAGCTATTTTGCCTGCCATTCCGCCTGTCACATCCGTTCCCGCAGATTTACCGAGTTTGTCTTGGATTTTCTTTAGCTCTTCGAGCGTGAGGCGTTTGTATGGTTTAGCGTTCGGGTTGGTTTTTGGGTCTGCATCAAACAAACCGTCCGTGTCTACGCCCATCACGATTTTTTCGGCTTTCAATTTGATGGCTAAGTAAGCAACAAGCTGGTCACCTGACAGTACGGTGAAGCCTAATTTCTCGTCGAAAACCACGTCCCCGTAGAGAACGGGTGTGAAACCCATCTTCATGGTTCGCTGCAAGATGTTTTCGTCGAAGAGTTTGATTTTGCCGTTTTCAGTAACCACGCAACATGAGGGAGCAATGCTCAATGATGGAACTTCGTGCAGTATGAGCGCGTCCATAACTAACCCGTTAAGCATGGTCATGATGTGATGGGTTTCGGCGAACCCGAGTTTCTGCGTCGGCTCCTTATAGCCGTCTTTTATGCCGTATCTCTGCGCGGTGGGGTGACCGAAGCTTCCGCCACCATGCACTATAATCAAGTTATCCAAATCTGCCCGCTTAATTTCTTCAGCTAAACGGTTTATGATTTCGGTTTTGGCGGCAAGTTCAGCTGTTTTGTCCGTGATTGCGGAACCGCCGAGTTTCAGGATAATCGGTTTCGCTTCGCTCATGTTTTGTACCTGTACCTGTTTTATGAAGAACTTGCAGATTAAGATTACAGTAACGTAACCGTGTCGTTCTCTATTTGGACGCGGTCTCCCGTCTTGATTTTGGAGATATCCACCTTGTCGACGCATGGGATTTCGCTGATTATGGCGCCGACAGCCACGATGGTTTCGCATTCCCTGTTTACCATGCCTGCAGGTGCCACACCGTTCTTCTTCAGACGGTAAAGCGTGTAGGAACCCACTGTGGAGCCTTTGCCTTGAGGGAACACAAGGATTTTGCCTTTCACACTTATCCCCTGCAACTCATGCCCCTTCTCGATTACTTCGCCAGTGTTCGGGTCTACGCCCCCATAGAACGATATGGGCTGCGTTGTGGTCAGGGCTTCGCCTTCGCTTTTGCCTTTGGAGATGATTCTGCCTTTTAGCTGTTCCATTTTCCAGTCACCGCTGCATCAATACATTCTTTGAGGCTTCCCATTTTAGTTTTCATGCTGTTCTGCCGCGAATAGAAGCACCCCTTCGCGGAGGTTGTGGCTAAGGCTTTGAATCTGCCTTTAAGCGGCGCGACTGCCATGCAGGTGTCACAGGCGAATTTGCCTCCTGAGTCTTCGATGATCTGTGTGTAGCCGCGTTTGTCCGCAAGCTGTTTTGCCGTGCGTGATGTGGCAACCCAAAGTTCGGTGTTTTCTTTGACTTTTTTGCCTTCGACGAGTTGAGCTATTTCGGCGATTTCTTTGATGGAGCAGTGGGGGCAGCCTACGCAGACAAAGTCAATGTCGCTAACTTCATCGTTGATGTTGTCGTAGGCGTTCTGGATGTCGCTTTGTTCAATGGTTACTGTATCTTTGGGCGCTTGGACAGTTTCCGAGGCTGGTGTTATCCCTTGCATGTAAAACAGAGGTTTAGAACCGTAGGTCACCACGGAAGCACAGAAAGACTTCAACTCGTCCAGTTCCGCGTCTTTGATGCCTGTTATGTAGGGGATTTTGTTTTCCGCCTTCTTCCCAATCGCGTAGCCCAGCGCACCCCAATCAGAAAGCTTAGCTAAAGCCGCGTTTACCTGCACGTGGACGTCAGGCACTCGGTTCTCGTCCAAATGCAACCCATAACAAGGCGTTTTTCCAACGAACGCCGCCGCCAAAGCGGACGGTCCACCTTCCCTGTTGGTCTTCGCGCCGATGACAGAGTTTGCGAAAGTCACCGCGGAAGACTCAGACCAAGCAATATGTTCCCCGTACCTAGGCAAGTTACCAATCAAGTACGGTGTGCAGGTGCAGCTGATGAGTATGCCCATCCGCGTAAAAGCGTCAATGACAAGGTTCTGTTTAGCGGCGAATTCTTCGCTGATGCCGAGTTGCCGCCAGTTCTCTAAGTCCATGCCTGCTGGATTCAACGTTGTCAGGACTTTGACTTTGCCGTCTTTAGCAAGCTCATTGAGGAATTCGAGTCCTGCATCTCCAAGGTTATGATACGAGACGCCTGCGACTTGCACTGAACCGACTTTGATGAGGCGTTCAGCCCCGAAGATGTCGCCCAGAGCCACAAGTATCTCCATGCTTTTGCGTGCAGCGTAGCCTTCTTCGCCGTCAAGCATTCGCTGCTCTTCTTCTGTTAAGTACATTATGTGGTCACAAGGAACTGGGGACTAAAGGAACTTGCTCAGGTCAACCTTTCGGTACTCTTCCTTCTTGAAACCCTTACCCGTCGCTGCGAAGGGCACCGTTGCGTCTAATCCAGCTTTGGCGGTGGTGGCTTTCTTGCCTTCCGACAGGTCACCTGACGGGTCAAGAGACGAACCAGGCTGGTTTGACAGGACGACAGTGTTTTTGTCTGCTTGGAACCGCGTGGCAATTGCCCACTCCACATCGTGCGGGTCGTAAATGTTAATGTCCTCATCCACAACAACGCAGTGCTTAAGCGATTTGTGCCCCTCAAACGCCGCGGCTATGGCTTTTTTGCCGTCGTCAGCGTTTTTCTTCTTTATCTGCACAACCGCGTGAAGCCAGCTGCATCCGCCAGGCGTTATGTAAACGTCTTTACACTCGCAGACCTTGTTCACTTCGTTGAAAATCGTGGGTTCTTTGGGCATGCCCATGAGGAACTTGTGCTCGTTTCTGCCTGCAAGTATGGTTTGGTAAATCGGGTTCTGCCTATGCGTTATACACTTGATTTCTATGATGGGCTGCTGCCTCACCTTGTCCGCGGTGCCTGTCAAATCCAAGAATGGACCTTCAGAGGTTTTCTCTTTAGTTATCCTGCCTTCCAGCACAATTTCGCAGTCTTTGGGGACTTCAAGGTCAACGGTTTTACACCTGACCAAATCAGTTCTTTCCAGCGCATTTGCCATGCCCAGTTCATCGACGCCTTTGGGCAGCGATGTGGCAGCTGCGAGGAGCACAGCGGTTGAGTTGCCTATACAGATGGCTATGTCCAGTTCTCCCCCTGCCTTCTTAAGCGCGGTGTCGGTGCCGCGGTCTTCCACGATTCGGACGGCAAAATGGTTCTTGTCTAGAAGCATGAGTCGGTGGAAGCACATGTTTCTGCCCAACTGGGGGTCTTTCACTATGGATATGGCTGAGGGGATGTATTTTCCGCCGTCTTTCTCGGTGTACCGCATAATGGGCAGCTTCGTTAAGTCAACGTTTGTTTCGACTGTTTCTTGGCATTCACCCTTCGCCACAACTTCAGGTGGCACAGGTTTCTCTATAGCATTGGAAAGCTTGGGCAGCATTTGTTCTTTTTTTATCCCTAATGATTTGGCGATGAGGTCCTTGTAGGAAACCAGACCCGCAACCACGGGTATGCTGGATTCTTGAACTTTCTCGAAGAACACAGGTTTCTCGCCCAGCGCCTCTATGATGCTGGCTAACTCATATTCAGTTGAAACTGGCTTAGTTATGCGGGTTAATTCTCCGCTTTTGCCAAGCTGTTCTATGAAGCTTCTAAATCCCAAGTTGATTCGCCTTGCTCTCAGATTAGCTACAAAGTGTCTTTATAGCTTTTGGACGCCAATCTTGGTGCGAAGAACCTGAAAGCCCTCTTTCTCTATGGCAGACGCAACTTTCTCTTGCAGTTCTCTGCCTGGTGTAAGCGCGGTCATGCAGCCACCTCCGCCGCCACCAGTGAGTTTCGCGCCCAAAGCACCCTGCTTTCTGGCTACATCCACAAGATGGTCAAGTTCTTTGCAGGAGACGCCGATTTCCTGTAGTAGGTTGTGGTTTTCGTTCATGAGTTCCCCGACTTTCTTAAGGTCAAAGCTCAAGAGTGCTTTTCTTCCTGTCAATGCCACGGTTTCTGCCTGCTTGAACAAGGGGTCGTATTTTTGTGGGTTGGTTTTCTTTCTTTGGGCGACGCCTTCAACCATGGCTTTAGTGTTTGCCACTATGCCTGTGCTGGCTATGATTATCTCCACGGGTTTTTGGATGCTTATTTTCTCGAAGGTGTCAGGTCCACCCGCCATGTTCTTTTTGAACCAGAGGAGTCCGCCAAACGTCGCTGCCGTGTTGTCGATGCCTGAGGGGTTGCCCGCGTAGGCTTTTTCTGCTTCATACGCAATTTCGTTTATCCGCTCGTCTGAAAATTTTAATCCAAATTCTTGGGCTATGGCTCTCGCGATGGCGACGCTGCTAGCTGCCGAAGCGCCCAATCCGCTGAAGCCTGGCAGGTCTCCGCCTAGCCAGATGTTCATGGCAGTCTCAGTAGACATATTCATCGACTTGAGCATGCGCTCGATGGATTCGATTTGTTGAAGTTTCTTTTCTTCAGCGTAGCCTTTGGAGCCTTTGCGTTCGTCTTTTATGGTGATTCCTTGGAAGATTTTCTTCACTTCAGCATCGGTTGCGGCGTCTGTTGCAGATACAATTCCGGGGACGCCGTGGACGACGAAGTGTTCGCCGAACAGGATTACTTTTCCATAGCCTGAGCCTTTACCCATACGTTAAGCACCTTGAGAAGTAGGTATTGTGCAGTTTTAGATAAAAACGTTCTTTCTTATACTATCCCAAATTTTGTCTATTACTGCAGTTACTTCTCTTTTTTAACTCGCTTTGTTCCGCCAAAACTACTGCAAATTTGAGTTGAGTCGTTTAAAATTTCTCAAGAACAACATTTGGCTTACGAAGAATTTGCATTAGATTTCTTCACTATCTTATATGCCTTTATGTCTTTACTCGTCAATGTCACCACACTCTTTGGTGGAACATATGGGTGAAAGTGGAAGACTTTGTCAAGATCTACTCTGAATTCCCAATTAAGTTCTTCAGCAATTTGTCGAACGACATCTATAAGCGGAATATTTCTTAACATAACTATTCCGCTACCTTCTGTATCTTGAATATCATCTAGCTTCAGTGGTGTCTCTTTCAAAACCTCTCTTAATACTTGACCTAATCCATTAGTATATTCGATTCTTCCAGTTATCCTTGAGTCAAGCAAAACTGACTCATAACTTCTTCCATAAACTTGCATTGTTTCATCCGAATTTTCGGTTTTTTCTAGAACTATTCTGTCTACATATCCTGCCATAATTTTGCTTATACCTTTTCCCTCATAACCAGCCCAGATCTCCACTTCATCTTTTTCCTCTATTAATTCGGGATTTTTTCGATTCATGCTTTTCAAACTAATATGGAACGTTCCGCAATACTGTTCAACTGACGCGTGGGTTTCAATCTTTATTATTTCTGGATCTGGAATTTCCTCCGTTTTTCCAGAACTTTTTATTATCAAAACTTTCTTAACGGCGGTTTTCTTCTCCATGGTTGTCCCTCACAGAATCAGCTTCCATATTAGTGGCTTTTTCATGTTGAAAACCTTGTCATTCATGGCTCTTCTAAAGAAAGTCAATCTTGACCAAAATTCGCTTTTGCTTATTTGGTTCTTTTTATACTCATCAAAATCTTTCGTCTCAACGACTACTGTTACAATTTCTGGGTCAATCTTACCCACGGTTCCACTCAAATCACGAATTCTATTCAGAGTCAAAATTATCTTTTGTTTGTCAAAAAAGAGATCACAAACCACATCCAGAACAGAGATAACTTCACTCTGAAGTTCTTTCGCTGTCTGAGCAATCGTCTCATAAAAAATATAAATCCGTAAATCTGTGTCCACTGTCATATTTGGATAGTAACCTGTTCTTTTCTCCATTTCAACTAATTTTTCTTCCAATGACATCAACGTGGGCTTGCTTATCACGTGAGGCATTTCTTCAGCAAAAGAGTCAATTGTAATTTGCGGTTTGACAGTATTATAATCAACCCCACACTCTTTTAATATGTCTTTGACAGTAAATAGTTCCTTCTCAAGATTGCCCTTTAAGAAATTGCCGAGTAATAACGCATCTTCTGTATTTTTTACGCGGATTGCTATCAGTATCTCACGGGTCACAATATCGAAGTCCACTGCGGAAACATGAAGATGCGCTTCATGGTGAAATTTTGCCTCTTCATCAACATTAGCTATTTGCAGCATTTTTCTTGATGATCGTGAATGGGCTATTTCGCATCCATCAGCTAATCTGACAAGAGCGCAAAGAAATCGGACTCTAACTTTTGATATAGTCGACCCTTGTTGCATTTCATAAACTTCTTTTGCGTAACTAAGATCCGCAGATTTGCGATGAAAATAAGCAATTTCCCCTACAACATATCTCTCGTCGTCTGTTAGATCAATCTCAGGAAGAGATTTACGAATCAATTCTCTTGATTTTTGATGATGTGTTTCCCTAACTTGTTTTTCATTTTCGTCTTTTCCTTTAGCTAGCATTCCCACGTCATGTAACCATACTCCACACAACAGTAGGAATATTTCATATTCGCTCATCTTTCCTTTTACGTCTGGCGGGATAATCCTGTACAAAAGCAATTCAATATTTGTACAATGGGTCTCTCCATGATCTACAAAATGAGGCGCGTGAACTTGCCAAAACCTGAGCAGGTTTGATCTTGCGAACTCTTTTACGCCTTCTAGTTTTTTTGCCAAACTTGTATCCTTTACGAAGGAAACAATGCTCATTTTCTCAGCCTTTTAATAATACGCGAGTAATGCTTATAAAATCTAACAAGGCCGAATTTTTTGGTAATCCGTGGTAGTTTGCTATATTTTGCGGCCAAAGTCTGTTACGAGCAGCTTCCATAATCCAATGTTTATCGGTAAATGCGGGATATTGCCTCTTCTCGTTAAGAAGTAGCCTCACGGTAGCCGTGGACGATGAAGTGTTCGCCGAACAGGCTGACTTTTCCGTAGCCTGAGCCTTTACCCATACGTTAAGCACCTTGAGAAGTAGGTATTGTGCAGTTTTAGATAAAACGTTCTTTTGCTGCACTGAGAAAAGTATTCCCAAATCAACGTACCGCTTTGTAAGTAACTATAGCTTTAGGCAGTGCCGTCCAAGTTTCCAAATTACCGTTTAATTACGAGCATATGCCCTTTATGTTTGTTCATACTGTGCATTCTTAACTCTTCAGGAGTGGAGAAATAGGTTTGGCATAGTCTACATTTGAAAGAGTTCTCTTTACATATTACTTTGTAGTTAAACATCCTTTCAACTCACAATATTAGCTTTGCAAAAATCGATTCTTACAAGCCTTACAACATACTAATCTGGCACTAATAAACTAATGCATAACTTTTCGTATAAGCAAACCTGACTTGTTCCGTTGAAGTAGCCCAGCAATTGCGTTGTATACTGGGGCGTAAGTCTTTTATGAGCAGCCTCACATAACTCAATATTTACCAGTAAACGCGAGCAAACTGCGGCGTTAACAAACCGCTTCTGGCGATAGTTGAAAGGAGAACAGCGGCGCAATGAGTGAGAATATAGAAGTGCTTATTCAGAAAAAAGAAGCAGAACTAAGTCCTTTACGTTCACGCATGGAAGAGATCCGCCTGCAATTCGTCAACGACGCAGCAAAGTTCGCCGCAAAATGGTATAACGAAACAGCAAAACAATACGTCGCCAAGCACCCAGAAACAACTTTAAACTTGAGTAAAGAAAAGCTCGCTCAGATGAAAGCAAAAGTCACCAACCTTATGCAAAACGCCGACAAAATAACCCAAGACGCGCTGTCAGACCCCAACGTTTGGTGGCATCTAGCACCACGCAAACACGATTCTCCTTCGCTGTATGACCATCTCGGAGACGACCAAGTCGGAAACAAATTCCCCGCCATAGTTGACAAAGCAGTGAGGCGTGCCCTCGGAGAGTTAGGCACGGTGCTGGAGCAGTTCGAGTACCGCGTGACAACCTCAGGTGCCTTGGAAAGATATTACCCAGAATTCTGGTTTGAATACCCTGAAGGTCCAGACTTACCTGCACGCCCGTTTTTTCCTCACCTGCTTGAATGGTCCCAAGACATGCAGTACACACTCCAAAAATACAGTGGATTGTTCAAAAAGGCAATTGTGCTGTTTAACGAAATTGAGAAGCTTAAAGAGGAAAAGAAGAAGCGCCAAGCCCTCGAACTATGGGATTCTGCTTAACTCGCCGAAAATCTTCTCATTCCCTAAATTCCAAAATTTGCCTATTGCAACTCCTTATTTTTCGTTTTCGTTAATAGAAATGTTATTCCCAGTCCTAAGAGCGGGATTGTCCAAATATCAATCAGCCAAATGGAATTCAACGTTCCGCTAAGGTATGAGAAAACAACGTAAATAGTATAGTGCAATCCAACCATCAATAGAGATAGACCCAGCCATTTTTTTGCTGATTGTCTTTGTTTTAGCAAGCCGAAAGCGCCAAAAATGGCAAAAGCCACCGCCAAGGACATAAGCACAAGCGCATTCAAAGCGCCAAACACACTTGTCCCCGTAAGAAAGAACTGAACTCCTGTTGCACTTATCATGTCAAACCATCTGAGAACAGAGTTAGCCCACAAAGCGATGACGTAACCAGAAAACGCCACACCACCCCACTTCCAAAGCTGGAAACTATTTGAGAGTTTTTCTTGCTTGAGGACTTTGACTGCTAAAATTGCTAGAAACGGTGCAGTGAAGACGATTTGTAGAACATATGAGGCGCCAAAGGTGTAAGAAATTCGGTTTTCGCTAGCCAATGCAAATAGCCAAATTGGAGAAGGAATTAGCAGTACAAAATACAAACTCTCCAAGCAAAGGGCAGTTGCCACCCACCTTTTGACATCAAAGAAGCTTCTATTGTTTCTCCAGACCAAAAACAAGGCTACTATTCCTATCGTGACGGCAATGAGTCGGGACATGATTCCGATGGCTGCAAGTGAATACATCCATCCGCCCACTACGGCGCGGTAATAATAATCCCCTGATAAAAAAACAATATTGTAGAAGCGCCCAAGACTATCTGGAACCAAGCGAATTATCCAAATCAGCAGAAAACACAAGCTTGCAAGAACCCAAAATTTTACTTTATTATCAGCCGAAACCAAGCATTCTCCCTCCATTGCACGAGGACCTGTCAATTGCAAACATTGGTTCGGCAGTTATTTTAGAATTTCCATTTTTTAGCAGCGAATCTACAAGTGTCCCAGAAAAACCCAACAAAAACCAACAATTCTCTTTCACTTTGACTCCCTATTTAAGGGGGCTATAGTCTGCTCCAAGCGATAGAGTACACAAAAAACAAAAGACACACACAAAACACCCCCGTTTTCGTCAAATGCAACATTAAACCCCAAGTTTCCCTTTCCGAAACCTAAAATAAGCGCAGAAATATGCTATAGTCATTCGAGGAAAAATGCGTGTCGTCAATAATCGAAGACCTCATAGCTAGGAAAATCTTCAACAACCGAGGAGAAGAAACCATCGAAGTCGACGTCGTCACAACCTCAGGCTTCGGACGCGCAGCCGCACCCGCAGGCAAAAGCCGCGGAAAAGCCGAAGTCATCTACTATCCAACAGGCGGCGTAGACCAAGCCGTAAAAAAAGTCGACGAACTCATCGCTCCTGAACTTGCTGGGTTAAACGCGGATTTCCAAGAGGAAATCGATAATTCCCTCCACGAGATTGACGGCACAACCAACTTTAAAGTCATAGGCGGAAACACCGCTTTCGCCGTTTCACTCGCAAATGCCGAAGCTGCTGCAAACTCGCATGGCCTTTTGCTGTTCCAGTTTCTTGGCGGAAGCACCGCAAATATTTTGCCGTATCCGCTTGGTAACTGCATATCTGGCGGACAACACGCACGCGGAAAAAGCCCCGACATCCAAGAATTTCTCGCATTGCCTTATGGCGCAGAAACTTTTATGGAAGCCGCAACCGCAAACGCACAAATCCACCAGAAAATCGGAGAAGCCCTCAGGAAAAACGATAAACTGTTCACCGCAGGCAAAAGCGACGAAGGCGCATGGATAGCCAACATCGAAGACAACGACGCCTTCGAAATCATGGCGAAAGCCTGCGAAGAAGTCGGCAACGAGATGGATTTTGAATGCGGCTTTGGTGTTGATGTTGCTGCCTCTTCTTTTTGGAACGAGAAAAAGCAAATTTACAATTACGCAAACGAAGGCAAAGAACGGGACACAGGCGAACAACTCGAATACGTCAAAGAACTCATTGAGAAATATCGCCTTACCTATGTTGAAGACGCATTCCACGAGGAAGACTTCAAAAGCTTCGCCACCCTTAACAAGCAAGTCAAGAACTGCCTCATCTGCGGCGACGACCTGTTCACCACGAATAATGAACGGTTAAGCCACGGCATCAAACTTGGCGCAGGAAACAGCATAATCATCAAGGTCAACCAGATTGGCACCTTAACCGACGCTTTGGAAACCATCCAAAATGCTCAACAACACGGCTACACCTGCGTTATGTCACACCGCAGCGGCGACACCACAGATTGGCACATCGCCCATTTGGCTGTAGCTTTCGGTTGCCCAGTGATTAAAACTGGCGTTGTTGAAGGTTCACGAGTCGCAAAGCTCAACGAAATCCTGCGGATCGAGCAGTTCCTTGGCAGCCGAGCCAGAATGGCTGATTTAAAAATCTAAAAGTAACGGAGAAAAACAAAATGTCAGAAGAAGAAATAAAAAATTCGCAACCTGAAACTGAGCCCCAAGAGGCACAGGAAAGTAAGGTTGTTGAAACCGAACCTGAACCAGAACCTCAAGAACCAGAAGCGCCACAAGCGCCGCAAGTCAGAGAAGCTCCTGTAGCGGACAGCGACGAACTTCTGCTGCCGCGAGATACCCTCTTGTCAGCGGGCATACACATCGGGACCCGAATGAAAACCCGAGACATGGAACCTTTCATCTACCGCGTAAGACCCGACGGACTGTTCGTTTTAGACGTAAAGAAAACGGATGACCGCATACGTGTAGCTGGCAAGTTCCTTTCGCGCTTTGAACCATCCAAAGTGGCTGTGGCAGCAACAAGGCTCTACGCGCATGAACCCGTCAGAAAGTTCTGCGAAGTCACAGGCTCAACACCACTCATTGGCCGATTCATACCTGGTATGCTGTCAAATCCGCAGTATCCAAATCGTGTGGACCCCGAAATCATCTTGGTTTCTGATCCACGCGCGGATGCACAGGCCGTTAAAGAAGCCTCTGATGTAGGCATCCCGATTGTGGCGTTATGCAGCACCGACAACGAGTTTGCAGGCGTAGACTTCGTGATTCCAACAAACAACAAAGGCAGACGTGCACTAGCCATAATCTTCTGGCTTCTGTCAAGGCAAGTGCTTCGTGAAAGAGGCGAATTGTCAGCTGACCAGAACCCGAAGGTAACCATTGAAGACTTTGAAGCAAAAATTTCGCGTGACGACGAGGAGGATACCTAAAGCCGATGGCGAAAATTCGGCGTCCAACCGTAGCGGGAATGTTCTACGAGGGTGACGCCGAAGCGCTAAAGGTTCAGGTTGAATCCTGTTTTCTGCATCGTTTTGGTCCAAAAAAGCTTCCCGAAGTTAACTTGGGTGGTCCCAGAGAAATTCTGGGGCTTATTTGTCCCCATGCAGGTTTTATGGCGTCGGGTCCTGTTGCGGCTATCGCGTATTACGCGTTGGCTTTAGATGGTAAACCTGATACTGTTGTGGTTTTGGGTCCGAATCATACGGGTTATGGTAGTGCGTTGTCTGTGATGAATGAGGGTGTTTGGCGTACGCCTTTGGGTGATGTGGAAATCGACGGTGCAGTTGCCGATGAGATAGTGAAGGAAACCAGTGTTTTAGATGTGGATGATGTTGCGCATAGGCATGAGCACTCGATTGAGGTTCAGTTGCCTTTTCTGCAGTATCTTTACGGGGACAAGTTCAAGTTTGTGCCGATTTGTTTTTTGATGCAGGATTTAGAGTCAGCTAAAGAAGTCGGCAGAGCCTTGGTTGAGGTTTTGGCGGAGCGGAACGCTGTGGTGATTGCTTCTTCAGATTTTACCCACTACGAATCGCAGGCAAGCGTGGACAGGAAAGATTTGGCTGCGCTCAAAGCAGTCGAAGCTTTAGATGAGAAAGAATTCTACTCAATTATTGAAGGGAACGACGTGAGTGCATGTGGTTATGCGCCGGTTGCTGCTTTGATGACTTACGCGAAAGGTTTAGGCGCACAAAAAGCCGAACTGCTTAGTCACAGAACCAGTGGAGACATAACGGGTGACACTTCCAGCGTGGTTGGCTATGCAGCGGTAACCATCAAAAGACCCTGATAGCTGCTTTGTTTTGTAATTTGGGTCTTTTTTGGGTGCTGTTTGTGCGTTTCTGCTGTGTTGTTTGTTGTTTTGTTTAGTTGTTGTTGTGGGCGGTTTGGTGTTTCACTACTTCTTCTCGGGGTTTGTGTTTTGGGTTCTGGTGTGCGTTTGGGCTGGTTTGCATTTGCCGTATGGTAGTGAATTGAGGACTTTTGCGCCACAACTTTGTTGGCTGCTGTTTTTTGAGAGGTCGGAGAGTTTGCAGAAAACAAATTGATGACTTTTTGGTCTGTGTGCGTTGGTTTTTGGGGGTGTGTTGTTTATACAGTTTGTTTATACAAAACGCAGACACACTGGTGCACGGGGAAGAGCTGTACTCTATTGCTGTTTTTGACTAATACCCCCTTATAAATAGAAACTACCTGTGCGTAGACCACAAATTCACTACGAGTATCCCGCTCTTGCTCTCTGACCTACCCCTATGGGTTTCTGCGATGAATCAGCCGAACAAACCCACAAACCAAACCTAAACCAACCCAACCACAACCCCAAAACCCTTGACTAATAACACACAAAAAACACAACCCCAATAAGAACCCTGACGAAATCTAGAAAGTCACCAATTCACAAAAAAGCGAAAACTAACGACACAGAAAACGTTAACCCCATTTAAATAACGCTTTTCAAGGTTCTGTAAAGTTGTCGGTAAAACTTTTCCATGTAAATTTTCGGTTGATAACACTATTACAAAAGTCATTTACCGTAAGTTCTGTTCTTTTTCCCATTCTGTTTTGTGCCTAAAGATTATATCGTAAACTTTGTCGTTGTCCTCTTTTGGTAAAATATCAAAAAATCCTATTGTATATTCCCATGCGCCATGTTCCAGATTAACTGAATTAATTTTGAAATGCACATGAAACTCCAATTGCTCAAGTTCTTTGTTAATTTTCTGTTCTTTTTCTTTCACGCTTCGAGGCACTGGCAAATATATCACCTATGCCTGTTTTGTCATTGCAAGTATAAATAACTGATTACAGAAATTTACTAAGACAATTGTTTACTGAGAGTAACTGCAAAAGCTAATAAAGGTATTACTTGCAAAGAAATATCGGGGGAAAAGAAAGATATGGCACTTGAAGAAAAGCGAACAGACGAAATTAGGAAAATACTTTTGGAACATAAGGGAAGAGATAACGCAATACCCGCAAACAAAATTTCAAAAATGCTAGAGATACCTGAAGACGACACCGTACCTACCACACGAAAGATAATCACCAAACTGATTATAGAAGAAGGAATGCCAATCGGAGCTTTTGGCAACGGATATTTCTATATCGAAACGGCGCAAGAACTCGCTGAATATATGGATTATCTAGACCAAAAAATACTGCAAACCACAAACAGAAAAGTCACAGTCTATAGCAACTATGAAAAGAAGTATGGGAAAATAACCACAAAGCTAACAAGACTTGACGAGTATTAATGGCAAAGTCTGAAACAAAAGTCTGCTATCAATGTCCCACCTGCAAAACTTTCATGGTAAATAGGGGAGAGTCTGCTAACTCTCAGTATCTTGTTATTGAATGCCCAAATTGCGGAGTGGCTTTACTTTATCCTAAGTCAAGGTTGGAAAGATTTTGCTCCTCTTGTCAATGGGCGTGTCGCCAAAATGAACTTTCGCCTTGATAACCTCTTTAGTCTCCTGAAGGCTGGGAGAACCGAACCCGATTTCATATCCAATACTATTGCGCCCTAACTCCCATGCCACACGTGTTGTAGTGCCACTTCCCAAAAATGGGTCAAGAACTGTATCACCTTCATAAGTAAACATTCGCATTAATCTTCTCGGCAGTTCATCTGGGAAAATAGCGATATGCCCAACTTGTCTTGCGCCTTTGAAATTCCATATCCCATTAAAAAGCTCTCGCCATTCAAACAACTCAATTTGAGACTTCTTCTTTATCTCAGGTGTAGGTTTTGGAGCAACGCCCTTTTTCTTGAAAATCGCTATGTATTCGTAGTTGTAGCTGACGTAACCGTTTCTTGGAAATCCATATGACCCCATAACGCTTGCTCCACCACTTGTTTTAGTTGTGGGTATTTTTTTCCAGATTATGCTTCCAAGGTACAAAACATCATCGATATGTTTGTTCATTACACTGTTGACTAAGTAAGCATGTAACGGTATGATTTGGTAAGGAGTTTTTCCATCGGCTCTAAGATATTGGTCACCGATGTTTATGCAAAGCCTACAACCTGGTGCAAGTGCTCTAATACACTCAGACCATACTTTGTCAAGTTTTTTCATGTAACCTGTTAGGCTGTCGCTATAGCCTATCTGTTTGGGGTTGCCATAATCCTTAATGTTCCAATACGGAGGGGATGTTACGACAAGGTGAACGGAATTATCCTTAACCTCTTTCATGTTTTGCGCGTCTTTAAAGTAGATTTGGTGCGCGACGTTAAGATATAACTGCTCAGGAAGTAAACTGGAATACTCTTCAAGCATGAGTCTATATTGGTGCGTCTAGCTTTAAGCGTTGTGGTGTTTAATTTGTCTAATTTTCTAGCATAAAAGATAAAAACTTGACTAGGCAATGTTAAAATATCTAGTCTTTTGATAAACAAATCACTGTTTTTTGCTTGCACTTTGTATTAGTGTTTTCCATTTGTTTTGTCCTTCGATTGTTATTCCGCATGCTTCAGTGGGTGTTTTTCAATTAGGCTATTAATTCACGTTAGTTTTTTATTGTTCTTTTCTTGTTAGTTATTTGGAGTATGTCTGTTGTATTGACGGTTGTCGGCTTTCAACCGTAATACAGCGCAGTAACAGTTCTGGTTTAAGTTTTTTTGATGTTATAGTGGTTTGCGTTTTAGTTCTTTTATCCCGTCAAAATGTGCGTCTGTGGAGACCACAGTTTTCGCCTTCACAGTCAACGCTGTTGCAGCGTGAATCGCATCTCTGGGGTCTAACTGGTACTTCCTGATGAGATTCAAAGCTAAAGCCAGCAATTCCCCGTTAACAGCGACCAGCTTCAGGTTGGGAAAATTCAGAAACGCTTCACCTGCGCTTGCAGCATCTTCTCTGTTTCTGTGCTTCTTCACAACATAAACTAACTCGTCAAACGTAAGCGCAGACGTAGCCGCCCGCTCCTTGCCCAGCTGAACCCTGCTAAGCAGCAACCTTGCCCGTTCGCCTAACTCCTCAGTGTTCAAGGTGGCGTAAACGAAAACGTTCGAGTCAAGGTACAGCATTTAGTGATTCCGCGCCTCTAACTCTTCCTCGTAAGCGTGCGAATCCACTTTGGCTACAGAAGAACCCTTAGCGGCTATGCCTCCGAAAACGCCTACGGAATCAAAAGACGGATTCTCCACCGTCAACTTCTCACCTGCAAGCTTGAAAACCACTTTGGAGCCGGGGCTAATTTTGAGCGCTTTGCGCATCTTGCGCGGGATGACAACTTGCCCTTTTGGACCAACCTTCATTTCCTCTTCAATCAAGGTAATACCACAAGTTATACAATGTATAACTCAGATTTATACTTCTCTGCAACAAACGATAATCGCAGTATAAACTGTTAACCGAAAGTATACATGGAAAACAGATAACCGCAGACTTTACAGAACCGTAGGTTGAAATGTTTTTCTGTAAAAAATCGATTACAATTCACAAGCAAAAAATTGATAATGCCATTCACTATAATCTGTATAGGATTGAGTTGGCAGGTAATGTAAAGATGGAATACGTGGTCTTTGAAGATTTGCAGAGTAAGAAATACATAACTAACCCTAATGACCTCCCAGTAAAAATTCACAAAAAAAGTTGCCGTTTCTACGGGCTTTGGGACATAAGTCAGGTGTTGCCGCCTAACCAAAGAAGATTATGCCAAA
>CAYGJP010000015.1:0-18575 GCA_964350175.1 uncultured Candidatus Bathyarchaeia archaeon
ATGAAGGGGGCATGGTTTTTTCGAGCCACAGAGCAAAACTCTTCGTTATGCGCCAGTGTATCTACGTTTTGTATAATCAAATTGTATACTCTGCGGGGGGAGGGGGTATCGCTGCACAGACGCAAAACAGAAGACCGCAGCGTTCAGGCTGCAGAAAAAACTCACAGTACACCACAAATCATCTGCTTGCCACAGCCTGCACAACCAAAACGCAACCCAAAACCAAACCCAACCACAAAACACAACCCACAGCGCAACACCCAAGAAGTTGATGAAAACAAGCAACCAACCATCAACAACAACTAAACAAAAAACAAAACAACAAAAACGCACAAACAGCAACAAAAAAACCCCAATTTACAAAGAACAACAACCCCTCCTCGCCCACCCAATCCAAAGAACTATGCTTAATTTTGAATAATGGTTTTATAGTGCAGACCTAAATACTTGGGTATTAACCCAGCGGTCAAGTGAAAACTATTTGAAACTCGGTAAAGCCGCGAACGTCGCAGCCCGTTCGCTTATGCCCAACAAGCCTCACCATGCCCAGTGGCTTATTACACGAAAATGTAACTACAGATGTGTAGGCTGCAATGTGTGGGGAGAACAAGACAAAAACGAACTCTCAGCCGACGAAATCAAAAAAGGATTAGACATACTCAAGGACTTAGGCGTCGTAGAAATCGTGTTCTCCGGAGGAGACCCCCTTCTCCGCGAAGACGCAGGAGAAATAGTCGAGTACGCCTCCCGCTACTTTGTAACAACCGTCTACGACAACGGCAGCATGGCAGCCAAGAAAATCGAGGCGCTACGCAACGTTGACTTCGTAGCCATATCACTCGACAGCATGGACCCAGCCAAGATGGATTACATCAAAGGCGTCAAAGGCGCCTTGGAGAAAGCTCTAAACTCCATAGAAACGCTGCATAAAGAAGGAATAAACGTCGCCGTAACGCCGACGATTTCGCAGCAGAACCTTTACGAAATTGTGGACATAACAAAACATTTTACACAGAAGGGAATCCCAGTCTGGTACTGCCTTTACTCTTTTGACATCTCATCAGATGCAAATCAGCTTTTCAGAATCGGCAAAGCAAACGACGAATTCGTGATAAAAGACAAGCAAGCCATGGTGGACCTGTGCGATTCGCTTCTGGAAATGAAAAAGAAAAACAAAAACATCCTCGTGACCACCCAGCTGTTGAAGGCTATGAGGAGTCTCTACGCTGAAGACAAGAGAACATGGAAATGCCGTGCCCTACAAAACTTCTTCATCATCGACCACATGGGCAGGATCGGCGGATGCCACAGCCACAACTTCGCAGGGTCAGTTTTTGACCTACCAAAAATGTGGAAAACCAAAGAATTCAACGACCTGCGAAAAACCTACCGAGAGTGTACACAGTGCACTTACTTATGCTACATTTTCTACTCGCTACACGGAGGACCAAGCGGAAACTTGGCGTTAGCCAAGCAGCAATGGAAAAACGCGAAACTCCTTTTACCGAGAAGCAAACATTAAGCATCCAATTTTGGCAGAAAACTAAGGACCCCTGCGATGGCGGGTGCCAGTTTAGCTTCGAGCTGCGGACCCTCTTCGATGTTCACCAAAGGAGCCACATTCAATAGTTGAAGAACCACTGAAAAGTTGTCCATCATAAGTCTGGGACCTGCGTCCCGCGGTTTTTTCAATTCAAGAACAGAGGGTAAAAACATTATAAGAAGAAGTATAGGGGCGCCCAGAAAGAATATTGCAAACCCTGAGGACGCATCTGGCATCATGGTGATCTTTTTGAGCATATGGCTTAGTTCATAATATAACTGTTTCCATTGCCGTTATGCGTGGTTTTAGCCCAGACGTTATGATTTTTCCCAAGGATTTTTGATGCGACGAGGTCTAGGAAAGCCTTGGTGCAAATTGGGATATTGTAGAGAAAAGCAAACATTAGGAAGGGAATCAGCCATTGGACTCTTCGTCGTCCATCCAAATATGCGCCGATTCCCACTTCGAAAAACGGTGCAAAGTTCCCGACGAAACTGTAAAAGGAAATAGGCACAGAAAACCAGAGTATACCCGCAAGCTTTGAGGACCCAAGGAAAATCAGCGGAACACCAACCATAAGGGAAACGAGAACTATGAGGGGCATGAAGTACACGTTCAACAAGAGCAAACCGTCAATTTTCTCCTTCACCTTCAAGTTTGGGCTTCTCAAAACTTTCAACGAATGCTTGAAACAGCACTGCATGTGACCCCTTGCCCACCTGTACCGTTGAATCCAGTAGGCTCGCCAATTGTCCACAGCCTCCTCATAACATTCAGCATCACCTACGTAAGCTACGCGGTAGCCTGCGAGGTAAACCCTAAAAGTCAAATCCGTATCTTCCGCCAGAATGTTCTCATCCCATCCGCCTAAACTTTCAAGCAGAATGCGCCTGAAACCTCCGACGGTGCCGCCGAACTGGGGAATTAGGTCTAAGCTGGCGCGGGCTTCTTGGTCGACTCGGTAGCCGCCTATTCGCTCCAACGCCACCAGCCGAGTTATGATGTTTTGGGGTTCATTCAAAACAACAACGCGGCCTTGCACTGCACCAACTTTTGGATCTGTAAACGGCTTTGCGAGTTTCTCCACTATGTCTTTTTGGGGGTAATAGTCGGCGTCAAAGCAGAGTATAATTTCGCCTTTTGCCTGCTTGAGACCCGCATTCATGGCAGAGGTTTTACTTTTGCCGCCCTCAGTTTTGTCTCTATGCAACCCTTCTATGAACGGATACCGTTTTGAATATTCATCAACAATCTGCCCTGTGCCGTCAGATGAAGCGTCATCCACAACTATGACCTGCATTTTGTTTTTGGGATAAGTAAGTTCAGTCGTTCGCTGCAGCAATCTTCCAATTACGCTTTCTTCGTTCCGCGCTGGAATCAGAATAGAAACGGTGGGATCATACACCACGTTGGCATAGGCAGCATCTGCTTTAGGGAGTTTGGCGCGTCTTAGAACTGCAAAGGTGAAAATGTAATGCCGAACCAAGTACACCGTCATAAGTGCAGTAAGAAATAGAAAAAAACCTTCCAGAACCACAATCACGTCAGTCCACCACCGCAGAGGCATGCTGCATTTTAGGGAAAACACTCAGGCTCAGGGACCAAAACGGGACAATCCACATGAGATTCAAAATAGGATAAATAATCGTGTAAAAAGCATCGAACACCGCGGGGGCATTAAACGTAGCAAAATACTCAGCCCCAGTTAAGGCAAACTTGAAGAAAACAAAATTCCAGAACAAACCCACAAAATTGCCTAAAGCCAGCAAGCCAAGCTTTCGGCTCATTTTTCCGTTCAGCTGGAAAGTAAGCGAAGCAAAAAGAAAATTAAATATCAACAGCGTTACGGTTGATTCCAGATTCATGAAACTAATTGAAGCGATAATGCACAGGCCTATCATTTGTAAAAGGAAAAACAGGAACACCCAATTGACTATAGACTTCATTTAGCCCGCTCGCTCCCTTCTCCCACCGCTAAACGTAACCCGATAATCTGATTCTAAATCAGACTAGTGAGCTTTAAGACTTGTGTAAACATGCACCATAGTTTAGAAAAACAATCATTAAACTAAGGCACTATATGCAAAAGAAGACAAAACGAAAGGGCAGTTCGCTTAATGCTTCCACCCATAAATAAAGGGCGATAGGCAAAATCGCCCAATAGATTAGGCACTCAGCTAATCTCGTAAGTTTTTTTGTCGCCTTTCTCGCCTTTAGGTATGGTCATGGTGAACTGTGCACCTTGTCCTTGTTTGCCTGTTTCTTGTATCGTCCAATCGTAGGCTTCACATATACGTTTCATAAGGAAAAGTCCGTAGCCTGTGCCCTTACCGAAGCCTTCTCTGAAGAGGGTGCTTCTCATTTCGTCAGGTACGCCCACTCCGTTATCTTCGTAGATGAGTTTCAGCGAATCTTTTTCTTCTTCAAAGTGCACTCTGATTTTGGTGACCTTTTCACCGTACTTCAACGTGTTATCCATCAAGTTATAGAACAGCTGCCTCAACAGAGAATCCGCGAGTACTGTTAACCCGTAGCATTCGTTGATTAGTTGTGCGCCTTTTAGGTCTGTGAAAAGCGAAGCGGCCTCGCTTAGATGCTTTTCAACGTTTATGACTTTCAGCTCTTCCGAACCTACCTGCACATAGAATCTTTCAAACTCCAGAATTTTCAGGATTTGTTGAACGGCTAATTCCATCTCTTGTACGTGAACAAACGCTTCTTTGTTAGAAGCTAATCTTTTTTTAAGCAGGTAAAGCCTGCCGTTCACTGCAGCAAGCTTGTTTCGAACATCATGTCTGGTCAAGCCTTCAACCATGTGTAGTTTTTCATTAAGCTCAGCCACCTGCTTGACGGCGTCTTCCATCACTGCAAGCATCCACTTCTGCTCGCTTATATCCGTTGAGACATCTATAGCCCCGGCAAATTCTTCTTTCTCGTTAAAAATGGGCGAAATTATTGTAATCACTGGCGAAGCTGTACCATCTCGACGGTTTACAATTGTTTCTTTTACCCACGATTTGCCCGATTTCAAATGATCGAGAAACTTCTGTTTTTCTTTTTGGTTAGGCTTTTCACCCGTGAATTTCTCAATAGTGCTACCTAATGCTTCGGACTTTGGTACTCCGTAAAGTTTTTCTGCAGCGGAATTCCAGTAAACAATTGTTCCCTCGGTGTTGGTAGCAATGATTGTTTGTCCCACAGCGTTTAACAAGCCTGATTGAAAACTGGCTTTCCCGTAACTTTTTTTGCTGTCTGTTATATCTCTGAATATTCCTTGAAGCACTTTTTTGCCGCCAAACTGCAGCAAATTTCCCTTTATTGCAACATCCTTGATTTCTCCAGTTTTGGTGATAACTTGCGTCTCAACCACTTGTCCTTCTTTATCTGTAAGGTGTTGCTTGAAAGCGCTGATGGAAACTTCACGATTTTCTTCTGGATGAAGCAAACGCTGATGCATACCAACCAATTCTGACTTTGACCTGCCAACTAGTTCCGTTGCTGCCTGATTACAATCAACAAGGATTCCTGTTTCGGCGTCAGCGACAAAAATTGCATCCAGAGCTTCGTCGAATAATTTTCGGTATTTCTCCTCAGATTCCTTCAAAAGTTTCTCAACGGTTCGCCGTTTAGCCGCCTTACATATGCTGCGTTGCAATTCCTCGTAATATACAGCCGGGTTTCCATCCTTAGTTATGAAACTTTCCACGCCTGAATTCAAAGCTTCAACGGCAATTTCCTCTTTTCCCTTACAAGAAAGCACGATAAATGGAACATCATTCCCCTGATGCCTAACCGCCTTTAGAAGTTCCAAGCCATTTTTACCCGGCATCTGGTAATCAGTGACAACCACATCATACTCGTTCACACGCAACTTCTTTAGCGCTTCTTCAGCAGAACATGCCGTTTCAACCTGAAAATTGGCTTCTTCTTCCAAAACCTGCTTAGCCACAGGCAAAAACTCTAAATCATCATCCACATGCAGTATCCTCAAAGTGTTCTTCCCAAATAAATCAACAATGGATCCATCTGCAGATTCAACTTTGCCGCACATCTTCCCGCTAACCCCATTTACACAATAATGCTCAAGCTAATAAGCCAACATAAAAGTTACAGCTCGGAGGTTAAAAACAATTATGAATCAACCAAAGGGACTCAATTCATAAACAAAAACTTGCAAACCCCTAATCCAGAAAATTTAAGTTTAAATCACCGTACTACATAATTCACCTTCCCAGAAAGACCATGTTTAATCGTTTGGGGCGCCATCTAGCTTGGTCTAGGATACATGCCTTTGGGCTGAGTAATTTTATGGATGTCTTCTTGTAGCTTGGATTAATGCTTTGCTGGCTCTATTGAGGATGTTTTAGGTTTCTATTTTTTAGCTGCTTGCAGTGAGTTGTTGGATCAGTAGTTCTGCTTCTCTTTTCGCTTTCTCGGCTTCCTTGGCCACCTCCGAAGCGGCGCCTTGGACGTTTTTGGCGATTTCACTCAACTCTTTTGAGGAGACTGTTTGTTCTTCAATTGCTGAGCTTGTTTCTTCTGAGGCTGATGAGCTTTCCTGCGCGATGCTTGAGACTTCTTCAATTGCTTTGACCACTTCATCGAGCGTGCGAAGTCCTTGTTCAAAGTTGTTTGTGAGTTTGCGGACTTTTTCATTCGTATTATCCATTATCTTTGAGATTCCTTCTGTTTCTCGGATTGCGCCTTGAACCACAGTCGAGCTTTCTTCAGCGCCTCTTTTTGACTGTTCCGTTATGCTGCTGGTTTGTGTTCCAGACTCTTTTATTCCCTTTACCAGAGTGATGGCTCCGTTGGCTGCTTCTTTCGACTGACCAGCGAGGCCTTTAACTGCATCCGCGACTACTGCAAAGCCTCTTCCTGCTTCGCCTGCTCTTGCTGCTTCAATAGCTGCGTTTAGGGCTAGCATGTTTGTTTGACTGGCAATATCAGCCACAGAGGTAGCGAGTGCTCCGACTTTGTCGATTGATATGACCATATTGCCTACTGCTTCGGCAACTTTTATTACATCATTCTTAATGCTGTCAATGGCAGCTATTCCTTTTTGGCCCTTCGCATTGGCGTCCGTAGCTCTTTGTGATGCCTCTTCAGCTATTGTCGAGGTTTCTCTGGCAATAGTTCCTGCTTCGTCCATGATTTTCTTTAAAGATTCAGTTTGCCTAGCAGTTGATTGCGATAGTTCTGCGAGTTTTTGAGCTCCAGTTGACACTTGCTGAGAAGCGGTGCTGACGTGATTCATGCCAACTGACATTTGGGAAGCGACTTGAGCCGCCTGTTTGCCCATTTCTTCCACTTTGAGGCATTTGCTGTGGACTTCATCTGCGATTGCCATGATCTTTTTTGAGGCTTCTGTGGCTTTGGATATGACATCTTTTATTTGGGTTATGTCGGTGACAACCTCAACGGCGCCTACCACATGGGTCATTTGTTCGTTATATACTGGTGCTCCAGTGTATTGGATGGGTAATGCACCACCGCCCAATCTTGCAATGGAAATTGATGTTTCTGTTTTTCCTGTTTTCATGGCGCGGGCACAAGCACATTTTTCGGTGCGGCAGTCGTCGGTTTTGAAAAGTTCATAGCACTTTTTACCGTTAAGCTCGTCTTTCTTTACCCCAAGCAATTTTCTACCGAACAGATTCATGTAAGTAACATTAAACTCTGAGTCGATAGCAATGACTGGAGTTTGAATACATTTAAGATAAAGCTCATACTGAGCATTCAGGTTTGAGTCTACAGTGTTTCCTGAAGACTTTTTGCCAGAGAGGCTCTTCTCTATATGCGCGGTTTCGCCCAAAAATTTTCCGTCCTGTGATAGCTGACCATTTATATGGAATCGGGCTTTAGCCTTTTGAAGTTTATTAACTTCAAATCTGAATCCAAAAAATAGATAGAAAAGCGCACACTATATCTGGCTCGAGGTGGCGCATTATTGCAATTGGGTCTTGGGTTGCTGTATACAGGTCTGCGCCTTCGTTTATTTGGTGTAGGCTGTAGGAGATTGATAGAAGTGAGCTTTCTGCTAATCCTGCGCTTCGGCATTTCATCAAAGTATTTATAATATGCTCTTGCGTTGTTGTTTGACATCTATCCTCATGGGGCCGTCGTCTAGCTTGGTCTAGGATACATGCCTGGGGCGCATGCGATCCTGGGTTCAAATCCCAGCGGCCTCACCACAACCATTCCTTTTCCCGCAAAGTTACACCATCTACTTCTGAGCAATTAACCGCCTTAAAGAGACAAAAACGCGTCTTTACTTACGTTTTCTCTTGCTTAACATACTTTCGCAAGGGTAGACAAAAATGAACCTGTTCTTTGTACTCTACGAATTCTTTCCCAAGTTTCTTTTCAAGAATTCTAGTTTCCCGTGAAGCTGAAACAGCCAGAAAAGACAGAATATACACCAAAGCCAGCGTAGCAGGCACAGCCAAAAACCAACTTGTGCGCAGCGTAACCGTTAACATTATCCCGAAAACAAAAAGGTAAACCCCAGCATAAAGCGGATGCCGTATGTATGAATATATTCCGCGTGCAACCAGTTTTGGGGCGTTCATGCAGAACCCAGTCCAGGTGTGGTGCCTTGCAAGATCCACTTTCGCCTTTACCACGAGAAATGTGCCCAACAAAGTCAAACCAAAACCAAACAAGTCAACTGGCAATACCCCGTCCAAAGTGATGAGGGCATAAGCGTAAACAAACAGGGGAACCAGAAGAGACAGCTTTAAAACATACGTCCATTTCTCGCTTATTAGAGGAACCATGCCTGCTTTTCTCTTAAAATCCGAAATAAACACGGCGAACGTAACAGCTATAATAGCTTGACATAACTGGAAGGTAAATACATGTTCCACGTTGCAAAGTCGCCTTCTAACAAAAGGCGATTGTCAGCTATTTAAAAGTGCAGAAAACTAGCAGCCAAAACATTGTTCAAGGATAATCTTCAGGTAAATCAACGAAAACATCGAAAATGGTCAGGTTTCAAATTTTTTTGAGTTGGTTTTCTGAGACTTTGAAATTGTGCTAATTGTACTCTGGTTTTGAGCCTGAATGGGGCTCATGAATCTTCATGTAGAAAGACTTAAGAATACGGATGATGCACCGTTGAGAATGCTTCAGGTTCGCGTATTCACGCGAACAGGCACATAAAACTCAAAAAATTGAGGTATACAAAATTGAATAAACCACGATTTACTCTTCAAGTTCCACCACCTCCACCACCTTCATATGTTCAGAAAAAAGGCCACACTAAAACGATTGTAATCGCTGTAGTCCTCATCGCGTTGCTGCTCATTCCCACTCTGCTGTATTTCTCTGGCGCCTTAAACTCGCTGTTGGGTAATAACCCACAGGTTACGCCCACCCCATTTGTTACTCCTTCTTACACTTCTACGCCAACCACAAACCCCACAGCTACCTCTACCCCGCCTCCAGCCCAAAACAACGTAAACTTCGTCACAGGCAACCCCGTTTCAGTTGCTTCAAAACAGATTACTTCCTCAGGCGGGGCAGTTGAAGTAACCGACAGTTCTAGCCCGTTGTATAAGATGAAAATTGATGTCCCAGCAGCAGCCACCATCGAACCAATTCAATTTGACGTGAGCTACTCAAGCATCACAAGCGTAAACGGATTACCCCAAGATTCCTCCGTAGCCAGCAAACTGATAAACATTCAAACCAGCGGCTCAGCATCATGGAACCAGTACAAGATGTTTGACAAACCCGTGGAAGTCACTCTCCCCTACGACCAGACCGCTGCAAATGATGACAACGCGCCAGTACGTTTCTACTGGTACGACGCGCAAACGGGCAAACTGGATTCAACAGGCTTCATGAAACAGGACAAATCTGCACGCACTGTAACTTTCCTCACTGGGGCATTCTCAAACTTCGTTGCAATCAGCGTTGCCATGAACTTCTCTGAACTTTTAGGCATGAACTATCAGGTAGATACTGGATTCCGACCTTCAACTGACGGTTGGTTCATACCAAACTATGGATCTTATAACCAATCAGGCGGGTTCTGCTTAGGAATGGTCAGTTATGCAAAATGGTACTTTTCCTACATTAAAGGCGGAGTAGAAGGCGGCACAGGTCTTCACAGCAAATACATCGAAGGCGTTCCCACCGAGTGGCGAGACGACGCAACTGCCATCCAGCTTGCCTCGCGAGCGCATTCGGGAACTTCAGGCATTTGGAGTTCACTTAACACCCAAGAACGCAACTGGGCAGAAGCTAATGCACGTGAAGTCGCAATAAGCTGGATACATGGAATGATTGTAACAGATGAACCACAACTCGTAGGTCTTAAGGCACGGACAAACAACGGCACCTATTTAGATTATGCACACGCAGTGATGACATACGGTTACAGCAACGGCGTGTTCCAGATTTATGACCCCAACTTCCCAGGCTCAACCACTACCGATAGAATGAGGCAAATACCTTTCACTTACACTAACGGGTTCAACGAAACCTACGTATCTGGGACAACAAGAGCATCCAGCTTAGTGTTCAACATTTTCTACAGTGCAGGATCGAAGATGGCAGGTACTCCAGGTGCTTATTCAGGACTCTATCTGTCAGCTGAAAAGCAATTCAAAGATGACACAATTTTCCCAACTGTAACATTTACTAGCGAACAGACAACTCCTGTGGGAACAACTCCAGTAGACACTGATGGCGACGGCATCCGCGATACACCACAAAACAAGGCTACCATATCGGGCACCATAACTGGAGGACTTAGACCCATAAACTCTACTCTGATCTTTGTAAGCAACCAAAAATACACTGCTACCGTGAGCAATGGTGTTTTCTCGCAAGAGGTTCCGCTGTATAACGGAGACAACGACATAGTCATATTGGCAACTGATGAGAACACGTTCTCTAACTGGGCAGGTTTCCTTAGAGACACAATTAAATGCAATGCAACCGTGGCTTCGTTGACTGTAACTCTTACTTGGGGTCAAGACAACAGCGATGTCGACCTTCACGTTCAGGAACCAGGGGCTTCAGGACGCCACATCTACTACAACAGCATGGGTTATGGCAGTAACAATCCTTATCTGGACATAGACAACACCCATGGTTTCGGTCCTGAGCACTACTATGCAACTAAAACCATGACTCTGCCTGACTCCACAAACCTGTATGGAACCTACCAGATTAGAGTTAACTACTACGCAGACCACAGCGGCGCAGACCAAACCCAACCAATCACTTGGCGTCTGAACGTAAAATACTTGGCTTTCAAAAACCCCAACACTGGTACTGAGTTCTGGATTGAAGAGTCTCGAAGCGGTGCCCTCTCAGTCGAAGATAGCAGCGACACAGGCAACTTCAACCACGGAGGCGCAGGTTGGTCAACAATTTGGACCATCGAATACAAGGCGCCAAACATGGCAGACTACGGTATTCCACCGCCACCGCAAAACGTGTTCCCTCAGTGACATATGGCCAACACTAAAAACTCAACTCTTTAAGGGTGTGGGGAGCAAATCCCTGCATCCCTCCTTTAGCACTTTTTGTGCTCTTTTTTATTTAACCATAATTTTGCGTAACTTACCCTTGTATAGAATTGGGTGCGTTTTTTAGACAAGTGAAAGCTTTTATTTGCTCTGCGAATAATAGTGCAATCGTGGTGAGGTTTTCGTGGAAGCCAAGTTGTTGGAGAAACTTGCCGAGAAACAAATCACCAAAGAGCAACTTTACCAAATGACTAAGCAAGACTTCAAGCTGCTTCCTCAAGTGCTCAGCGGAGTTTCCTCCGCAAAGGCAGATGTGCGTTACGGCTGTGCTAAGGTGCTGATGGATTTAAGCGCAAAGCACCCAGAGAAACTTTACCCCCATATGGACGCCTTTGTAACCCTCTTGGATAGCAAATATCGGATTCTGGTTTGGAACGCCTTAGCGATTATTGCTAATTTGTGCGCGGTTGACGCGGACAAAAAGTTTGACGCTTTATTCGATAAGTATTACAGTTTTTTGGGTGACCCGTACATGGTTACAGTGGCTAACACCGTGGGTAACTCTGGCAGGATTGCGCTGGCAAAGCCATACCTTATTCCAAAGATAACTAACGAACTTCTCAGGGTTGAGGGAATTTCTACTACGCCCCATTTGACTGACGAGTGCAAACGAGTGATAGCTGAACAAACCGTTGAGACTTTTAATGTGTTTTTTGACAAAATGAACGACGAGGCAAAAGCGAATGCCCTCAAATTCGTGAAGCGACAGTTGGGCAGTTCAAGGGAAAAACTGAATGTAAAAGCGGAACTTTTCATTCATAAATGGTCAAATGAGCCTTAAGCCCTTTTTCATAGGGGCTTCCAGACGCACTTGATGGCGCCTTGCTCGCAAGCTAGTATACATGGTGTTTTGTTGGTTTCGGGTTTGCACGCGGCGCAGGTGTACTTGATTTTTTTGCGGTGCTGCTCACTAACGGCGGCTACTGTTTTGTCTTCTAAGTCTATGAACTCAGTCATCATTTCCAACGCGTTTTGTGGGCATTGTTTTGCGCATTCACCGCAGCTGTTGCATTTGTCGGAGTCGATGATTATGTAGAATTCTCCTGAACCGTCGATGTAGCCGTAGTGCGTAATCACTTTTCAGCGCCTCAGTTACCCTGAGACTTCTGGTACAGCGCCTTAGCCAAAAGCGCCGCGCCAGTTGCTCCAGCCACCATCGGGTCCAACCCGCCATCTCTCCAGTTTGGCGACGGAAGCGTCTTCACGCCGAGTATGTTTTCAACTCTTGAAACTATACCCATGTTCTTGGATTGCCCACCTGTGACGACAAGCTCTTTTTCCAGCCCCACTCGGTTGATGAGGTTCGCCATGCGTATAGCCATTGCCCGAGTGTACGCAGCTAAGACTTTCTCTTTAGTCCAGCCTTTCCGAAGCAAACCGATGGCTTCAGTTTTCGCAAAAGCCACACAGGTGCAGCTTACGGGTGGTGGTTCTTCATCGATGCTCAGAGACACTTTGCCTATATCTTCGATTGGGATTTTTAAGAGGTCAGCGAACACTTCCATGCCTCTGCCTGTGCCTGCGGCGCATTTATCGTTCATCAAAAACGAGGTGACTCTGCCTGTTTCGTCGCAGTGTATGGCTTTGATGTCTTGTCCGCCCACATCTAGGATGGTTCTGACGCTGGGTCCCCAGATGTAGTTTGCGCCTTTAGCGTGGCAGGCAATTTCCGTTATCGCCTTATTCGCCATGGGCACGTTTACTCTGCCGTAGCCTGTTCCAACTGTGTATTTGATGTCGCTTTGTTTGAGTCCTGTGTCATCCAAAACCATCTCCATGACTTTTTTGGCGCTGTCAGGGCTGTTTGAGCCTGTGCGGGTGATTGCCCACGCGTACATTTCGCCGTCAATCATCACGGCTGCTTTGGAGCCCACTGAACCAACGTCTACGCCTGCGGTGATTACTTCTTTATTTTTCCAGCTTTTGTTAGGCAGGACTCGGCGGTATTCTTGCCATCGCCAGTATTCTTTGGTGTCTTTTGGTGTTTCCTTCATTTTTGTGCCCCCTTGGCTCGGTTTGCCGCTATAAGTGCAGCTCCCAGTGCGCCTGCGTACTCTGGGTTTTCAGGTATTAAGATGTTAATTCCAAGTTTCCGCTTCAACGACGCCACAAAGCCCACGTCTTTGGCGGCACCTCCGACCAGTACGACTTCAGGGTTTACTCCGAGTCTATGCACCATCGCGGATACTCTGTCTGCCATGGCGTCAAAAACGGCTCGGGCAATCTCGGGTTTGGATTCTTGGCGGTGAATAAGCGTTACAACGTCTGACTCGCCGAATATGACGCAGCTGGCGTTGATTGGGCTTGCGCGTTCCGCCTTAAGCGAGAGCGGCCCCAATTCCTCCATTTTCACTTCTAGGGCTCGCGCCATGGCTTCGATGAATGTGCCTGCGCCCGCAGCGCATCGCTCGTTCACAACGAAGTCCATCATGATGCCTCTTTCGTCGCATTTTACGGCGCGGGCTTCTTCAGCGCCTACGTCAATTATTGTTCTAGCGTTGGGAAAGAGGTGAACTCCTGCTTTTGCGTCTGCGCCCATCATGCTGGTTGTGCCGTTAGCGTAGGGTGCCATGTCCATGCCTGAACCCGTTGCCAACACTTGGTTTACGTCAGCTTTTGAAATTTTGGCGGCTTTGAGTGCTTCTTCGAAGGCTTGCTCTGCCGCTTGGGTTGGTTCGAAACCTGAGAAGGTTTTGCTTCTTGCGGCAACTTGGCCGTCTTTGAGGATGACTATTTTGATGGTTTGGATGCCCATGTCTATTCCAGCAGTTATCACATGGTTCACCTCTAGAAGTCCACTCTGGCGGTTAGCATTTCCAAGAACGCTTCCACTCGTGTTTTCATTTGTCCGACGTCTTCTCGCGTGTACTCCGTGTCTAAGTAGTAAACTGGTATGTTCATTTTGTCTAAGGCTTTTTTGACTCGTGAGTACTCCATGGCGTAGAGCATACAACCTCGAACCACATAGTATATGACGCCGTTTACGTTAAACTCTTTGATTTTGTTAATCAGCCAGTTGATTCTGTCTTCGTTTCCATCTTTCGAGGTGAAGCAGGGGCAGGTGGAAGCCATCAGGTACCTTTCAGATATGGCGTTAAGCATGTCGTCCATAGTCCACTCATCTATCCCAACAGGGTCGTAGAGAAGCCTGTCACTTGAACAAAGCTCATCTGCAACAAGCACACCTTGAGGCGTGGCTTCTTCAATCAGTGCGGGTAGTTTCCAGTTGTCAGGCCAGAACATCGGCGTTCCCGTAACCAAAACTCTGGGCGTATCTGGTGGGCAAGCCCATGTCTTCTGCTGTGCCCGTTTTTCCAGTTCATCACATAGAGCCTCGGTTTTTTCCGTCCACCGCTTAATGTTATCCCAAGTGCTGGTCTGGTTAACAAGCATGGCGTCTCTGCCCATGATGACTGGGTTGCCTTTCCTTAAGTCCTGCAGCCTGCGGAAAGCTTTGGTTGCTCTCTGCATGGTTTCTATGACTTCGCGTAGTTTCTTGCTGGTTATCTTGTTGCCTGTTATCTGTTCAATTTGTGCTTTGACGGATTTGATTTCTTCGCTCCACAAGTGCAGGGACTGCGCAGAGTCTTTGACTCTTGGTGGAGACATGGTGATGATGGGTGTGTAGTCAGCCATGATTTCGCTAAGTTTCGTCATCCCATCGCAGGTTAATGTGCTTATTATGGCGTCACTTAGCTCCAGATAAGGTGATAAGTTGACCATTTTGGCTCCGATTGTGGAACGTATAACTGGGCAGACTTCCACGGGTACGATGCGGTCGCCAAGTTTTGAGGTGTCGTACCAACCTGAGCTAACACGGACGGGGATGGCGTCTGCAGCCAAGATTAGTTCAATTGGGGCGAACATACAGAAGTATCCGATGACTTTTTTGCCTTTGGCTTTTTCTTCCAGAATCTCTTTTTCGCGTTGACCAAAAAAGTTCGCTATCTCATCATAGTACTGCATTGCTTCAGGTCGGGTGGGGTTGGTTTTTTTCATTCTTTCGATGTTGTCAGCCATCACTTTAACTGACATGGTTTTGGCTGCGTTTCGGAGTTCTTCACTTTCTTTCTGGGAAAGTTCGGGGACGTATTTTCTTTCTCGGCTTTGTTTTGGCATCAGGTTTTTTCACTCACTTTTGGGTTCTACTTTCTATTTGCCTTTGTTACGGTGATACGGTGATTGCGTTTACCAGAGCGCTTATCCCAAGCACGATGAGCACCACTCCGCCTGCTATGGATATCCATTTGCGGAACAGCGGCGCCTTGTTCAGTAGCCAACCTGTTACTCCACCAATCAGCATCAGGGGTGATAAAGCTGTTCCTATACCGAACAGGACAGCTAAGAGGAAGCTGTCAACGGGTGCTGAGGAAGTGACTGAGTAAAGTAGTACTGGTGCTAGTAGGGGGCAAACGATTAAGCCTCTGGTTAAGCCCAAAGAGAAAGCTTGAAAGTCAAATCTCCCAGTTAATCCTTTTCCATTTGGTTTTTTGATGTTTTGTGCGGCGCAGCCTTCTGCGCATGGGGGTTTTCTGCTTTTGAGAATCATGTTTGCCCCGATTACTATGGAAACTATGCCTAAGGCGAGTAGGGCGTAGTTTTGGTATGATGTGAAAAATGCGTCGCCTATGGACAGTTTGAAAATACCTATGGCGGCGCCGATTAAGGCGTAGGCGGTTATGCGTCCCCCGTTGTAGATGGCTGTTAGGAGTACGCCTTTGCGGAAGCCTGCTCCGACCCCTGCAATGTAGCTTGTAATGTATGGGAGACATGCCGATGTGCAAAACACCAACCCTGAGAATAAGCCCAGTGTAAGGGAGGCAAGGTAGGGGTTGGAGATTTCAGTCAGCAACGACATGTTCAGTGTCACATTGATTTTTTGATATAACCAAATGGCGAACTTGTGCTTTTAAATCTTGCACATTTTGCCGTTTTCGAAGCATCCTGGGTGTAGGAGCTGAAAATGTGGCAAAAGTGTGGTTTACCGTGTTTGTGCTTGATTGTAGAATTCAGATAACTCGCAAGGGTATAGTCAAAAGAAAAAAGGGTGGAGCCTTTTGGGCTTGTGGGTCTGCTTATTCTAGGCAGGAGGCTTCTTCGCCGTGTTCACTAAGGTCTAAGCCGGCATCTTCTGCTTCTGGGCTCACCCTTAGCGGGGAGAACACGTTAATCAGCTTCAACAGCGCGTATGACCCGCCGAATGCAAAGGGTATGACGACTCCGACGGCTAATAGCTGAGCAACCAGCTGGTCGGGGTTGCCGTATAGTAAACCGTTTACGCCGTTGACTGATGCTATGGCGAATATGCCGACTGCTATGGAGCCCCAAAGTCCGCCTACGCCGTGGCATGCAAACACGTCTAATGTATCGTCTATTCGGGATCTACCTGCTCTCCAACTGGCAACTAAGTTGCTGATGACACCTGCTAATAGGCCGATGATTAGTGCTGAGGATACAGTAACGAAGCCTGCTGCGGGTGTTATGGCGACGAGCCCAACGACTACACCGATAGATATGCCGACTGCTGAGGGCTTACCTTTAATTATCCAGTCCATGACCATCCAGCTGACTCCGGCTGCTGCGGCGGCTAGGTTTGTGGTGACGAAGGCTGAAACTGCGAGTTCGTTTGCGCCTAATGCGCTGCCTGCGTTAAATCCGAACCATCCGAACCATAGGAGTGCTGCACCCAGTATGACGTAGGGGATGTTGGTTGGTTTTTCTGGTGTTGCTTCTTTCTTCTCTAAGGTTTTCATGTGGTCTTTCCATGGTGTGGCGCATCCTTTTCTTCTGCCTACGACGAGGGCTGCTGCGAGGGCTGAGAAGCCTGCTGCAACGTGGACGACGATGCCGCCTGCGAAGTCAACTGCACCTATGCCGAGTAGCCATCCGTTTGGGTTCCAGACCCAGTGGGCTATGGGTACGTAGATGAGTGTTAACCAGAGTATGCTGAAGATTAGTAGGGTGCGGAATTTGATGCGTTCTGCGAATGCGCCTATGATGAGTGCGGGTGTGATGGCGGCGAACTGTAGCTGGAAGGCGAAGAATAGCAGTTCAGGTATTGAACCGTATGGTGTGTTTATGGTTATGCCGTTTAGTCCGAATAGGGAGAGGTCGCCGATGACTCCGTTGATGCTTGGTCCGAAGACCATGCTGTATCCCCAGAGTGCCCAGATGACAGCTATGACTGCGTATATGATTAAGCATTGAACTATGGTGGATACGAGGTTTTTCTTTCTGACCAATCCGCCGTAGAAGAAGCCTAATGCTGGCGTCATTAGCATGACTAGGGCGGTTGCGGTTAGGACCCATGATATGTCTCCTGCGCTCATTTTTCATATTCCTCTTTTTGACGTTTGTTAATTAGTTCCTGTGTTTTCTGTGCATTTATCGCATTAAAGTATATAAAATTATCTGTTTGGTTAGTGTTTTTTTATGTTTCTGAACATGTGTATTGGTTTTTGGGTTTTTGTTGAATCTTCATCCAATTCTGTTCAAAAGTTGAGGGTGCCGCTTGAAAGTTGTCCAAACAAAAAAGCGCGAATTTTGTGCTCAGCGCAGACTATAGCCGCCGTATTTACAGAATCCACGTAATTCTCTTGGCATCTGATAGGAGCTATGTTTTTGGTCTACCCTTTCCCCTCTACCGTTTTTCTGTACAGAAACGCGTCCTACCCTGCCCCCTCTATCGTTTCTGCAATGAATTACTATTAGGCGCCAAATATGACGGCTAAAACAAAGAGAGACAAAGCTGAGAGGGGAAAAGAAAGTGTGGGGTTGGTTGCCGCTTTAGGCTGGTTTGTAGAATTTCGCTTTTGGAGCGCCGCAGATGGGACATTTCTCTGGAGCTGAGCCTTCCACGGTGTTGCCGCATACCCCGCAAACGTAGTAGTCTACTTTTGCCAGTTCTTTTTTGCTCTTCATTGCGTCGATGGCTTTCTGGTACAGCTTCGCGTGAATCTGCTCCACCTTGTTTGCCACATCAAAACTCCATGTTGCCTGCTTGTTTTCTTCCTGCTGGGCAACTGCGATGTATTCGGGGTACATTTTTTGGAACTCAAAAGTTTCCCCACTAACCGCAGCAGCCAAGTTTTCCATGGTGGATTTGACTTCGCCTGCGATTCTGAGGTGGTTCAAAGCGTGTACGGTTTCCGCTTCAGCGGCTGCCCTGAAGAGTTTGGCAACCTGCGTGTACCCTTCTTCCTCGGCTTTCTGGGCGAAAGCGAGATATTTCCTGTTAGCTTGAGATTCTCCTGCGAAAGCGTCTTTGAGGTTCTGGTCAGTTTTAGTCATACAAAATTCTCCTGAAATAGTAACTGTAAAAGTCAGTTATAAGGTATGCTGACCACTTTTTCACATCGCTTGAACACGAGGCCTTGAAAAGTAAAGTATATTAGTCCTGAACCACCTTGAACTAGTTGAATTTTTGGTGATAAAATATGGAAGCTGTAAAATCTTTTAGTTTACCAAAACTGCAATACGACTACAAA
>CAYGJP010000016.1:0-3644 GCA_964350175.1 uncultured Candidatus Bathyarchaeia archaeon
GTTCAATGGAAGCAACACAGTTTTTTTTTTTTATAGTAATCAGGTTATGGTGAAAGTTGAGGAACCGACTTTCATTGCGAAGAACGGCGTTTTCGTTGGTGGCGGATTCATAGGCGCAATTGCCATTGGCGGCGTGGTTTTCTTCATCCGAAAACGCAGACAGTAAAACGCAAGTTTTTTGTTGTGCTCAAGCAGACAGAACCACTTTTTTATAACTGTGAACACCGATTTTAACCTCTGATAGGTGCCTATCGTTTCACCTATCCTCTCCCCGTACGCTTTTTCCAACATGCTATTGACCTGAAAATTTGCCAATACGATAAACCCCGCTCGTTTCTGCAATGATTAACGAATAGGCTCCAAATGATGATTTTAGCTAAAGTTTAAGCGAAATGGTGGTGTTTCAAAGCCTTTTCAAAGATTTGTTGTTGTGCTTATGCAGTCACACACCCTTAAGAATCACGCTTGGAAGTTGATAGTAATGACTATTTTATGGTCAAAGTAACTTTTTATTCCCATCCACTCCCTTCAGGGAGGGATTTTTATAGTGAAAACTACAGAAGAAGAAAAGCTCCTAAAAGAGTTCAACGAACAGTGGAAAGCCTTATGGCGCGACCTTGTAGGGGACAAAATTCACGCAGAAAAAATAGCCCCTAGAGATTTTTCCTTACTATTTATTGACCGTGGCACCGTAGTATCAGCAACTAAAGAAGCAAAACCTCCAAACTACAAAGACCTCTTGAAGCGGCACAGACAAACAATTGGAGTTGAAGCACCCCCCGACCCCACAGTTGGCGGATGGAGAAAATTCAGCCGAACACAACTGAAAAACACAAAAAACCCAGACAAACCAGAAGAGCACCATAAACCCAAACGTAAACATGCCCAGCATTTGAAGAAGGGCGGACGCGGCTGGCTCAACGCTGAACTATAATACTTTCACCCATCAGAAATAGCTCACTGGCCATTTAACAAAAAACTGGTCACATTCGGATGCCCATTCAAATTCAGATTTCACAAATTTTTCTGTTAACTGATTAAGAATTGGAACAAACCCTTCAAAAAGAAAAGTTCCAAACTAATCGTCACAAAACGGCATATTGCACCCAGTTTAGACTCAGCACGGTTGGGGTTCCACTGAGAGTTAGTTCACAGGTATGAGGTTTACAAACATGAAGATTCCTTTAGCTAAACCAGTTTTCGATGACGAAATGAAAAACGCAGCCGTAAACGCCCTCCAAAACGAAAAATTCGTCATGGGCGAAAGCGTTTTCAAGTTCGAAGAAGAATTCGCTAAGTATTGTGGAGTAAGAAAAGCTGTCTCCACCAGCTCAGGAACTTTCGCACTACAGCTATCTCTTCAAGCTTTAGGCATAACCCCAAAAGACAAAGTGCTAACAACACCATACTCCTTCATCGCCACAGCAAACGCCGCATACTGCGCAGGCGCAACACCAGTCTTCGCTGACATAGACCCCAAAACCTGCAACATCGACCCCCAGCTAACGCAGCAAAAACTTTCAAGCGAAACCAAAGCAATCATCCCTGTCCATCTGTACGGGTACCCTGCAGACATGACACCCATCGTTGATGTTGCCAAAAAACGCAAATTAGCCATAGTCGAGGACTGCTGCCAAGCTCACGGAGCCAAATACTTCGGCAAAAGAGTAGGAAGCCTAGGCGACGTTGGATGCTTCTCGTTCTACCCATCTAAGAACATGACGGTATGCGGCGACGGAGGCATGGCAGTTACAAACAACGAAGAAGCAGCAGCTAAAATCGCCAAACTCCGCGACTGCGGAAGAAAATCACACTACGAACACGACATAATTGGGTTAACCGCGCGACTCAACTCTGTAAACGCCGCCATCGGACGGGTACAACTGAAAAAACTTGACGGCTGGAACGAAAAAAGAAGAAACGTCGCCAGACTTTATAACAAACTGCTAGATGATGTGCAAGAACTGGGTTTGCCACCAAGCGAAAACAGCGACGTCTCTCCCGTTTACCATCTCTACGTCGTCAGAACAAACCGCCGAGACGAACTGAAAACGCACCTTGAAAGCAACGGCATCCAATGCGGAATCCACTACCCCCTGCCTATACACTTACAACCCATCTACAAAGAAATGTTCGGATACAAAGAAGGAGACTTCCCAAAGAGCGAGCTTGTTGCCAAACAAGTGCTGAGCCTCCCAATGTTCCCTGACTTTGACAAAGCAGGAATTGAACAAGTCTCAGAAAAAATCCACGAGTTTTTTGCTAAACAAAAATGAAGAATCCCAGTTTAATGAAAGGAGGAATGAAAAATTGGATAAAATGAATGTTGGCGTGATAGGAGTCGGATATTGGGGCAAAAAAATAGCATGTGAGTACGCATCAATGGGCAAAAGTGACCCCAACGTCAATCTATTAGGAGTGTGCGACGTATTCGATGACAACCTCAAGTTCTGCAAAGAAAAATACGAAGTGCCCCTCCTATCGAGGACACCGACAGAACTTCTGAGCAACCCAGACATCGATGCAGTACACATCTGCACGCCCAGCGTAACCCACTACAACATCTGCAAAGAAGCCCTAAACCACGGAAAACACGTAACCGTCGAGAAACCCATGACCCTCAACTCACTTGAAGCCATCAACTAGTAGATCTTGCGCACGAAAAAAATCTGGTGCTCTCAGTAGGCCACATATTCAGGTTTGACAGCGCCCTCGAAAAAGTGAAAACCCTAATTGAAAACGGCTGGTTCGGCGACCTCTACTGGATGAGACTCCAATGGACCGCACTCATGCCTCTAATGACAGGCAGGGACATCATCACCGATTTAGCTCCGCACCCATTCGACATAATTAACTTCCTCACAAACGACTGGCCAACGAAAGTAACATGCATAGCCAAAGCCCACAGGAAAGGACAGAAAGAAGAAACCGCACATATAACCACCGAATTCAAAAACAACCTGATGGCCCACATAGAACTAAGTTGGCTGCACCCCGAAAAAATCAGAGAAGTCCAAATTATGGGTTCAGACAGGTTCGCCAAAATTGACTGTGGAAACCAGAGAATCACCGCGTTTGAAAATGGACAATTCTTTGAAGTTCCCGTGGATAAAAGCAACACCATATACTCTGAACTATCGCATTTTATCAATTGCATCCGAAGCGGACGTAACTCCAACGACGTTTACCTAAACAAGAACAACGGCATCGTAGGAGCAAACGTCGTGAGACTCCTTGAAGTGACCAGAACGGCGCTGGAGAACGAAAAAACTGAGCAAGTTGAGTAAGCATGACGAATAAGCAGAGAACTCCGCAGTTCGCCGTCATAACCGACTCGGAAATTGGAGAAGGCACCCTAATCCACGACCAAGTCAACCTTTACAAATGCAAAATTGGGAAGAACTGCAAAATCGGCTCCTTAGTCTACGTAGAAGAAGGCGTCGTCATAGGCGACAATGTCAAAATAAAACCGTTCGTGTTTATCCCCACAGGCGTCACAATTGAAGACAACGTTTTCATCGGACCAAACGTGGCGTTCACCAACGACAAACACCCAAGAGCAATAGGCGAGTGGAAACTTATGCAAACAAGAGTTAAGAAGGGCGCTTCAATCGGAGCAAACAGCGTCATCATACCAGGCATCA
>CAYGJP010000016.1:3654-18307 GCA_964350175.1 uncultured Candidatus Bathyarchaeia archaeon
GGCGAAGAAGCTATGGTTGGAGCAGGTTCCGTGGTCACCAAAAACGTACCCAGCAAAACCACAGTAGCAGGAAACCCAGCACGAATAATTGGGAGAAACACAGATTGACGACAAATGACGCCGCGGCACTCAGGAAGATTGTAATAATCCCTTCCTGCCACAACACAAAGCAGCTAGTGAACGTTCTGGCAAATTTCCAGGAAAAAGTTGCCGACGAAATCTGCGTGATAATAGACTGCGCCACAACAAATGACATAGAACAAATTCAAAAAGCGGCACCCAGCAACCTGATGCCACTCCACATCATAGCCAATGGAGAAAGAAAAGGCGTAGGTGTAGCAATAAGAGACGGCGTCGAATACGCCATCAACAAAGAATACGATGTAGCCATCGTCATGGCAGGAAACGGCAAAGACCAACCCAACGAAATCCCCAGACTTTTAACACCCATCTTAAGAGAAAAATACGATTATGTACAGGGCTCAAGGTTTCTAAACGGTGGAAAAGCCGTGAAAAACCCGTTTTTCCGCAGAATGTTCAGTCGCCTTTTCCCGTTCGTTTGGACCATGTTTACAAAGTGCAGGTGCACGGACGTTACTAATGGCTTCAGAGCCTACAGGTTAAACCTGTTCCGCGACAAGCGGATAAACATTGGGCAAAGTTGGCTTGACGGATACGAACTCGAATATTACATTCACTACAAAGTCATCACATTAGGTTACCGGATGAAAGAAGTTCCTGTTTCGAAAATTTACCCGTTCAGTCACAAAGGCGGCTACTCAAACATTTCTCCAATGCGCGATTGGTGGAAAATAGTCGCGCCCCTGATATACCTCAAAATCGGCGCCAAAGACTGAAGCCGCCGGTTAAGTTCTATTTTCTAATTAAGGTGATTTATTGAAGATAGCCCTTGAGGGACCGCCTGCAGAGGTTGAAGCGATACGCGAACTCCTATCGCCATGGAAGATAACATTTACAGGATTAGACGAATCTGAAATAGCAATAGTCTACAACCAAAAACCCACAGAGTCAAATAAGACCATAGTGATTCCTTCAGATTCCGCCAGCTTCACGACGTGGAGCAAAAAGAATCAGTTGAAAGTTACAAGAAAGATTGACAGACAAGCTGTTTCAGTGAAGACCACTCAAACAACTCTAGCTTTTAGACCCCGAGTGCTATATCAGCAAGGAAATTCTCCACAATCAGCGTCCCCCGAGGTCACATGCGCAGGAACCGAGGTTGAAGGCAACCACGTTATCCTTGGAGTAGATGCAGTAAAAGAATATAAAGAATGCCTTTATGAAACACTGAACGTTGAACAAGCAAAACTTTACAAATTGTTCACGGGATTACCTATCCCATACGGTCTTGCCCCAAAAAGGGTTAGAGACTATTTCATGAAAGACCGCAATTGTAAAGGCACCCTAACGTTGCTCGACAAGCTGCCAGTCGACGCCCTGAGGATAATGCTAGTTCAAGCAATCAACAAACTTTCAGGCAAAGAACTCCAGAAAAAAACCTGGAACGGACAAAAATTTGCGTGCTTGATGACGCACGACATCGAAAATTACGAGGGCTTGGAAACAGCTTTGCATGTCAAAAAGTTAGAGGAAAAATATGATGTGCCCTCGGCATGGTATATTCCCTCAAAGCGGTACAAACTCAAAGACGAAATAGTCAAAACGCTGACAAACTATGGCGAAGTAGGCGCCCACGACACCAAACACGACGGCAAACTTGCCACGCTTTCAAAAGACCAACTTGTTGAGCGACTGACTGACGCCAAACAGACGCTTACAAACGTTGCAGAGGCATTCATAGCTGGATTTAGGGCACCGCTGCTTCAGCATAACTTCCAGATTCTCGAAGCTTTAGACGCATCGGGATACGTCTATGATGCATCAATTCCTTCGTGGGAGCCAAAACACCCCTGCACTATGAAACCTCAAGGCATAGGCACCGTGTTCCCATTTCACGTCAACAACTTTGCGGAAGTCCCCTTGACGTTGCCCCAAGACCATCAGATGCTTCACGCTTTAGGCATGACTCCTCAACAAACTGTCGACGCGTGGACAAACCTTATGGAAGAAATAAAAATGATGGGCGGATCATGCGTGATTCTAACGCACCCAAACGAACTGGCGAACATGGAGAATCAGAGAACATATGAAGACCTATTGAACAGGATAACAAGCGTCAAAGACGCCAGTATAACACTGCCTAGGACGATGGCAGAGTCCTTTTTATCAAACAATTAGCCAGAGCACATTTTTGACATCTTAACATTGTGAGAAATGATTTGTATGATTAAAAAAGTCGTAATTCCCTCAGCAGGTCTTGGCACCCGCCTATTACCCGCAACCAAAGAGCAACCTAAAGAAATGCTGCCCATTTTTACTAGAGATTGTGACAACAAGCTCTGCGTAAAACCGCTGCTGCAAGTAGTCTTCGAGAATCTGCACCACGCAGGTTTCAAAGAATACTTTTTCATAACAGGAAGAACCAAGAGAAGCATCGAAGACTACTTTACAATTGACAACGAGTTCCTCAATTACAACAGAAACAGGAACAATTTTGACTCCATCAAAGAATTATCGGTATTCTACGAGAAAATTCGCAAATCCCACATAGTCTTCATTAACCAACCTGAACCCAAAGGCTTCGGAGACGCCGTGTATCATGCAAAACCATTCACGGGCAACGACCCGTTCATAGTTCACGCGGGCGACGACCTTATTGCTTCAATGGACAACGGCAACGAAAACAGCTCTCTTTTAAATTTGGTAAAAATATTTGAGGAGAAAGGAGCGGCTGCAGCTTTTTTTGTCCAAAAAGCGAAAGATCCAAGCAAATACGGAGTAATCGTCGGAGAAAAAATTGGGAGCAAAGTCTATCGAGTAAAAAGCGTCGTGGAAAAGCCAGTTGTGCCGCCTTCGAATATGGCCATAGTTGCAGTGTACGCCTTCAGCCCAAAAATCTACGAAGCTCTAGAGAATACGGTGCCCGACAAAAAGGGAGAGGTTCAGTTGACAAACGCGATTCAACTCCTTATAAACCGCGGATATCCAGTTTACGCATTAGAAATGGGCGAAACCGAAAAAAGGATAGATATAGGAAACCCCAGCTCCTACTTAGCAGCACTAAAGTTTCTTTCCAGACACAGACAGCAGGTTAAACAGCCCATTCTGGTCTAACTGTGTTGCAGTTTTTTTGGTCAAAATTACTCATTGAAGAGGAATAAAATGAAAATTCTAATATTGCCTCCAAGCGACTATCTGGGTCACCCGAACCCCTGCAGGCTACACCACATTTTCGAGCAATTTCCAGAATTTGGTGACGAGATTTACGTCATGCGGTTTTCCATCCAAGACAAGATCGTCCGAAAAAGCAACGCGACAGTTTTTTCCATAGGTGATGTCCCGTCCAACTCGCTTTCGACCTACTATTTAGCTAACAGCGGCATCTTCGCAAAATCCGCGACGGCAATTATTGACAAATTTGACATAGACGTTGTGTTGTTTGCGAATTTGTTCCCACCTTACCTGGTTTCAAAGGCGATTCCAAAAGGGCTCCTATCTGTTGTAGACCTCGTCGACCATTATCCCACTGTAGCAGCAGAAAATGTTCCAGGGATTATTCCAAAAAAACTTGTCAACTATACGTTCTCACGCATGATGAAGTCGGTCTTAAGCAACTCGGACTCCACGGTAGCGTGCTCTTACAAGCTGGCAGACTACGCAAGCTATATGGGCGCAAAAGATGTTTACCGAATTCCAAACGGCGTCGAAGAATACTTCTTCTTAGACTACCAAAAAGAAGCAACCCAGATCCGACAGAAACTTGGACTTACCGATTCGGACCTCTCGATATGCTTCGTTGGAAACGTTGAATACTGGCTGTCCATGGGCGAATTCATGGATGCCTTGCACATGGTCAAAAAGAAGATTACGAAAAAGATAAAATTCTACATAGTAGGCGGAAAACTCACCACAAACTACATGGGGCAAATCGAGAATAAAATTAGAGAACTAAATCTAGGCGAAAATGTTATCCAAGTTGGTTTTGTTCCTCACAGTGATGTACCTAAGTACATTGCAGCAGCCGACCTTTGTGTTAGCCCAAAAAATCCTCTCGACCCCGTGTCTTACTACTCGTCTCCAGTCAAGGTTTGGGAGTATTTGGCTCAGGGAAAACCAGTAATCTCAACACCGGTACCGGAAATACTCCGCAGCGCAAGCGAATGCGTTTCTATAGCAAACACCAGTGAAGAATACTTTACCCACATTAAGGCTTTTCTGGAAAATCCCAGCTTGTTCATAGAAAAAGCCGAAAAAGGCAAAGCCATGATTCAACAATATACCTGGCAAAAAGTCGCAAAGACCTACCGAAATCTGCTCTTGCGTCTTTTGAGCCAAAAATAAGCACCACACTAACCAAAACAAAATACCGAACGCATAAAAAAATTACACATTACGAGGGCCTGCAGATGAAAATCATGTTTTTCTGTTGGGCTCAAGAGATGCAAACCGAAATGGTTTATGTCGCCAAGTATCTCTCGCAGCTTCAGCAGCATTTCATTGTAACCCCGCTTATAAAACTCAAAGACAAAACAAATTTTGACGAAACCATATCGAAGCTATCGGAAAGCAGCAAGAACATCACGGTTGCCCCAGTTTACCTAAAAAGTCCCAACAGCAAATTTTCTAACCTACTGAACCCCAACATACTCATGAGAGACTTCCTGTCAATTTTGAAAGTCATTAAACGTTCCAAACCAGATGTAATCGTTTGCTTCTACGTATCACACGCTTATCCCTTAGCGTTGCTCAAGAGTCTATCCAAGTTTTCTCTATGCATAGTCGCCATGGGCAGCGATGTTAATCTTGAAAACGGCTTCCTGCAAAAGATAGCAAAGGAATTTGTTTATCGAAATTCTGACCTGGTTTTTGCTCGTTCGTGGAAATTAAAGGAGAAAATTGAAGAAGCACATAAGTGCAGTGTTACCGTTAACCCTTCTTCAACTGACACTGCCTTCTTCAGACCCCTTGACTCTAAGGTAAAACTTAGAGAAAAATGGAACATCGATCTGAATGCACAAGTGGTTCTCACAGTCTGCAGATTGGACAAAAATAAGGGCGTTGACGTTCTACTGAAATCTATTGCAACATTGAAAAACGATAAGGTCAAGGTGCTGATAGTCGGAGACGGCGTAGAAAGAAACGCCCTTGACGACCTCTCAGCTACTTTGGGTTTACAGGAAAAAGTGACATTTATGGGGTTAAGAAATAGAGTAGAATTGTTGGAGCTGTATAATCTTTCAGATGTTTTTGCACTGACTAGTTATTCTGAAGGATTGCCCCGCGTGCTGATAGAAGCCATGGCTTGCGGATGCATTCCAGTCGCCACCGATGTTGGAAGCGTAAGTGCCTTGGTTACCAACGGTTGCAACGGATTTACCACCGTCCCTGGAAACCACCGTGAGTTAAGCGAAAAAATCAAAAAAGTACTGTCAATGCCCGAAGAGAAGCTAAAACTGATGCAGACAAAGGCTAGACAAAGCGTTATTGAAGATTTTGATAGCCAAAAAATGTGGAAACTAATGGTAGAAACTATAAACGTCTCTATTCTTATCAACAACTAAGTGTGTTTTCTTCCAATCTGTCTTATTGCAAGCCGTCACATAGTTCGGTTCGTTCGCATCTCTCTGCCAACCCCGAAAAAGTGCACAGCAAGAATAGGATAAAGAAACTGGTTGAACGCAACCAGATCTAAGTCCAAGTTCTGATAAACACATTTTGTTAGAAGGGCTGTTTTTGGTAAAATATAGCATATGCATAACAAACTACAACATGAAGAACACAATAAACCCCTTCATGGAAAGTGTTCTCAACCAAATTGATTCCGACTTTGAGGTTGTTGTATGCGACAATTTTAGTGATGATGGGTCACGCGAAATTCTCGAAGAATATGCAAAAAAAGGGCATATCAAATTAATTGTCGAACATTCAAGCAGGGGCAAAGGCAGACAGATTGCATTTGAGAACTCAAATGGAGAATATATAATCTCAGGTTTGGATACTGACGACGTAGTGAAGCCAACCCTAAAAGATGTGTTAAAACTTTACCATGCTGAGCATGAAGGATATGCCTTGTCTTTTGGGACCATCCATTTCATTCATAGACAGTTAGTTGAAGCAGTCAACGGTTGGAGAGATTTGCAGTGGGCTGAAGATGTCGATTTCTGTAAACGCATAGAGTCAATAGGCAAAATGCATTATTTCCACGACGATTCAGTGATAATAGAGCGAAGGGGACATACTAACAGAGGCTTTGCATATAAATTGAAAGAAGAATATCGTTGTTGCCAATCAAAATATCAAGTTGGGCTTAGCCTTTTTAGAGCACCTACAACGTGGTATTATAGGCCAATACAATTCACGGTAGCGCTTTCCGCTTTAGTTGTATCAAAAATAAAGCATACAAAAAGATACAAGTACAACTAAAATAAAAAGCAAAATTAAAAAGAATAAGCACAATCACTCAAACTAAGCTGAATGCGTCTTTCTCTACAAAGAAAAGCACACTGCATTTCTCACATACAAATCCATCTTAACATAGGTGTTGGATTAAAGTTGAATTTTTCCCTAAAAATTGCGATAACTATACAGGCTCTAGCGGTTTTAACAATACTGCTAGATATTCCAGTCGCAAGGCAAATCATAGGGTTTGTCTATGTTTCGTTTTTGCCAGGGTTCCTTATTCTAAAACTTCTTAAACTGAACCTTAAGAGCATATTTGAAGAACTACCGCTTTCTGTCGGGTTAAGCATAGCTTTTTCGATGTTTCTGGGATTGGTAGTTAATGCAGTGTATCCCCTTTTTGGGGTATCTGCGCCTTTATCGGTTTTGCCACTGTTAGTCACAATAAGTGCAGTTCTGGTAGCATTGACTGTTGTTGGCCGCAACCAAGTTAGTTCAGTTCAATCATATTCTTTGCCAAGTCTCAAACAAATCGGCCCCTTCGCCATCCTTCCGATAGTTCCTTTGCTATCCATTTTTGGAGCGTTATACCACAGCAGCTTTGCTTTGGTTCTCATGGCAGCAGTGATTGCTGCGCTGGTAACAGTAACAATCTTTTTCAGGAAACAGCTGCCCACAGCATTTTTCCCAATAAGTATCGCAGTAATTGCGCTTTCTCTTGTTTTTCAAAGTGAATTCATTTCTCAGCACATAATCGGGTGGGACACGTTTGGCGAGTTTTACGTTTTTAATTCCGCCAACACACAGTCTTTTTGGAACGCTCAGTTATCGCTGAGTCAAGCTGAGTTGAACGACTACAACTCGATGCTGAGTGTGACTATTCTCCCAACGATTTACTCCAAGCTGATGAATCTACAAGGCGAATGGGTCTTCAAAATCCTGTATCCCCTACTGTTCGCTTTGGTTCCTTTAACAATGTATCAAATGTACAAACAAAACTTCGGAAAAGCCACTGCGTTCTTAGCTACTTTTTACTTTGTTCTTTTCCCTTTCTTCTATATTACGGTAAGAAAACAAATAATTGGCGAACTTTTTCTGGTCCTATTACTTTTAATCATGCTAACTAGCAGCATTAGCGTAAAGAAAAAAGAACCCTTGATAGCAATCTTCGGAATTGCATTAGTTGTATCGCACTACTCAACCTTTTACGTGTTCATATTCTTCGCTTTGTTTGCTTGGGCAGCTATTTTAATAATGGAGAAACTTTCGATAATTAAGCAGCAGCCTCTTGAAGTCAAAAAAGTCCTAACGCCCAGAGTACTGCTTCTGATTGCGGGCTTTGCTGTTTTTTGGTATGCGTTTGTTTCCACATCTCTGGCCCAATCGTTCATCGATTTCACGGGTCGCTTAGCAACTTCTTTCATGCCAGGGTTTTCGGATATTGCATCAAGAGGGCACACTGTCTCTAGCTTTGTTTCTCCAAACTTTAACAGCATGACCTTGACGTATATGGCTGATTATTTCATAAGCAAAATTCTTTACCCGCTAATCCCTCTGGGGTTAATAGTTCTTGTAAAGAACCGCAAAAAAGTAAATATCCAAGCGGAGTATCTCCCAATGGCGGCTGTGGCTCTGCTTAGCCTTATTCTGACCTTCGCGCTGCCTTCCCTTGCCGATGCACTTGTAGAGGGAAGATGGTTTAACTTACTGCAAATATTTATAGCGCCTTTATGTTTCTACGGCGGCATATCGGCTTTGACTTGGATATCAAAGCATCTTAAAGCTCTTAAACAAACGCGGTCATTCGCAATAGGCATCCTTTGTGTTCTTTTGGTGACAATTTTCCTTTTCAAAGTAGGATTTGTTTACGAAGTCACCGGGGATACTAGTAGGGGAGCTTCAGCATCATTCAGTTTTACACAAATGAAAACAAGTAACAATCCACAAGTTTTACAAACATTGTATGGTTCCTATGTTCCCGATGTCGATATTTACAGTGCAAAATGGCTTTCTTTCACAGTACCAGAAAACGCTACTTTATACGCAGATGCTGACGCCCACCAACATGTTTTAAGAGGTTACGCATCGATAGTAGTCGACGGAAACAATATTCTATATGACAACATCACAATAGCCCCCAACGCATATGTCTATTTGAGGACGTTTAATACTCAAGGTTACTTCATTGACCCAAGCGGGGCAATCGCTAACATAACTCAAATCTCTGCTCAATTGGAAGGCGCAAATAAAATTTATTCAAGTGGTAGTAGCGAAATTTACCTGTCGAATGTAGATGAATAAAAGCGAGACGGTAAGTTGCGGATTAACGCAGCTCAAAGTTACGGCAAGTCGGAAGGATCATGATAACAAAATGATTGAAAAAACCAATATTTTTCTGCAAAACAAAGAAAATTATTCTTTAAGAAAGATAAGCAGTTACTACCTTGCCCGACTAAACAGCTTTTTTTTCAAGCACTGCTTTAGCAGCCTTGGGAGTAACTGCAGGGTTGATGGAAGACCCAGAATTTATGGTTCAGGAAAAATAAAAGCCGGAGATAACCTTCTTCTTCGAAGCCACATACCTCTAGAGATTTTTGCTGATGAAAACTCTGAAATTCACATCGGAAATAACGTCGACATAGGCTTTGGAGTTGTCATAAATGCACAAGAAAGAATTGACATCGGGGACTTGACGATGATTGGCAATCATGCAGTAATAATTGATACAGATTATCATGGAATAGATGGAAACCCAACAAGAACTGCGCCAATCCGAATAGGTAATCATGTTTGGATATGCTGGGGAGCAATTATTCTAAAAGGCGTAACAATAGGGGATAACTCTATAGTTGCAGCGGGTTCAGTTGTCACTAAAGATGTACCACCTAATACTCTTGTTGCTGGAAACCCCGCAAAAGTGATACGGGCAACAACAGGATGGACCTTGAAAGCCGATGAGGGCATAAGAAAAAAGTAAAAGGCTGTCAAAGCAACTTTTTTGCCTAAACCAGTAAGTGAATATTGCTACACTGCCCGCAGCTTGTTCTGAGCAACTATCATTTGCCTATTTCGGAAAAATCAACAGAGTATGTGGAAAAATAGTTGCCAAGGGTTAAGTTAAGAAATGGCGATTTGGAAAATGGACTTTAAAGTTACGGTAGGGTTATGCATTAAGCACTCTGGAAAAAGAGTGTTAACAGCCTTAGACAGCATATCGAGGCAAAATTACCCACACAAAGCCATGAAACTGGTAATTGTTGATGAAGATGAACCCAACGGCGTGCCACCGACCTTAAAAAACTTCTTTAAAAAAACGGACATCAAAACGTCAATAGTCTTGGTTAAAAACAAAGGGCTCGGTGCATCAAGACAAATCGCGATTGATAACGCCGAAGGCGACTACATTGTGTGGGTTGACGACGACTTTGTGCTAAAAGATGACTTCGTAACCAAACACGTGGAGTTCATGGAGAAGAATCCTTTGCTGGCGGCAGCTACAGCTAATGAAACTCCGATCAGAACAACGTTCCTTTCCCTCTTTGAGGTCTACCTCATAACCCTGAGCAAAATGAATACAGAAACAGTTCCTCTTGGGGGGTTTGAGATTTTTAGGCTTAAAGCCATAAACCAGATAGGGGGATTTGACCTAAAGATTAGAGGCGCCTCCGAAGACCAAGATATTTCAATCAGGCTAAAAAATGCAGGATGGAAGCTCGCAGTAAACAATGCAGCTGAATACTACCGTAGATACCGTCCAGCCACTTGGAAAGCTTTGTGGAGCAAAAACTTTTGGTACGGATATGGACGACACTTTCTTTACCATAAACACAAGAATCAAGCATCCCGCTGGGAGCTTTTCTTCCCAGTTGCCTTCTGGACCGGCTTTAAACAGTCCTTAAAACTTTACAAAATTAACCATGAAAAGAAAGTCTTCTTGCTGGCACCCTTCTACTTTTTCATGAATGCCGCAGGTTTTGTTGGATTTTTCTGCGCGGATTTAGACGGCTATGGACATGGGATAAAGAGTTAAAAATATTTGATAATTACTGTACAGAACCCACTTTTTTCAGGCGGATTTTATTGACGAACAAGGTGGAAAACTTTCAAAAATTTATGCTACATTTGCTGTCCAGCAGAAAAACCTGCGAGGAAAAAAAGCCAACTGACGCCAAATTCGCTATGAAAGTACTGGATTATTCTAAAAGGTCAAACGTTGAATTTTTCAGAAGAATAGGCGGCGAACCTGATTTCGCGGGCAAAACTGTTCTAGACGTGGGATGCGGTGCGGGCGCAACCGTATTTTATGCGGCGATGAAAGGGGCAAAGGAAGCAGTTGGAGTAGACGTGAACTCCAAAGCCTTGGCGTTTGCAAATTTGATCCTGCAAAAGCAACAACAGCCAAACGTGATGTTCACCGACAAGATGCCAGACAAGAAATTTGACATAGTACTGTCCAAAGACAGCTTTGAGCATTACGATAACCCGGAAGAATTCATACTAACACTAAAAAGCCGCATTGAGCAGAACGGAAAACTGTTCATAGGCTTCTCACCGCTGTGGAAATCACCATATGGTGGACACATCGGCGGCTTAACCAAACTACCTTGGGCACACCTTATTTTCCCCGAGAAAATCCTGATGCAAGAACTAAGCCGTTTTCAAGGCGAAAAAGTACAATCATTCCAGGAACATGGACTTAACAAGATGACGCAAAACCGATATCGGAAAATCATCCAAGACGCCGGCTTAAAATTTGTATTCTTCAAAACCAACGTGTCAAGCGGAAAAAGCCGAATCGTCTTTGCGATGCTGCGAGTATTATGCGCCATTAAACCAATTAGAGAGTACTTTACAGTAAACGTGTATAGCATAATTGAACAATAACCTCGTGACCAATGGAATTTTGTTTGTATTTTGGGTGGATAAAACAGTTGAAGGTATTGTCAATTTATCCTGGAATGGGCGAGCGTTGTGACAACGCCCATATGCTGATCCGCCTACTTGATAAAAACGTTGAAATGTCCATTGTTGCAAGCAAAAATTTAGGTTTAAAAGGAAACGGGGCACTGCCTGATTATGAAGACATGGCAGGTATTCCAATCTACAGACTGTTTAACAGGAACATGGATATGTTTACTTTGCCAATGGCAAAACTCAAAGCATGCCTGAAAATAGCTAGGGATTTGAAGCCTGATTTGATTTTTTGTTCCCAAGAATTGAACATGCGTTTGGCTTTGCTCCTGCAAAAATGTTTACATGTACCTATAGTGTTACTGGTTGAGGATGCAGGAAGGCTAAATTCTGGAGAAACTCGCACATCTCTCCAATTCAATTTTTTAATGGGAACACTTGGAGTCCCCTGTCGCCAAAAGTTCTGGAGTTGGCTGTGTAAGAGGGCATCTGCAATAATTACTTGCCACCCTAAAGACAGGTATGAACTAAGTAGGCTTTCACAATTTCATAAACCAGTTTATTATCTGCCCTGGCCTACATACGTACCATCAGAATTTAAGCCGCCTTTGTCACGAAAGAAAAACAGAGGTGTATATGTGGGTTCATTATTTCCGTTCAAGAATACCCAAGTTTTTGAACAAACATTGCCCCGTATTCTGAAAGAAACCAGCACAGAAGAATTTTTTGTTGTCGGTCCAGGACCCCACGCAAAAATCATTCAGAAACTCAAAAAAGAGACAAACAGCGCAGTGAAGTACTTGCCGGGATTACCTCGACTTGACGCGTTAGCCTTAATGGCTAGCAGTTACTTCGCGTATACTCCAGTAAATGTAGGTGGGTGGGGTTTTATAGGCGACTGCTGGAGCATGAAAACGCCAATCGTTATGACACATAATGACCAATACGTAATTAATGAAACAAACGCGTTGGTTGCAAAAGATGAAGATTCCTTAATCGTGAATATTAATCGCTTATTTAATGACCCTGAACTCTTTCTGAAGTTGCAGCAAAAGGGTCTTGAAGAAAGCAAAAAAAGAGAAGCGAATGCAGTAGGCGACGAGTTGTATAACGTATTTGTCAAAACCTTAGCGGCTACCTGATAAAAAGGTAGAAGCAGCCAAAAAAACAATTGTTGCGTTAAGTTGATTGAACTTTTTGTTGTGATCCTGTAAATGATAGACCAAAAATCAAACGTTCGTGGAAAAAAAATATGTTGGATTAGTTTTCTAGTTCTAGATAAGGATCTTCATAAAACGTCGCAAATTGAGATTCTGAAGAGCTTAGCGGAACGGGGGCATCAAACGTCGCTCTTTGGGACTTATTCAAATGAACGCTTTGAGTCTAAGATAAAAAATGTTCAGGTCATTTCAATTCCGCTAAGATATATTTCTCTTCTTACTGCGCTCATGTACACTGTTTTGCTCTTCATAAGCTTGCCCTTCTATCTTGCATTCTCTAAAACCGACTATGTAATAATAGAACCACAAAGCCCTGTATTCATCAGCTTAATACCTACACGACTATTCCCTAAGTCAAGGCGACCCAAAGTTGTTTTAGACATCAGGACTACACCTGTTGATGGCACTCAAACGGGACAGTCACTCTTCAAGCTAAGCATCTATGCGGGAAAGAAACTTTTTGATGGAATGACCATAATCACTCCGATGATGAGAACTGAAGTCTGCAATCAATTCCAAATAGATTCAGCCACCATGGGAGTTTGGCCAAGTGGGGTGTCGACAACACTTTTCAACCCTGAAAACTATGACAGAACAGCTCTAAGAAAGGCCTCAGATATAGATGATAAGTTCGTTGTTTTTTATCACGGGTCCATTGGTCAATCATACGACCAAGTACAGGCACGTGGACTTGTTGAAAGCATCAAAAGCATTCAAACACTAAAAAAAAGGCATCCCGATCTTGTTTTGTACATGCTTGGAGACAGCCGAAGCTTTTACCTGCTAAAAAAACTCATTACTAAGTATGATGTTCATGATAGAGTAATTTTGCATGACAAAGTAAGCTACGAAGATGTCCCAAAATATATTGCAATGTGTGATTTAGCTTTAATCCCATTCGATTTGCCTATCTGGAGAAATCAGTGCCCCTTAAAACTCCTCGAATACTGTTCAATGGAAAAAGTGATAATAGTAACAGATATCCCAGCACACCGATACATTCTGGGAACATGTAAAAGCGCAGTTTTTATTCCCGCCAGTTCAGCGGAAGAAATAGCGAATGCAATTTCACACGTTCATGAAAATGTGGGTTCTTTGCAAGAAGGAAGCAGATGTGGGAGAGCGATCATTGAGGAAAAATATAGTTGGCCACAAGTAGCTGCCTCCTTTGAAAAGTATCTGTTGGAACTTGACGCTAAGTGTCTAAACTTTTCTTAACCTGATTTGGAGATTAAGAAACAATTGGAAGAAAATGTCTATCATTTGAGGTCATTCAAGCGCGGTGACGAAGCAACAATCGTTGACCTTTTTAATTCTACTTTCAGAGAATATGCTGGCTTTGTTCCGAGAACTATAGAGTATTGGTCCTGGTGTTGTGCACAGAGACCCGATGTAGATGAAAAGGGGATAGTAGTTGTTAGTAAATCAGAGAGAATTTTAGGGTACGCAGTCGCTGGCCAATCAGGCAACATCTGGGAAATGTGTTACGACCCAACCTGCGATGGCGAAACAGTTGTAACTAAACTCTTAGCGTGGGCAGTTGATTACCTGAAAAGCGCAGGCAGCGATTCAATTCTCCTAAATTTTCCAACCAAGGACAAATTAGTCCGCAAAGTCTGTTCAAAACTCAATTTTGCCGAAAACCACCCAGAGTATATGTTCATAAGCATTTTGGATTTTCCCCGCTTGATTACGGAGGTTTTGACAAATTCCGTAGAAAAACAAAACATTAACGGCCAATTTTTGTTCAGATTGCAGAATGCTTCGTCTTCCTTTGGCGATAGTTTTTGGGTGGAAATTCAAAACGGCGAATTTACCGTTACGAAAAAAGCAGTTAATGACCCGGAGATTATTGTGGATGTTGACGCGGCAACGCTCATTTCATGTATGCTGGAAGGCGGGAACATTTTAAAGGCCATTGCAACTTCAAAAATTCGGTTCTACCCTTTTTGGAAAATACTCAAGGTTATAAAAATTTTCTCCTTGCTGCGGCTTTGGGACATAAGTTGTTGTTAGTCTTTGATGATTATGACGTAGGCTCT
>CAYGJP010000017.1:0-4684 GCA_964350175.1 uncultured Candidatus Bathyarchaeia archaeon
CCTTATCAATAACAACAGTATTAGCGCCAACGTTTCTTACATATATGTGAACTACGTCATTTGTTGCATCCGCAGTGACTGAGTCAAACTGTATAATTCCTGTTTGCGTAGGGCTCTGCTGTGCTCCTCCAATCCAGCCCATAACGTAAGCGTAGACTACAACACCTGCAGCAACTGCAAGAAGCATCATTATCAACGAGGCAATTATGGCTGAAAAGGCGTATTTACTTTTAAGTAACTTTTTAAGTTTCATTTTCTTATTCACCTCTCTCTTGTTTAATCGAGTATAACCTGTTAGTGTATCTTCTATTAACTATTAATATTAACTATGTGTATTTTAAATACCGATTCTGGCTAAAACAATGAACAATCACACGAAAATATCGCCGCAGCCAACAGTATAACAACAAAAAAGACAAAGCAAACCTTTTGAAGAGACGGTGGGTCACGGAGGTTCGACGCCTAGACTCCGCCAAGCACCTCGAGCCCTACGCTCATACCCGTGCCCCTTTGTGCGCTGAACGCCCAAACTTAGGTTGCTCTCTCCCGAGCCTAGCCAGATTCGCCTGATGAACCCTGAAGACGGTTGCCCTACGGAAACCGCTCAGAGACCGCCAGCCTCAAAGGACGGATAGTCACTGTTTCGGAAATGAGGGTCTTGACGGCCTTTTGCGCCTCAGCCTCTGCTGTTAGCCCGTCATGTAGAGGGTTTACGGTGCAAGGGACCCCTACCCCCCCGCCTAAGACCCACCGCCAAACATACAAACCCTAAGCTGCACTTTAAAACTTTACCCTGTATAACTTCTCAAAAACCCGTTTGCCTACGCGACGCGAAGCGTGCCTTTCTTTCCAACACGCATCTGGCGTTCATGCCTATACTCCGAGACCATACCGTTCTCAATCTCAACAGTATCACCCACCGTCACCGAGGTTATCTGGTCGTTCCAAAGGCACAGCTTGATTTGTCCTGTCTCGTCGGAAACCATGGCGTTGGCTACGCTTGCGCAGTTTCCAAATCGTGTAACTACAACCGTGGGCTTGGATACTTCAAGAATTTTTGCTTTCAGGCAAACTTTTTTCATTCCAATCTGCAAGTCCTTAATCTGGAGCAACTGCGACTCGTCCTTTCTCTCTGGACGCTTATCCATCAGGTATGCGCTCTTAAGCGCTGCTTGAAGGGGGTTGCGTTTTTCTGACAAGAACTCTTCAGGGAGTCGGAACTGGGCAATAACCTTTGAGTCCTGCGTTATCAACATAGTCAAAGTGTTCTCCTGTTTGCCCCTCAACTCTATGGAGAGGCTTCCGCACTCGGATTTTTGGTTTTTCCAAGCAAAAATTAGGGCATCAAAAAATTTTTCCACGTCCACGTCATATTTCGTGGCAAGAAACGCCAAGTACTCGCTTGGATAAATTTTGCTCCGCATTATTTCCCTACTTTCCACGTAATTGTTCCGTTTTAGGTAATCCTGCTTGTTTCCGCCAAGAACACTCCAAACTTATTGCCAAAGGCAATTTAGGAAGGATTACTCGCAATGGCAATGTAAATGCACGTTATTATGGTTAATGGCGCAAAAACCGTAAATTAGCAAAAAAAGAAAAAAGTTATGGCAAAGTAGCCTTTTTCAGCTTAAGCGCGGTTTCCTCAAGCTCCAAAAGCATCTGGCTACGGTTTTCGCTGTTTCTGTTTATGATGTTAACGAAGGCGCTGCCCACAATCACGGCGTCTGCTCCAGCTTCAACTACGCTTTTCACGTGCTCAGGTTTGGAAATTCCAAAGCCAACAGCCAACGGCACTCGTCCAGTTGTGAAAGAAAGAACCCTTTTGACCAATTGAAGGGTCGAGTTTTCCACGGCAGCTTTTGCACCCGTAACGCCGAAGTGGGAGACCAGATACAGGAAGCCTGAAGTGCAAGCCACTATTTTGCTGAGTCGCTCATTCGACGTTGACGGCGCCGCAAGGAAAATCGTGTCCACTCCGCATGCGTCTGCGGCTTTCTTGTAGTCGCTGGCTTCTTCAACTGGGAGATCAGGAACTATGACACCGTCAACCATGCAGGCTTTGGCTGTGTGGAAGAAGCTGTCAAGCCCCATCCGGAACACTGGATTATAATACGTCATGACCACAACGGGTACATCATGTTTCGCTCGAATTTGCTTGGCAATATCCAGCACTTTTTTGGGTTTTGTTCCAGCTTTCAAGGCACGCACGCTTGCCGCTTGAATGGTTGGTCCGTCGGCTATGGGATCAGAGAAAGGCAACCCAAGCTCAAGGATGTCGACGCCGCCTCTGATTAGGGCTTCAGCGATTTGTGGCGTGTAATTTGGTTCGGGGTCGCCTGCCGTAACGTAGCCTATGAGTGCAGCTTCTTTGCGTTTTTTGAGTTTCTGGAAAGTTTCACTTATCGCGGTCATATTTTCACTCCCAAGTAATCTGCGATGGTTTCCACGTCTTTGTCTCCGCGCCCCGACAAAGTCACCACGATTGATTCGTCTTTTTTCATCTTATTCGCCAACTTCATAGCGTAAGCAACGGCGTGTGATGACTCCAAAGCGGGAAGAATACCCTCCTCCTTCGACAGGGCGAGGAATGCGTCTGCAGCTTCCTTGTCCGTAACGGAAACGTACTCTGCCCGTTTAAGAGACTTCAAGAAAGAGTGCTCAGGACCAACGCCGGGGTAATCTAAGCCTGCTGATATGCTGTGTGTGTTCTGGATTTGTCCTTCGTTGTCTTGGAGGACGTAGGTTAGCATGCCGTGGAAGACGCCTTCAACTCCAGCGCCCAGCGAGGCAGCGTGTTTGCCTGTGTTTATTCCTTGACCGGCAGCTTCAACACCATACAGTTTCACTGTTTTGTCGTTTTCGAAGGGGTAGAACGTGCCCATGGCGTTGCTTCCGCCGCCCACACAAGCAACCAAAGCGTCAGGCAGTCGCCCCTCTTTCAGCTTGAATTGCTCTTTGAGTTCGTTGCCGATTACACTTTGGAAGTCACGGACTATCATGGGGTACGGGTGGGGACCCACAACTGACCCGATAAGGTAGTATGTGGTTTCGATGTTGGTTACCCAGTCCCGGAACGCCTCGTTGATGGCGTCTTTCAAGGTTTTGCTGCCTGTTTCCACGGGGTGAACCTGCGCGTTTAGAAGTTTCATCCTGAACACGTTTAGCCTTTGGCGCTCGGTGTCTTCGACGCCCATGTACACCTCCGCCTTCAAGCCTAAAGCTGCGCAAGCCATAGCCGTTGCCACGCCATGCTGTCCTGCGCCTGTTTCCGCGATGACCCGCTTTTTACCCATGCGTTTTGCGAGCAACGCTTGTCCGATTGTGTTGTTGATTTTGTGGGCGCCGCCGTGGGCTAAGTCTTCGCGTTTCAGGTAGATTTTGGCTCCGCCAACCTTTCTGGTAAGATTTTCAGCAAAATAAAGTGGAGTTGGTCTTCCGACGTATTCGCTTAGGTAGTACGCCAGTTCCTCGTTGAAGTGTTTGTCGTTTTTTGCTTCTTCGTATTCTGTTTCTAGTTGGTTTACGGCTTCCATGAGCACTTCGGGCACGAAGCGACCGCCATATTTGCCGTATTTTCCGTCCACTGGGTACGTGTCTATTTTTTTCATGTTCGTTTTTCCTCGTTTAGGTTAACATTCACTAACTCCTTCACCTTAGCCTCAACATCATCCGCCAGCATGATGGCGGACCCGACAAGAAACGCCTTAGCACCGCACCCGTGCAGAAAACGAATATCCGCGGCTGAGTTGATGCCACTTTCGCTGACCACAACTTTCCTGTTGGCGGCGTTTTTCTCCAAGATGCCCTTAGTCACGTTCAAGTCAACCTTCAAGGTTCCAAGGTCTCGGTTGTTTATGCCTATCAAGTCTGCGTTGCTGCGTATGGCACGTTGAAACTCGTCTTCGTTATGCGTTTCCAAAAGTACTTCCAGGCTTCTTGAGTGAGCTTGCTCAACCATCTCGTCTAAGCTGTATTCGCAGTAGCCTCTGTCGAAGAGTGCTTGGATTAGCAGGATAGCGTTGGCTCCGATGTGCTGTGCGGCGTCTAGCTGCTTGGGGCTTACGATGAAGTCTTTCATGAGAATGGGCAGCTTCACTGACTCGCGAACTTGGGCGAGGTAACTTAGGGAACCGTTGAAATGTTTGGGTTCGGTGAGGACGGATATGCCTGCTGCTCCGCCTTTTGCCATGGCTGTTGCGATTTCTTTGGGCGAAACGTGTTTTCTGATGGTTCCCACTGACGGCGAGGCAGCTTTGACTTCGGTTATGACGGCGACCGCTTTGGTTTGGGTTATGGCGTCTTTTAAACTGGTAGTAAATGCGGCGCGTGTGGAGGTTAGATGCTCGTAGTAACCCGTGCCGACGGTTTCTTTTGCGTCCTGTGCCAGCGCATCAAGAAAGTCAGGCATATTTTATCTCCAACTCCTCAAGCCTTGACAAGTCGCCACCTGATACGCTGACTATTATTTTGAGTTTTTTGTAGGCTGCACCACTGCGGATAGATTTTCGGGCTGCTTCCATGCCGCTGCTGAAGTCGTCAGCTTCTCTGCCAACAATGATTCCGGCGGCAGCGTTGACAAGCACAATTTCCGTTTTCGGGTCGACCTCAGCGTTGTTGCCGCTTAAGATTTTGAAAAGAATCTCAGCATTTTCCTCTGGCGTTCCGCCTTTCAAAGCGTCAATGC
>CAYGJP010000017.1:4694-9988 GCA_964350175.1 uncultured Candidatus Bathyarchaeia archaeon
GCTTTACGCCAAAGTCTTTCGGTTCAGTTTCAGTAGTTGTGACGTCGCCTTTCTTTAAATGCGAAATTACCGTTTTGCCCACAGTCGAAATCTCATCTAAGCCGTCCAAACCGTGGACAACCATTGCCTCTTCGCAACCAAGACTTTTCAAGGCATGAGCTAAAGGAACCGTGAGTTTGGAGTTGTAAACGCCAAGCAGTTGTGCGTTGGCGCATGCTGGATTGGTGAGGGGACCCAGCAGGTTGAACACGGTTCGGATGCCCATCTCCTTTCTTGGCGAGACCGCGTATTTCATGGCGGGGTGAAAGGCGGGGGCAAACATGAAGCCTATGCCCATCTGTTCAATCGTGTTCTCCACAGCTTTAGGTTCCATATTGAGGTTAACACCAAGATGCTCCAGCACGTCGGCACTTCCGCTACGGCTGGTGACCGAACGGTTCCCATGCTTAGCTATAGCTACACCTGCGCCTGCAACCACAAAAGCCGCTGCGGTGCTGATGTTGAATGTTTTTACCTTGTCGCCGCCAGTTCCACAAGTGTCAACTAAACGGTCATTGACGCGTGGGTGAATCAGGCAACAGTTTTCCCGCATAACCTTCGCGAAAGCCGTGAGTTCCTCCACCGTTTCCCCCTTCATTCGTAGAGCTGTCAGGAATGCGGCTATTTGCGCGTTTGTTGCGTTTCCAGTCATGATTTCTTTCATGGCGACTTCGGATTCTTCACTGGACAGGTCGATGCCGTCAACGAGTTTCGCTATGTTTTCTCTTATCATGGGCATCTGCCTTCCAAGAAATTTTTTATGATAAGTTTGCCGTCCTCGCACAATATGGATTCAGGGTGAAACTGTATGCCCTCAATTGGGTATTCCTTGTGACGAACGCCCATAACTTCTCCATCATCAACTGCAACAGCCGTTACTTCAAGGCACACGGGAATGGTGTCCTTTTCTCCTGCCAGAGAGTGATAACGGGTTGCCGTGAAAGGATTCTGCACATCGCTAAAGAGGCATTTGCCGTCGTGTTTTATCTGGCTGGTTTTGCCATGCATCAGCCGCTTCGCCGAGACCACTTTGCCCCCGTAAGTGCTGATTATTCCTTGATGCCCAAGGCACACTCCTAACGTGGGAACCTTTGGGCTTACCTGCTGCAGAATTGCTTTGCAGACGCCGAAGTATTTTTCGTCTTCAGGGTTGCCTGGACCTGGCGAGAGCACTATCCTGTCGGGTTTGAGTTTTTGGACTTGCTGGAGGGTGATTTGGTCGTTTCTGTAAACGATGGTTTCGGGTCCGAACTCTCCGATGTACTGGACGAGGTTGTAGACGAATGAGTCGTAATTGTCTATGACTAAGACTTTCATTTTTTGTTGCCTCCTGCCTCTTGCAGCGCTTTCATGAGGGCGCCTGCTTTGTGCTCGGTTTCGAACCATTCACGTTCAGGAACCGAATCAGCAACAATTCCCGCGCCTGCTTGGATGTGGGCCTTATTGTTTTCCGCGAAAAGAGTGCGTATGGTGATGGCGAAATCTGCGTTGCCATTATAGCTGAAGTAGCCGACGGCGCCCGCGTATGGTCCACGGCAGGCAGGCTCAAGTTCCTCTATGATTTCCATAGCTCGAACTTTGGGTGCTCCTGAAACCGTGCCCGCGGGAAAAACTGCCCTTAACGCGTCGTAGCTTTCTTGGTCATCTCTGAGGTCGCCGACTACACGGGATACGATGTGTTGTACGTGGCTGTAGCGGTGAACCTGCATGAACTCGGGGACGCGCACACTTCCATATTTGGCTATTCTGCCCACATCATTTCGAGCTAAATCCACAAGCATCACATGCTCCGCCCGCTCCTTTGGGTCAGCAAGCAGTTCTTTGGCTAAGCGCCTGTTTTCAATATGGTTTGCGGTGCAGGGTCTTGTGCCCGCGATTGGGAAAGTTTCCACGGTGCGGTTTTCGGTTCGGGCAAGCATCTCAGGGCTGGCGCCGACGATTTGTCTGCTGCCCGCTTTGAAGAAGTACATGTAAGGTGACGGGTTTATGGTGCGTAGTGAGCGGTAGAATTCTGTGAGGTCGCCTTGGAATTTGAAGTCGTAACGTTTAGACAACACCACTTGGAAGATGTCGCCTTGTGTCACGTAGTCTTTAGCTTTCTCAACTGCTTCCTCGTAGCGCTCTTTGGTGGTGTTCACTTTTGGCTGCTTGAACGTTAACTGTTCCGAAGCGTCTGTTTTTTTGGTGAGTTGGGTTATTTCTGGGAGACGGTTTTCGTTGTAGTAATAGTAGTATGCTCGTTTTTGTTTGTGGTCGAACACGATGCCGTCGTCGAAGACGCCCATTTCGATGTCTGGGAAGTTCAGGTCGTCTTTTGTGGTTTTGGGGAGTTTTTCCCAGTATCGGACTGCGTCGTATGAGATGTAGCCGACGGCGCCGCCTGCGAAACGGAACTCTTTGTTGGCGGTTGCCCTGTCTTTGATAAGCTGCTTAATGGCCTGTAATGGGTCAGTTACGTTTTCTTTGGTTTCTTCGCCAGTTCTTTCGTTGCGAGTTACGGCAATTCCGTTTTTTATTCGAATTGTTAGTTGGGGGTCAAAACCTATGAAGGAGTACTGCGCCAGCTTTTTTGGTCCTTCTATGGATTCAAGAAGGTAGGCTGTCGGGTACTGTTTGTAGAGTTTGGAGAAGATTTCGAGGGGAGAGTTTTCAAAATTGATTTTTTTGAAGCTCAGGGGGTTGACTAGTTTAGTGGTTGTCATTGTTGTGGTTGGCGTTTCTGAGCCAAAGGCGATACCCCATTTGTACATTGCTCCTGTGGTTCAGAAGCATACAGTAATGTTTTATTTAAGGCTTTTCAGTACAAAAATGTACATTAGATCTGTTTTAAAGAATTGCCCAACCAGCCAAGATACGCCGCTGAACCTTTCAAAACGGGCAATGCGAGAACCTCAGGCACCTCATAGCTGTGCAAAGCCTTCACCTTCGCGGATAGCGCCTCAAACAGGTCAGCACGCGACTTCATCAGCATCAGGCACTCTTCTGCATGGTCGATTTTTCCAGCCCAATGAAAAAGCGAAGACACAGGATCCACAATATTGGCACACGCAATCAGCTTATCCTCAAGTAACTGCTGGGCTATTTTTTCTGCTTCCTGTTTGCTGCTTGTAGTAACCATCACGATGATGTAAGAGTTCTCCATAAGCGTCACCTAAAATGCTGAATAAGGCTTAAGCGTTTTCCACTAAAAAACACTTTGTTAAACGGTGCATTACAAAAATAATCGTCACCTTTATTTCCAAACAGAACATAACCACTGTACTGTACAGTGTACTCTTCAGGAGTGTTTAACGTTTGAAAACCATTGGCATAGTAACAACAGGTGGCGACGCGCCCGGCATGAACGCAGCCATCCGAGCTGTCACACGCATTGCTCACACAAAAGAACTCCGCGTCGTAGGCTTTGAGAGGGGCTGGGATGGACTATTAACCAACACTTTTCAAAAGTTGACTCCTCGCTCTGTAGGCGGCATCATACAGTTGGGCGGCACCATGCTGCACACGGTGAGGTGCCCCGAATTCAAAAAGGAAGAGAATATGGCGAAAGCTGCCCAAACCCTTGCACAAAACAAGGTGGATGGCTTAGTCGTTATAGGCGGCGATGGGTCATTCCGAGGCGCACTTGATTTGAGCAGAAAATGCAGCACCCAAATGGTAGGTGTTCCCGCCTCAATCGACAACGACGTTAACGGAACCGATGAAACCATTGGCTTTGACACTGCCGTGAATACTGCTGTTGGCATAATTGACAAAATCCGGGACACCGCCATCTCGCATGACCGCCTCTTCATAGTGGAAGTCATGGGTAAAGAACGGGGTTTTCTTGCGCTGAACGTGGGCATAACGGTGGGTGCCGAAGTTATTTTGATTCCAGAGCAGAAATGCCAAATGACCCAAATCCTTGAAACCATATGTGAAAACACTCGTAAAGGCAAACGCGCAGGCATAATCGTCGCTGCCGAAGGCGTGGGAGACAACGCAAAACTCGCCAAAGAACTCCAAGAGCACACCAACTCAGAAGTGCGCCTGTCAATCGTGGGTTACGCTCAAAGAGGCGGCAGCCCCACAGCCCGAAGCCGACTTTTAGCAAGCATGTTCGCAGAAAAAGCTGTAGACCTCCTTTGCCGAGAAGAAGGAAACCGCGTCGTCGGATTGCAACACAACTCGATAGGCAGCATCGAACTTGAGAAGGCATGTGCCACAAAGAAGCCGGTGGACCTGAGTCTACTGGAACTGGCAAATATGCTGGCCACTTAAGCACAGTTGGCTCATGGAAGAAGTGATTCGTATATTTTCAGTGTTTCATCTGCAACTTTGCGCCACGTGAAAAACTCCAGCACTCGTTTGCGTCCGTTTTCGCCCCAGTTCCTTGCTTTCTCAGGGTTCCGCAACACCTCAGTTATTCCCCAAGCTATGTCTGCCGAGTCTTCGCCGTTAACATGCACGCCGTTCTGGTCTGTTCCTGAGTTTATGACTTGTTCTCTGAAGCCTACCACGCCGCGAGCGCCCACAACCACGGGCTTCTCCATTGCCATGGCTTCTAAGCTGACTATGCCGAAGGGCTCGTAGATTGAGGGGAAAACGCACAGGTCCGCAGCAGCGTAATGTAAGATACGTTCGTCTTCAGGGATAAAGTCGAAAATGTACACTACGTTATTTTTAATGTTCAGCCTGTCGGCGGTTTCCACAATGTCGCTCTGTTCTTCACCCTTACCCAATATCACCAGCTTGGTGTTGGGAAATTCCTTCAAAACGGTGGGCATCGCCTGCAAAATGTTGCGGACGCCCTTCACCCACGCGAGCCTACCAATAAACAGGATCATGTTCCAGTCTTTGGGTATGCCATATTTCGCTCGGATGCTTTCTACGTCTTCTTTCTTGATTTTGTGCGGGTCGTAACGGTTAGGGTCCACGCCGTTCCAGACTACGCTGATTTTTGATTGCGGCCAACCATGCTGTATAAGGTCTTGCTGCATGGCATAGCTGACTGTTATTATCCTATCGGAGTTCTGCGCCATAGCTCGCTCAAAGTGACTCACAACTTCAGAGCCTTGACCGCCGCTTCTCCCCCACTCAGTACTGTGCGTATGGAACACCACGGGGATTTTAGATTCATTTTTAATAACCAGACCCGAAAGGCTGCTTAACCAGTCGTGCACGCAGACAACATCAAAATTGTACTTTTCCTTCTTGATTAAGCCGTTGATGAATTTTGTGGCGCTCAAAATGTTGTAGATGAAGATGTCGTTGAAGAG
>CAYGJP010000017.1:9998-18259 GCA_964350175.1 uncultured Candidatus Bathyarchaeia archaeon
GGTGCCCCATTTCTTAAGGTCATCAACTACGAAAAAAGGGAAAACGTTGCTTGCATCCGCGATGATGGGTCGGTGAACTTCGACGCCGCGCAGAATTTCCCGCGTTTTCAAGTTGCCTTGGTTAAGGGTGAAAACGGAAACATCGTGCCCTATATCCACGTATTCTTGGGTTACGTATTCAGCGTAAGTTCCTAAGCCGCCTACGAGTTGTGGCGGATATTCCCAAACGAAAAAAACCAATTCGCAAAACACTCACCCTAATCCTGTAACTTCATCTATCTTTGAAAATATATTTATAGCTTGTCTCTTGCAGATGAGAACAAAAAACGGTTTTCTCAGTCGGATTTCGCCATTTCAGGCTCCAATCTAAAAGGGGTCAATTAGTAACTGAAATTAAGCCATACGCACTAGAACGAGTGGTAGAGCAGACTCATGCCATGGCGCAAAACCAAGAGCCAAAGGGAAGCAGAAAAGTTTGAATACCAAAGAAGTTAAGCGCTCTAAAGACAAGAGCCCAAAAGTTGTGGTTACGGAAAACGGACCTTACCTTGTTTTTGGCAATTTGCCGCTGACAAAAGAAATAATCACAGTTGGCAAAGACGGCGAGCCTGAAAAGTGGACAAAAGGCGAAAAATGCCCACCCCAAGAAAGCTACGCTTTATGCCGTTGTAGCAACTCAAAGAACAAACCTTACTGCGATGGAGCACACACAAAAATTGGCTTTAAAGGCACAGAAACCGCCGACCAAGAACACTACCTTGACCAGCCAAAAGTAATCAACGGACCAGCCCTGAAACTCACCGACGTAGAGAAACTATGCGCTTCAGCCCGCTTCTGCCACCGCGCAGGAGGCATCTGGAACCTTGTCCCAAAATCAGACAAACCTAAAGCGAAAAAAATAGCTCAAGAAGAAGCTTGTGATTGCCCCTCAGGTCGCTTAACGGTTCAAGATAACAAAGCCCAGAAGACTCTGGAACCAAAATTTGAGCCCGCCATCGGTTTAGTGGAAGACCCTGCAGTAGGCGTAAGCGGACCAATCTGGCTGCGCGGTGGCATACCGGTTGAATCAGCCAAAGGCAAAACCTACAGGGTTCGCAACCGCGTTACTCTGTGCCGCTGCGGCAAGTCTAAGAATAAGCCTTTCTGCGACAGCAGCCACTACCCTGAATAGAAAAGCGTACAACGATGAAAATCTTCAATTCTGCCTTAATATAAGGGGGCTATAGTCTCTGCCGAGCAACAGCGTATACCAAACTGTAAAGTTGCACTCTATACATCGAGAATATTCCTCGCCCATAAGAGTTAATAACATAGAAAAAGACCTTTAAAATTGAGAACTTTCTCACGGCTCTGACACAACATGACTTCTTCATCGACTACGTACAAAATCGACACCGAAGTCCCACCCAGTTACTACGAAAAACTACTGGACTTCATGTACAATCACTATTTGACGCCGCAGAAACAGCGATTCTCAGACCTGTCCAAGCAGATAATCGAAAACGGCGTTCGCATCTCATACACAATTATTGATGAACGGGGAAAACAACTGCTCCAAGTGGAAGTCGTTGGCACCAAAACCGTCGACGTGACAATAACATCCTTGGACCCGCAAGTATCCAAAGCCGCTGTGACAGAGGCAAGACAAGACGTAGTCATAGCCACACAACTGTTCGAGGAAAAAGCCCGCAAAGCCACATGGTACTTTGCATGGCGAGAAGGCGAAAACATTGTTCCTGAAAAAGTCAAAGCTCACGAAAAAAGCTTCAGCCGAATATTGCTTGAAACCCAAATCCTGCTTTTCGTCGTGTTCATAGTTCTAGGCATGGGCTTGTTTGTTGCTGTTTACACGTTCGCTCCAAGCTGGTTCTGGATAGCCCCAATTACACTCATAGCCGTCCAATTTGTCGTCGTCTTCTACTCCAACAAGATAATCGCGCGCACAGGCGACTGGACAATCACCAAAGATAACCCGTCAATTCACTTCTTAGAATACCATCTCCCCATCGGAGCAATTGACGATTTCAAAGGAACCCCGCCAGAACAGCTTGCAGCCATAAAAAAAGAAGTCTACGAAGAAATACTATCTAAACAGGGCGCAATTGACTGCGGCGAAGCCCAAAAAGTTTTCACAAAATTCAACGTGACCTGCCAACAAGATAACCTGTCAGCCAAAAAAGTGAACGTTTACGGGCTGGTGAAAAAGGTAGCTGACAAATTCGGGTATCCGATGCCTAAAATTGTGGTTTCAAACACGATGGTTCCCAACGCAGCTGCTTCAGGTCCCAGCCCCAGCCGCGGAATCGTTCTAATCACCACAGTTTGCTGGTGCAGCGTGAAGAAGACGAAGTGGTAAGCGTTTTGGGACACGAATTTGGGCACCTCAAAGGTCGAGACCCACTAATCCTTTTTGGGCTCACAAGCGCAGAGTTCCTATTCAGGTTCTATGTACTGTTCGCGCTGTTCCCAGTGATATTCTCGTCTTTCCTGTTCTTTGCTTACTTCTGGGCAGTAATGACAATCATATTCTTTATTGGAAAATTCTTCGAAGCCAGAGCCGACTTGGTCTCAGCCATCATGGTGGGCAAACCCAAAGTTCTGGCAGAGGCACTGGAGAAAATCGGCTTCCAAAGACTACTGTTCGAACGCAAACCCAGCTTCCGCATCCAAGAATGGATAGGCTTGGATTCGCATCCGCCAATTTATTTCCGAGTTGAACGCCTAACCAAGCTGCAGGAGCCAGTGAAGGTGAGGCACCCGCTGATTCAATCCATCAAAGACGTGTTTAGGGGATTCGCCGCAAGCTTTTAAAAAACAAAATTAAAGTTACTACATCGACTATAACGGGTTGCACAAAACGTATGCTACTCCAGGGTTAGGGGCAAATCTTCCATTTCTCCGCAGTTAACCTCCAAAGTCCTCGCCAACTGCCTGAGCTCATCGGCATTAACCAAATCCGAATCCAGATAGGCAAAAATCCTGTTTTCATCCCAACCTAAAACCTTGGCTTCTTCAACTGCAGCTCGGTAAGCCTCAATCTCCAGTGGCCTTTCCACATAACTTACTGCTTGGTCTGAGTTTTTTCCATTCCACGCCTGCTTCACGTGAACAAGCTCATGGATTACGTCTAGGTAAATGTCGGTGAAGTCGCCGTTGTTAAGGTAATGCGGATTAACTAGGAGGTTGCCTTCGTGGTCTACCCTCATGTATAGTGTGGCGCTGGTAAATTCCACGCGGATTCGCGTCAGGATATTCTGGGTGTTGTCACCGAAAATTTTTTTCACTGCTTCAATCATCTCAAAGCCTCTAAAGTGGTCTGTGAAAAAGCATGTCTGCAGAGTTGCGTTGCGTATTATTTCAATTTTCAATGGCGTAACCTCCTAAGGATAACTCTTCTTATCCGTAATCACAAATAAGTATTGCTATACGATTATAACTAAATCAACTTTCAATCTGAATAGCGAGTTAATTGAAGTAACCCCGCTCAAAACAAACAAACCAGCCGTTAGCCTCGCGTTGGTGGATTCAGTAAACCTTATTTTTCGCAGCCTTCAAAGGGTATTGGTGTATTCTCGGAGAATTGAAGCGGATGAAATCCCATTACTCTGTTCAGCTAATCAGCCCCGAAGAGAAAGATAGACTCTACGAAACCTACGAAAACAGGTTCCTCTACACCAACAAAGCCGAAATCTACGGCTGCTGCATAAAACTACTCACTGACATGGAGCCTGTGAAGAACGCGTGGGAAGACAACTTTTACACCATGAACGAACACATCCGAAGCCACGGAAGACTCATCGTGCTACAAGAGCCAAAGCAACCTGCGAACACAGTCAAATACGACCCCTACACCAAAACCGCGTTTCTCATAAACGTGGACTATTATGGTTGGATAAAAAGCGTCGCCCTATCCGTGGCAAGTGATGTCCTCGAAGATGAACATAGAATTTACTCCGTTCACGGAGCAGCCATAGACATTGGCTCCGGAGGTGTCTCCATCATAGCACCCAGCGGCACAGGCAAAACCACCCATTCCTGGGGTCTGCTGCGTCTTCCAAATGGGCGATTGGTTTCGGATGATTGGTACTTTGTGCGGCTTAGCAGCCGTGAACCTTTGGCTTTCGGCTCAGAAAAGAACTGCTACATAGAGGCGGATATTGGCAAAATCTGGAACGAATATGAACGGCTTGTGGATAAGGCAACGTTTGACCCGAAAGGCCGAGCGGTTGTGAACGTGCGTTGGATAGTCGGTGCAGACGGGGTAATCCCGATGACGACTATGAAAACAGTTATCCTGCTTAAACGAGATTTCCAAGACCCAAACATTGTTACCCCTTTGGGCGCCGATGAAGCCTTGGACTACCTTTTAGCAAATGACTTCTGCAACCCACACCAACTCGTAAAAGACGAACGAAAAACCGAGCTTCGGAAAGAGTTCTTCCGCAGGTTTTTCAAGAAAACCGACGTTTACCTCGTTAACACCACGGGAACGCCGCAGGAGACGCAGGCTGAAATTAGGGCTCTTGTTGTAACCGAATAGTCTGTAGGAGAAAAATTTGGTTCTGTGGGGTCTTTTAGGGCTTAGTTGTTTGTTTTTTTTTGTTTAGTTGTTGTTGTGGGTGGTTTTTGTGTTTCACTACTTCTTTTTTTGGGTTGTTTTGTTTGTTGTGTTTTGTTGTTGGGGTCGGTTTTGGGTTGTGTTCTAGTTGTGATGGTTGTGACAAGTAGTTGCATGTGTTTTCAAACGAGGAAAAAAGTGCATCCCTCAAAAGTTCACAGGAACCCAAAAATCCTCAAAGACTTGAACGAACCAATAAAAACATCAGGCGCTGATTTTCGTGGGCATTGCTATTGCGGGAATTCCCAGCCGCTTTTTAATCTCTTTAGCCAGTGTTTCCCCGTGTCCTCCGCCGTGATTGTCTGTAATGACCTGTTTGGGCGAAGCACGTTCTACATATTCGATTAAGCCGTTGAAGTCTGAGTGGTCGCTAAGCGCAATCACATGTTCCTTCTCGCCGATTCGCCTGCATGGGCTACGGAATTCCCAGCCGCTGACGCAGATGCGGGCGTTGTTTAAGCCGACGTTTCCGCGTGAGTTCATGTGGTAAAACGCGACGCATGGAAGATTCTCCTCCAACAATGTGTGGCCTTCTTTTTCTGTTGAAAGTGTCAAACACCCCAGCTTCATGCCGTGTTTTTCGCAGACTTTTGAGACGTTATAAACTTTTTCAGGCATAACAAACGGCACAGTAACGTCAGCATCGTGTAGAATCTGCATGACTTCTTGCAGTTTGCCATGGTAACCGAAAACGTAAACGGTGCCATCCTTAAGCCTTTCCTCCACCATAGACACCAAGAGTTTCCGAACATCCACGTCGAAAGAGCGCCTACACATGGGACTACCATACGTGGCTTCAACCACCAAAGTATCGCAGTTCAATACGGGTGTGCCGTCAATTTTGAAGTCACCAGTCCAGACGACTTTTTCGCCTTCTGCGTTCTCTACCAAAACCTGTGCGGCGCCCAAAATGTGTTCAGCTTTAAACAGCGTGACCCGTTCACCGTCAAAACGGAACTGCTGGTCGTATCTTAAAGTGTGAATATGTTTTGCTCTTGGACCAAGAGGACCCTCCAGAACCTCAATGAGTTCACGGGTTGCTTCGGTCATAAGGACTTTTTCGCATTCCCGCAGGCTCCATCGTAAGCCGCCTGTGTGGTCAGCATGAGCGTGCGTCACAATTCGCACGGGTCGGTTTGCTTCGTAGGCGTCGCAGGCAACCGAGTTACCTAGCAGCACCGCTCCTCGCTGGGTAACAGATGCCTTCATTTGAGAGACTGCTGGGTCAATTTTTTGTTGTTCGCGGCGCAAGCCAGTCGATTAGCTCCTGTGGGTTTTCACATTGCACATTGACTTTTATGGGTCCAAGCGGCGATTCCGAAGTTGCCTCAGAGAAGGAAACGTGACCTGCAAACGCCACCTGCTTGTTCAAGTAGAAAGTAATTGAGTCTCCGCTTAAGCCGTGGAATAGCGGTTTTCTTGAGGCGTCACGGATGCGGTCTCTGCGAAGCACGTTACGAAACGTAGATAGCGTCTCCAAACCTTTTGCTTTTGCTGTCAAAACAGCTCCCTGGTGAAGGTTTTTGGTTTGCGTGGGTACGTCGCCAAATAGGTTCCATAATGCTTTCTTCACCTTTTCCTCGGATTCTGTGGGGTTAACGTCAGCTTCCAAATGAACTGTTACTTGGTCCATTTTTCCTCAACCTCTTTTAAGGTCTCTTTAACCCTGGTTTTTGCTGCGTCTTTGCATTCCTCGTTAATAATCATAAACTGCGCCAAGGCTATAGCGTTGCCTATACCTACGCCGAGTTCACGCATGTCCCGTTCATGGAACAGTTCCAAGTTGTTTGGGTCATCACTTCTGCCCCGATTGAAGAGACGTTTGAATCGTGTTTCAGGTGAAGAGTGAACCGACATAAGGGTGAATTTGGCAAAGTGCCTCTTGAATACGTCTGCTTCATGTAAACTGCGGATGCCTTCCACGATTACTTTTGCGCTTTCGTTTTGCTCGATTTTTGGGATGCATTTCTCAGCGATGACGTTGTCGCCATGGGCAGCGCGCAGTTCAAGCATGACTTTGCCCACATTTTTTGGGTTTAGCTCTAAGCCGCGCTTCTGGGTTTCTTCACGTATCACGTCGCCCATAACCACAACACCATAGCCCGATTCGTGGGCGGTTTCAACTACCACCAAGGATTTCCCAGAACCAGGCATCCCAGTTAAGCCGATAACTATTTTGTCAGTGTTCACGTTGAATCCTCGTTATTGATTTAGTCATAAGCTTCATTCACAATTAAAAAGCATTTGCAACTGGTTTCTGTTCATTGATGGGTGTGCCGTGGAGCTGTTTTCTTTTTTGTTCTAGCTGTATTTGATTTAGTTCTCTTAAAGAAGTAATCGTTTTGCTAGAACACTTTAACAGTTTAGCGCCAACTTTGACAGGCGCGCTAAGAATTAGTTAAAGATGTTTGTGTCACTGTGCCTTTTCGGCTGCGGTTACACAACTTTTTATGCGGTCTGTTCAACACAAGTACATCTGGTTGAGGGCTTCAGGTTGACAACGTCAATCCGTCAAAGCTTCCGCGAAATGCTTCAGCATAGTCGCATTAACAAGGTCATTGTTGCGCTTTGCAAAGCTCAGGATGTTTTGTGTATTCGACCCTCTGGAAATAAAGACGCACCCATGAATCTGAGGAGAAATGTGAATGAAGAGAACCAGACTAGAACTGTACCTTGACATACTCAAAACGTTAGGTCGACGACATCAACTAAACCTATCTTACATCATGCATGAGGTTGATGCTGAAAAATCGTTCCTGAAAACGCGTCTGGACTTCCTTGTTAAGCAGAGACTTGTCGAGCAGATAGAAATTGGAAAAGAGGCTGCTTACTATTGTACGCGACGGGGAATAACTGTGTCCAAAGTTCTTCACCGAACGTAAGTGTAGCAGATTGGAGAAAAATGAGAAAGCTCATGGGAAGAGATGGGGATTAAGTATGAAACGCTCTGAACTAGAAATGCACATACAGATACTTCAAGTGATGGTTCATGGAGGTCCGTTGAAAGTCACTCATGTTATGCATAAGGCGAATCTTAACAGTAAAGCATCGAAGAAGTGTCTTGCATTATTAATCAAACAGGGTTTAATTGAAGAGAGAATAGAAGCAAAACAAAGAGCGGTTTACTTAGTTACTCAGCAAGGCATAACAGTGCTGAAATATTTCGGAAAGTTTGAATAGATGCCAACTATGAAAAGCGCATCTGTAATTTAATTTTAGTTTTTTAGGCTTATTTTAACAAATGTTTTATAGAAGTTGCCCTACTTAGCTATACATTACTTGTTCTCTTCCAATTTATTCTGGTCGTATTATAATGTCTAAGACACCTTCGGAGGAAGTCCCTGACTTGCGAGGGATGGAACGGATAAGAGTTTTACATGTCGATGACGATTCGGGGCTACTGCACATTACTAAGGAAATATTGGAAATGGATAAAGCACTTAAAGTGCAAGGTGCATCATCCGTAGAAGAAGCTTTTGATAAAATCAGCCAAGAAGAATTTGACGTTATTGTCTCGGATTATCAGATGCCTGAAAAAGATGGGTTGGATTTTCTTCAAGATCTTAGGGCGAAGGGGAATGCTACGCCGTTTATCATTTTTACGGGCAAAGGCAGGGAAGAAGTTGCGGCTAAAGCGTTGAAT
>CAYGJP010000018.1:0-17998 GCA_964350175.1 uncultured Candidatus Bathyarchaeia archaeon
GTCCAAGTATGGTGGTTGGGTATATTTCCAGGTTATAATTGCACCCCAATTTCTGTTCTGTAACCGTGCTGCTCCTCGCAAAAGAGCAATATCCTGTTCAGTAGTGTGGTTCCATCCAACTTGCGCCAGCACGACATCGTAACCTGCCAAATAATCAAACCAGTACAATGCGTAATCCGAAACAAACACATCAATAGCGTTCGCTTCAAGCTCTGCAAACCCTAAGTCTCCCCCTAGTCGTTTGAACCTATTTGCAGCTAGGTCGTAATCTGCATTAGCAAAAATTGAGTTTGACCCAACTGCCCATTCAGTCCGGTTCATGTCAATGTAGAATCCGCCTGGTTCGTCATAATATTGAACACCCAGCAATCGGTTGCCCCACTGTTGCTTGGCAAAGCTAAGCCAGGGAATACGCCAGAACTTGCTTGTGTCCATAAACCTTGAATCGAGGTCACCAAAATACACGATAATGTCTAAATCAGAGTTGACAGCGTAATTGCAAATCTCGTTTAGTGCAGTTTCATTCTCACTTATTGGACCTGATTGCACGACAAACAAGTTAGTGTACGTTTTAACCCTGTCAATGAGCAGTTTTGCTTCTGCTGTGGTGTTTCCGCAGAATGCAACGCCCACGTAACACTTTTCTATGTTTTCGGGTTTACTCGCTGAATAGTTTTGTGCCAAAAACGCAATGGCTGAAATTAAAAACACCACAACTATTACAATTGCTAACGCTTTTTTCAATCGGCAAATGCAGCTCCATTAAATCATGCAGACAGGTTACCAGTGATTAACCTCTATGTTTGCAAACACATATCTCTTTTTATGTAATCACCGTACGGGCGAATGTTTATACAAGTAGTTTTTTGCGTTCCCGTAATAGCGTTCGGAGGCTAAACACAAAAACCAAAAACCAAAACACCAACGTAACTAACCCCAACACAAAGCTCACATAATTTTCCATAAACAAGAACCCTACCTCAAAACCAATAATTGCCACAAACGTCAAAAAAGTCCCGCTAACACTAAACCCCTTCAGAAAATTCCTATCTTTTAACACGGCACGCATCAGAAGCAAAACCGCAACAAGATTCACTGCATTGCCAAAATTCATCGCAGCATCAACCGCATTCATCGTGGTCTATCCTTCAATCAGTTCATACTGATTTTTACACAGCTTTAAATTGCTGCCGATAGCCAACAAAAATTCACAACAAAGAACTGGGCATGGTCTCTGAGTTGGTAAGTACTGCGCCGCTTTTGGCATCAGCCATCAAAAAAGAGTACTGCAAATATAGACGTTAATTCCACATAAGTTAAATTATGAGCTATAATATGTATTAAGTGAACAGATACTATTTGTGGTTAACCTAAAATCTAGTGGGCGATTGTACAATTAGTGTAAAACATGTGGAGACAAAAAGAGTTGACTAAGGAAAAAAAAGCTACCCCTAAGAAAGCGGCAAACCCTAAACAAACTGCTCTTAAGGCGGCGCTGAGTAGCAGCATAATCGATTCAATTAGCGACGAACTTTTAGTTATTGATCCTAATGACTACCGAATAGTGAAAGCAAACCAAGCATTATTAACTCGGTTGAAACTCCCCGAAAAAGATGTGCTTGGACAAACTTGCTATAAAGTAACCCATCATGCAGTAACACCTTGTAAACCGCCTCAAGATATCTGCCCAGTTCAAGAACTACTGAAAACGGGCAAATCCGTTACGGTTGAACACACCCATTTTGACAAAGACAACCATAAATTCTATGTAGAAATATCCACTCATCCAATTAAGAACCGTGATGGTAAGACCGTTCTGGTAACTCATATTGCCAAGGACATCACCCAAAAAAAGCAGATGCAGGCAGAACTTCTAAAGTCGGAAAGACTCGCTGTCGTTGGAGAGTTAGCGCTCCAGTTAGCCAATGACCTGAGGAACCCTTTGCAAGCCATAAACAGTGCAACATACTGGTTCAAGAAAGAGTGTACCCACCTTCAAAGCTCACCTAAAGGAATGGAAGTAATGAATGCCATAGGCGACTCAGTAAAATACGCCGACAAACTTGTAGAAGGTCTGCTCGATTTCGCTTCGACAAAAAAGCCTCAGTTCAAGAAAATTGCGGTCAACGAGGTTGTCAAAGAGGCTATAGCAGAAGTTGAAACAACACAGGGCATCACAATAATCACCGAACTGGGTAACCTTCCACAAATAGAAGCAGACAAAAAAATGTTGAAACGGGTTTTTCTGAACTTAACTGTGAATGGAATACAGGCAATGGAGAACGGGGGAACGCTACGGGTTTCAACTATCGAAAGTAAAGGCTTTGTGGAAGCCAGTTTCAGAGACACAGGCATCGGCATCCAAAAAGAAAAATTGGACAAACTATTCAAACCGCTCTTTAGCACTAAATCTAAAGGCATGGGACTCGGTTTAGCTATTTCCAAGAGACTCATAGAAGCCCACAGCGGAAGCATAGCCGTGGAGAGTGAAGTGGCAAAAGGAACAATGGTCACTGTTAAGCTGCCCATAATCCAACCAGAATTAACCCGTTCCTCCAATACAGAGTCAAATATTCTTGTGGTAGACAATAAAGAAGACATACTCGAAAACGTTAAAAAATTAATTCAAGAGAAAAAGCAAACCCAAAACAGGACGCAGTTGTGAAACTAATACGCTGTTTGCATCAACTAATTAAACACGCCACTTTTCTATCAGAAAGCCAAAATGCTTTGGCGGACCACTGGTCTTGGCGCGACACGCGAAAGAGGGACAGGTGTTTTTCGAGAGGTTTGGCTAAGGAGCCTCCGCATCTTGCCAAGGGTGGCCCGCCAAAGCGCGGGCACGCATGCGTTGGGTTGTTATTCCCTAAACCTTTGTTCTTTGTTTAGAGTTAAATGGGTTTTCGACTGTGTTTTTGTACTTCGAAGTTTAAAAAAATCTGCAAACTGACCAAAAAACGGTGAAAGCCTCAAAAACTCAAAGAAGAACCTCTTCTTTCCTGAGTATACCCAGAAGATTTGAAACGAGCACCGAAGTTTATGTGTACTCTCGGAAGGTGTGGCTGCATTTTGTACAACGGAAAAACTGAGTTGACGCCTCATCTCCGCCGCGTGTCTGCACCTGCCAAACGTAGCACAGTCGGTTTCCGCATTTGGGGCACTCCATCTTGAGAGTGGGCATCGTGTTAATTTCTTGCTCTTTCGGAATAACGGTCACGGGTTCCTGATGGCTGTGACGGATAACCTTGCCCGCTCCAGCTTCAGCTTTATCGCATGGTTCTGGCTTTATGTAGTTGCATTTGCCGCAGGCAAGCACTACGGTGACTCCGTTGCTGGTTTCAGTTTTTTTTGGCTTAAGAACGGAACCGCATTCTGGACAAAATTCCATATTATAAACTCCTTCTGTTCCTTATTTGGACCTTACTGTCTCCTTCTTGGAAGGCGTAACCTGATATAAGCATGACTCTTCCAAACGTAACACGTCAATGTAGCAGTTATAGGGTCGGCGATGGGGCTAAGTGTTTTGGTTAAAGTAGCGTTACTTTGACTTCTGAAATTTGCTTATTAGCTTTTAGGGCTTGGATAAGGGACTTTATTGTTTGGGCTTCACCTTTGGCTACGATGATTTCTACGCATGAATCTGCATCAACATGCATGTGGAGAAACGTGAGAACCATGCTGCTGTAGTTGTGTTGGAGATCGGTTATTTGTCCGCGTCGGGCGTCTCGTCGGTAGATGAGTGTTATGGTAACCGCGATTCTGCCTGTGAGGTCTTCGAGTTTTTTGCTTTCGGACAGGTAAGACCTGAGTGCTTGTCTGACGATTTCGGAGCGGTTAGCGAAGCCTTGCTGGCGGATGTACTCATCGATTTTTTCTATCATGCTTTGTGGGATGGATATGCTTATGATGCTCATACAGTTATTAAGATTTGAGTGGTAAGCATATAAGCTTTTATTAAAAATTGGGCGAAAATTAATAAACTGCGTTGCTGCAACACCCTTCAGGAAGCTAACATGCTTGAGTGGGTATTCAGTTTAGTCAGCGTCGTATTGGTCAGCTTAATTTCCGTCGTAGGCATAGTAGCTCTATGGCTGAACGATAAAACCCTCAGGAAAATACTTCTCTACTTGGTCAGCTTCTCGGCTGGAAGCTTGTTCGGAGACGCATTCATCCACCTCATTCCAGAGGCAATCGAAGCAAGTGGCCCAATTGCATCGGTGTCCCTCCTCATCCTCTTTGGTATCCTTTCTTCTTTTATGGTGGAACGTTTTCTGCAATGGCGACACTGCCACATACCAACCTCCACTGCGCATCCACATTCGTTTGCATACATGAACTTGTTTGGAGACGCCATACACAACCTGATAGACGGTTTGATAATTGGCGGCAGCTACTTGGTAAGCACACCCGTCGGCGTAGCAACAACACTTGCCGTTATACTCCACGAAATCCCCCAAGAACTAGGAGATTTTGGCGTTCTAGTTCATGGCGGCTTTCAAAAGAAAAAAGCGCTTTGGTTTAACTTCTTAACTGCTCTAACGGCAATCGCGGGTGCCTTAATTGCACTTGCCTTGGGTTCCTTAATGGACGGATTCACCCAGTTAGTGATACCTTTTGCTGCCGGGAACTTCATCTACATCGCAGGGTCCGATTTAATTCCTGAACTCCGCAAGGACACACCTGAACCGAAAAAGGCTGCTCTGCAGATGATGTGCATTGTTGGCGGTGTTTTGGTGATGTTGCTGCTTCTGCTATTAGAGTAAGCTTCGCCGCAACTTTTCAGATTGTTGTGCTGTTCCTCTTGGGGAACAAACTGTTCCATGGTGAATCATAACTACCTCTTTTCAAATAGAAAACTTAAGGTGCCCCTGAACATGAACAAAAAAACCACCAACCCAGATAAACGCACAATGTCTCTTGGACTCATAGTTCTCGTAGTAGTTTGCGCCTACTTCGCTTTGGCGCTGTACGATTTGATTCAAAGTGCCATATTCAGCAACCTCTTGGTCTCACATATCCCATTATACGAAGAGCTAATGCCTTTGACTTGGTGGCGCAGCCTGTTCTACGCCAGCGAACTGGGCGGCTCAGTAGGCGGAATCCTGCGTTTCATAGCCAGCTGCTTAGCCCTGTACGCAGCCTTTGTGTACTGGAGAAAAAAAGACGCCGCAATCCCCCAGATAAAACGCAAAGTGGGTGCAGCGCTGCTTTTGGAAGCCTGCTACTTTTTAGCTTTAATTCCCAGCGCAGTCTTGGGCTTCGTGTTTCCCACTACTGGCGGAAACGTCTGGTACTTTGGCACAACCCCCGTGAACGAAGTGCTGTTCGTCGCGGGATTCGCATGCCTCGCCATGGTGCTGGTGATTCCGCCCGTGCTGTTTAAACTGCGAACACTCATCGTGCAGGGCAAACCACGCCAAAGCATAGTCAAATGGAGCTGCATCGCCGCGGTGGCTTACTTGTTTGTGGTCTTCTGGTTTAACTCAACCATGCAGTGGGTTGGCATGATAACCACCTTCGGCGCGGACATACTGCTTGACCCCGTCAACCTTGCAGGCTTCTTGCCCTCGGTCTTCGGTTTGCTCATAATAGCCATCGCAGGACTGTGGTATACGCTTCCAGCCATCAAGAACGCCAATGCAGAATTGAATCAGCCACGTTTAGGCGCCACCGCAACCGCGTTCGGAGCTTACTACGTCTTCGCAGTACTCGTCTACTTCATCGGCGGAGGATACGCTGCGCGTCCATGGGCATGGTACGAAATGATAGTGCCCCACAACCCCTACCTGTGGTGCATAATCTTCCTCGTGGTGGGTTTGCCGCTGCTGATACGCTACAAAATCCGCTCTTAGCCGCGTTACATGAAGTCCGTCAGCGACATGTTGTCAGAGGGGAATTCCGCGGTGCCTAACATGAAACGCGGATGCTTCTCCAATTCAAAGTCGCGTTCATACTTTGTCAGCCTTAAACCTATGACTACGTTTGCCTTTACGCAGGTTAAAGTGCGGAGGCAAAGGTTGCGGCTGCTGCTTGGACGCGAAAGATAAGTGGCAATGACGGTGACGTTGTTTTCTCGGGCAAAATTCTGCAAGTACGCAAGCATTTGACTGAAAACTCCGCGGGCTTCCTCATCAGGAACGTCTTCTTCCAAAAATTGCCCTGCAATGTCGGATATCACTACGAGTTTGGCGTCAAATCTTTGAACTAGTTCTTTTAGGCGCTCCATTATAAGCATCGTCATCTGATACGCTGTGAAAGCCCTCTGAACGCTGATTCTGTTTAATGTTTGGTCAGGGTCAAGGTGATGCGCCTGAGCAAGGCGGGCTATGTGGGTGGGTTTGTATGTGTTTCCGCCGTCAATGAAGACGACGTTGCTGTCTAAGCCGCCTAAGTGGCTGGGAAGTTGACCCCTAACGCACAGCATGGAGGTTAAAGAAGTGAAAGATTGTGAGCCGTGGATGACTGCGAAGTCGCCAGGTGAGAAGCCTGGGAACAAATCGGTTACGTTTCGCATGTTCAGCGAGAACAACGCAGTTGGCGCTTTCGGTTTAGGTTTAGTTTGAACTATCAGGTTTTGAGACATTGCCTTCAGGTCTCCGATTCCATTGGAAACCACTTTCGGCTGTTCTTTGCTTTTAAGCTATCCTTGGAAAGACTGTGTGGTGCAGTGGGGAGAGGTCGGTGAAAGTGAACGGTTTGTTTTGTAAATTGGGACTTTTTGGTAGCTGTTAGCTATTTTTAGTAGCTGTCTGCTGCGGTTGGTTGCCGTTAGTTGCTGAAACTACGAATTAGTAAACTCGGAAAAAACTACACTACTTACATAAAAAGAGAAATGATTCTGTGACAAAGAGCATGCTCAAAATAATGTTTCCCGATTTTTCAAGATTCGTTTTTCAGCGTCTTCAGGTTCGAAACCTATTTCCTTCAGCAAAGAAAACTGCAAAAGCAACCTTAGTTTATCTGCCAATTCGCAAAGCTCCTCATTACTTACAGACTTTACTTTTTGTTTATTATCAAAATGTGTCCAGTAATGCCTCGTATTAACTACTTTGTTAATGAAGACTTTGTTGTTACCTAATTGTGTTGAAATACCTGAAGGACAGCTCTTCAGTATCTGGTCAAATCTTTTTCTAAGGTTTGGTTCATTAGAATGCTCAAACTTTTTCTGAAGCCATTCTTGGTATTTGTGTGGTGTCGCTTTTATTATTGCTTCAATTCTTTTCTGGTGTTGTTTAGGTGAAAGTTCGGTATTTTTCATAGTTATTCGATGGTATGATTCCAAGGCTTGCATTAAATTCAAAAATTCATTGTTGATGTACATTTCTTGGTAGATAGCTCCGAAATATAGGTCAAACACAGGTTTCAAGGTTTCTTTTCTCTCGAACCATTTTCGCAGAATAGTTCTTTTTCTCAGAATAATGTCCTTTAACGTAAAAAGCATGATTTGAGGCGGGATATCCGTAGACGTTTCTAACCTATGTGGGTCTCGCCAAAAAACAATTCTAATAGTTTCCGCTGATTCCGTTTTTCCTTCAACAACGGTGAAATATGTTGGCACAGAAACTGCAAGTGTCAAGAAATTCTTGAGCGTCTGAATAGTGTTCAGGAACTCGTCGAAGTTTCGGGGGCTAGAAGGCTCAATCAATAGCCATGCGTTTTGTCTGACAACTTCAGTTTGTTGTACTTTTGACTCTTCACCGAAATGTATGGTCACAGACAGGTCATTGTTTACCGGAAATTGAATATCCTTTGGCAGTTTACGTCTAAGCATTACTCCCGATTTTGTTTGCTTTATGCAGAAACCTGGAGTGTTGACCCAGCTGTCTAAATGTTGAAACTGAACCGACATGCGCTTAAATTGTATATGCGCAGGTATGTCCAAATGAACACCGAAAAATACAAAACCTGATTGAAACTCAACTATTGATTTAAGCCAGTATTTGTACACTGTTATCTTAGTGCCATCTGTCGAAATACCCAAAATCACATCGTTGACTATTCCACGTTTCCGCATACCCTCTGCCATTTCCCGCGAATCATCGTTGAAAACAAACCGAAGTCGCGCGCCGTCTTTAGATGAATAAAGTTTACCTCTAAAATGATGTTCAGGTTGTTGAGGAAACCACCATTCTCCTTCATATTCAAATTGCTCGGTCATTAGTCTCTTTCCCTTCAGACAAGCGCCACAATTCTTTTGCGTTGTGAAAACTAATTAATTTTCTGATGAATTACGTTATTTGTTTTAGTAGTTGGCATGCCATGCAGAGTTCACCCGCCGAGGGGTCGCCGCATTCTTTGCACTCTTTGAATTTGCCTTTCTCCGTGATGCTGTTTATTGCGGGGCGCAGTTTTTCCATAGACTTGAAAACCGTGAATTTGGTTCCAGCGTGCCTCTCTTCAATCTGGTTCAGCAACACACGGATATCGTTACGCAACGCCTCCGAAGCATACGGGCAAGGCGTACTCTGGAAGTTCATGCCTTCAACGTAAGCGTACAGTGCGCTTTCTTTTTCAGGAATTTCACAGAAAGGCTTAACCTTCTGCACCAGCCGCGGATGCACTTGCGACGTAACAGGTTTCTCAGATGCCAACCGCGAAATGTCGCCGTGGAAAATGTTCAGCAGAGACGTCTGCACTTCATCATCTAATGTGTGTCCCGTGGCAACCTTATTCGCGCCGACCTCCAAAGCCGCGATGTTGAGCGCTTTTCTCCTCAGCACACCGCAGAAGGCGCAGGGCGTCAGTTCGCTTTTTCGTTCCCGCATCCGCACAACTATCTCATCCAACGTGAACCCGTAAAGCGACTTGAAAGACACAACATGATTCTTTATGCCCAGTTTCTTGCAGGTTTCCACCGCGATTTCCAAGGCTTCATCTCGGTAGCCCTTTATGCCTTCATCCACCGTTACAGCCATAAGTGAAGCACGTGGAAATTTCCGCTCCATGCTTGCGAGAACTTGCAGCAGACCTATGCTGTCTTTGCCGCCTGAAACCGCGATGGCTATGCGGTCGTTGTAGTTGAGCATTTTGTAGCGTGTTATGGTGGCTCTGACCTTGTTTTCTATGGATTCAGAGAAGCACCGTTTGCAGAGCCGTTCGCCACTGTAGATTCGGTGGAAAAAGGCAGTTTTGCGTTTGCACGCGCTACATTTCGCGGCATTTTGTCTCATGAAGCAGTCACGTTGAATAATTCTTGTTGGCGAATCGTTAATAAGTAATTCTATGGTAGCGCGCGCTTCTCTTTTCGTGTAAATAAAGGGAGGGTTATTTATTGAGTTAATTGTTGGGCTTTTGCCGTCATGGATATGCTCCAGAGTTTTTCAAAGTGGGATTTTGCCATCTCCACGAAGCAGGGATTGTTTGTCCACAGGCAGGCTGAATTTGGATAATCTGCTTTTGTATCTAAACGCACTATAACGTCCTTGTTATCGTAGATTCCCAAGTAAGTGCAAAGAGGCGAAGGTGAAAACCCGATGTCAACATTGTTTAGTATTTTATGTTTTTTTAGATTGGTTTGACTTGCCTCAAAGTTATTTGTCTCTTCAACTATTGCTCTAATTCTGACTTTTCGGGCGGCAAGTTGCTTATGAAGCATCGGCTGAGTTTGTACCCAATCAGAGAGGCTTTTGATAGACCCAACAACATCCAAGCTCTCATTAATCATTTTGAGCCTTTCTCTATCAAAAGTTAAAAGTCGGTTTCCTTTGGGGATCAGAACAATTTTTGGCTCTGGGCAACTGAGCACATGTTCTGTTTCACTTGGGAATTGACAGATCAATTGCTCAGTTTTGGTTTTTACATCGGCTGTTTCTTTGCTTCTTTGTTGGAGAAGACTTCTTAGGGCTTGTTTGATGGGCACGGCGGCAAATTTTGAGGGGGTTTCAAATATTTTTTCTATTAAGCCTTTTTCTAGTAGTTTGGGCATTTGTCTGTAGATTACTTCTTTGGGTATGTTTGTGGTTTTAGAAATTTCTATTGCGTTTAGTGGTGGAGATTTCGCTAGGGTGAGGTATATTTTTGCTTGGTTTCTTGTTAACTTGAGTTGGGTCAAGACTTGAACTTGATCCTCGGAAAGCATAACTTTCTCTCCAAACTCTGCTATTGCCTTATTGTTTTGTTTTGGTTATAAGTTTTATCGGCAGTGACTGTAGCTAGCAGTCACCAGACGTTATATCCAAATTTAACCCACAATATGGCTATGGACAAATTTTGGAGATACAAAAAATGACTGTTAAAAAAAACAAAACACACTCAACAATTGCTTTGATTCTGATTTTAGCTATGGCTATTCCACTCGCAACTTTCTTACCCGCCGTTCAAGCAGTAGAGATTCCAACGTATCTAATAGTCAGTGCGGCACCTAACCCCGTAGGCGTTGGACAAACAGTGTACCTCAACGCTTTCCTCAGTAAGCCAACACCCTCAGCAGGTATGGGCGGTACGGGCGACCACTACGAAAGACTAACAATAGAAATAACGCGCCCCGACGGAACTAAGCAAACTATTGGGCCAATGACAGCCGACGCTGTAGGAGGAATATGGGGTTCATTCGTGCCCACTCAAGTCGGCAGCTACAAAATACAAGCATTTTACCCTGGACAAACATTCAGTTATGGGACATACAATGGCAGTATTGCGAAGCCCTCTGTCAGCGAAATAGTAACGCTCATCGCACAACAACAACCAATATCGACGATTCCGAATACTCCGCTTCCGACCGGATACTGGTCTCGTCCAATATACTCAACGAACTATGATTGGGCTCAGCTTGGCGGGAACTGGTTTGGACTAAGAGCAGCTTCATTTGCCGTTGGCGGTATGTACGATGCAAATGGGAACTTCGCTCCATATACCACAGCGCCAAACACCGGACACATAGTCTGGACAAAGCCAACAGCATTCGGAGGCCAAGTAGGCGCGCCATATAACGCCGATCAAGAAAGCCAGTATACATCAACCTCAATACTCATTTACCATTTCGAGCCAATAGTCATTAACGGAGTACTCTTCTACGATCACTACCCGAGTGTAACTTCACGCTCAACAAGTTGGAATGCCGTAGACTTACGCACAGGCGAAACACTATGGACCAGGACACCAGGCGAAACGGGTGACGAACGATTAAGGATGGGGCAAGTGTTAAAATTCCATTCAATGCAGGAATACGGGTCTTTCCCGCTTCTATGGAGCGTGCCCAGAACTGGTTCGACAGTTTTTAGGCTATACGATGCAATGACCGGAACATATCTGGGAAATATTACTGGTGCTAGCAATTTGGCCTTCATAATGGATTTCGACGGGATCAATCAGGGAACCCTCTTAGGCTGGAATCTTGCTAGTGGCAACCTCACTATGTGGAATTCAACCCTAGCTATGGCCTACCCCAATGGTTTCACAGGCAGCGAGCAACTGACCCTCCGCCCAAGTGCCAACATTACCTTTTCAGCAGGTATACAGTGGTCTGTGCCAATCGCCACTACAATCGCAGGTGTGACCATCAGTCCGGCAATGAGCATTGCTGCAAGAACCCCCGAAGTAATACTCCTTCGTGGAGCACCCAATATTGCCCCCCAGACAAATACCGGTTATAGCGTTGAAGCAGGTTATAGCGCAAAAACAGGTCAGCTTTTGTGGGGGCCGGTAAACCGAACAATACCCGCATATCAGGACACAGCCTTTCTCGCTGCTCGCGACGGCGTCTACGTGACGCATAACAAAGATACCAATGAAGCCTATGGCTACTCGCTCACCAATGGTCAACAACTATGGGGTCCAGTTAAACTTCCAGGAAACGCTTTTAGCTCTATTTCACGTGCAGCAGAAATCGCTTACGGTAAGGTCTACATTTGGGACTTTGGAGGCTACGTAAACGCCCTTGACGCTAAGACAGGAGTAACTAAGTGGACTTTTACTCCTAGAAGCGCCGGATACGACACCCCCTATGGCATATACCCTATGTGGCACTTTGGAACGCATAGTATATGTGACGGCAAGCTTTTCCTCTCAGAAGCCAGCATGTACACTCCACCATTATTTCCAGGAGCTCAGCGACTTGCCATAGACTGCGAAACCGGAGAACTCGTGTGGAGCATATTGAGTTTTAGCGGTCGAATATGTGCGGCTCATGCAGACGGCTACATGGTCCAATGGAACAGCTTCGATAACCAGATATACACTTTTGGCAAGGGTCCAACCGCTACCACAATCTCTGCTTCGCCGAAGATTTCAGTGCATGGCAGCAGCGTACTAATAGAAGGCATGGTTACTGACGAGTCTCCGGGAACGACGGATTCTGATCGGAAAGCGCGTTTTCCAAATGGAGTTCCAGCTATCGCTGACGAGTCCATGTCTCCGTGGATGGAGTACGTGTACATGCAGCAGCCAAAGCCAGCAGACGTTAAAGGAGTTCAAGTGAAGTTAACAGCTAATGATCCCAACGGCAACACCCAAGACATCGGTACAGTCACAAGCAATAATAAAGGTAATTATGCAATCACTTGGACTCCGCCAGTTCCAGGACTATACACGATAACAGCTACCTTTGAGGGCTCCAACTCTTACTATAGTAGCGACACAGAAACAGCATTTGTCGTATCAGAAGCGCCTGCAGCATCGCCAACGGCAGCTCCCGCTTTAGCTCCAACTTTAGCACCAACGGCACCTCCAGCCTCACCAACGGCAACAGTTTCGCCTTCAGTGGTTCCATTGGCACAGGCGCTTCCATCAACTGACAGCTACATTGTCGGCGCAGCAGCCGCAGTCGTCATCGTAATAGTTGCAGTCGCAGCAGTAGTTCTTCGTAAACGCAAGTAAACAACCAAAAAATCAACACTCTTTTCTTTTTTTCTTTTAGTTTTATTGGAGAGAAACAGGGGCTGAGGGGGCTTTGGCGGTCAAACTCCTAAAGTGGTAGCAAAAGGATTTCAGACATTTGTCTCTCCGAAAATCTTTCCAGCCGCCAGAAGCCTCAGCAAACCCTAATTCGGTTTTTTAACAACCCTGATTTTCAACCTTTTTCTTCCCACAGTTCCCAGCCGAATTTAACAGCGTTCTTACGGAACTCTTTTTGTCAGAAACTCAGGAACATAACTAAAATTCAATAAGTGCCGGATTTTCTAAAGAGGCCTTGAGTTTATTTCGCAACAATCAAAACCCCTAAAATGTGTATATAATTCGCCTTTAACCTCGAATGCTTAATAAACTATTCATCTTAATTTCACTGGAAGAGACGATTCGGTTGACCAAGAAGCCTGACATGCGCCCAGACATCACAGAAGTCACATACGACAGCGAACGCTGGAACCAGCTGCAAACGTACCGCGAAAAAGCTGTACAGATAATCTCGGCGCTAGAACGGTTCCACCTGCGAGCCATCGTACACGGCAGCATAGCCCGCGGCGACGTAACCAAAACAAGCGACATAGACATCTTCGTAATTGACCCACCCAGCTCTTTCCAAATCGAAACCGCACTAGAAGCCGCAAAAATACATGTTAACACGCGTTTGGTAGTTCAGGCAACCCCGTCCTACGCCATGAAAGCCTACATCGAACTCGACGAGGCAACAACCGTTTCGTTTCCGCTGATGCGTATGCGAAATGTGGAGCGAGAGTTTTACAGGTTCAGCGGCGAAGTAACTCTTGCACAGTTGAAGCAGAACTTGCGAGTGGCAGGCGTAGACAAGCGGCTCATGCTAATCGAACCCACAGAAAACGGGCACATTGAAAGCAGCATCATTGGACGCGAAGAACAAACCGCAAAAACTCTCGGCGTCATCGTGGAGACCGTGTTAGACCGTGTTCACGCGTTGCTCAAAAGAGACGCAGTAGGCAGAACAGGCACATTCATAAAACGGGAGCTGCCGTCTGACGAAACCTTCGAAATGGCGCTGAAGCATCTATCTGACGAGAACCCTGCGGTGCGGAGAAGGCAAAAAAGCGGCGCCTAAGCTTTGGCTTGCGCCCCTTCAGCTTCAGGGTAATAGATGAGTTCTTTTTCTTCCAGCAGCTTCTGGATCTTGTCAACAGCAGCGTAGACTTGTTCTTCTTTCTTGGCGCCTACACACACGAGTTTTCCTGCGCTGAAAATGAGAAAAACCACTTTTGGATCAGGCATCCTGAATACTGCGCCTGGAAACTGCTCGGGTTCATACATGACCCGTTCAAGCTTGTAAACGAGACTTTCAAGGTCAATTTCTCCGCCTAACTCAGCAGACGCAACGATGTTTTGGATGTTCACGACGGGTTTCTCTGTGATTTGAATTCCTTGTCCTCTGAGCTCTTTGACTACTTTTTCAACTGCACTACACGATTCCTTCTCGGATTTTGCTCCAGTGCAGACCATTTTGCCTGTGCCGAAAATGAGGGTGGCGGTTTTGGGTTTTTTCAGACGGAAAACCAAGCCCGGAAAAACGCTGGGGTTGTATTCGGTTTGAGGGAATTTTTCCACAATTTTTTGCAGGTCAATTTTCTGGTTCAAAGATACGGAGGCTACAATGTTTTGGATGGAGATTAACGGTTTTCTTTTGCTCATTTAGATTCCCGTGTATTGGTACATTTATATATAAAGGGGTATATAAAGGGGTATATAATAGGCTGCCTTATAAGCACGCTGCATCGGAACCAGCATGGTTTTTCAGTGGGAATCTGAGCGATAAAGGGGGAACCTTAGCAAACCTGCAATTCCGCCCAAAGCAAGCAACTTAGAACCTGCTTCATGTTCAGTGCTGACCACGGTGACACTGCCGTTGCGTTGTTCAACTTCACGCATGATTTTTTCCAAATTCAGCCGCTGGTCTTTCTCGGACTCCCGCATCATTGTATCCGCCAAAACCAGTTTCTCCACGGCACCCATAGTCACCGCGTTCTCAACATCTGCGACACCATAGGTAACGGTGGAGTCGCCTTTACCCAGCCGCTTCATAACTTCCTCCATGACCTCAGTTTCTTCAAGAACCCTCATCTGATGCGCTGCCCTTAGGAGAACACCTGAACGGAGGGCTTCGTAGACGCCGCTTACGCCGCCATTGTTGACGTTTTTTACGTCGGCAACTGACGCGGAGACATCGCTGGCGTGGTCTGAAACGTACTTTGCGAAGTCGTTTTTCATAAAGCTCACACCCAAAATAACTATAGAGTTATGGGTGGGCATCCAAAGCTGCCTTAAGCTGCCAAGCACACGTTTGAAATAGTCGTTTGTGGCGCCGCTTCGCTTTTCCGCTTCTTGCTTGCCGGGCAGTTTTATGCGTTCATTCACTTTAATTTCGACGCCATAATGCTTCGTCTCAGCGATGGCGTAGCCTTCATCGTCAATGGATACAATTAGCAGTGCTTTTTCGGTTTCACTTGCCCGCTGCAACCGGTCCAAGACGTGTTTTGGCCACTCCTTCTTCACGATGGTCACAGGCTGATTCAACGCAACACTTATGGTGTGATGCGCACCCGTGGGGATTATGTCTGGAGCGTGGCAAATAATACCGTGAACACGAAGCTTACCCAAAAACTTGTCCCATGCAACAGATTCAACAGTGACGCCCATAAAGGCTGAGACGCGTTCCCCACTTTTCGGTCGAGAGGCTTCCGTATCTGATTTTATGGCTCGCGAAGAGTAAGCGTAGACCTCGTCGCCCTCGTAGATGATGTTGTACAGGTGCCAAAGGTCATCTGCGGAGTCGGGAACAACTTTGACGAAGCCCTGCCGCAGATTTTTCTCAGTTATTTTCACGTCTGGAGCATCTCAGTTGGGTAGTGAATGCACGCCGAAGTAAAAATAGGATGTGGAAACTGCTTGTGGGTCAAAAAATAGTGGGGACGGCGTGTAATACTTTTTTTACGCCAATCTTTCGGTCACAACAATCCGCCAATAATTAAGAATAAGGGCGCGAACATTATTGCAACTATCCCCAAAACCTTGATAAGGATATTCAGGGAAGGCCCAGCCGTATCCTTGAATGGATCGCCCACGGTGTCCCCAATTACAGACGCTTTATGCGCGTCGCTCCCTTTTCCACCAAAGTTTCCTGCCTCGATATATTTTTTGGCGTTGTCCCAAGCGCCCCCAGAATTTGCCATCATGATAGCAAGCAAAAAGCCTGTCAACAAAGCACCAACTAAAAGACCGGCAACAGCTTCCACGCCAAGTATCAATCCCACAACTATCGGAAAAGTGACAACTAACCCACCCGGCAATATCATATGATACAACGCGGTTTTAGTAGCAAGATCCACACAACCTACAAAGTCTGCAGTTGCCGTTCCATCTCGAACACCTTTAATCTCATTCCACTGTCTATGAACCTCGTCAACTATTGCAAAAGCACCCGAAGAAACCGCTCTGAATAATAAAGCACAAAAGACGTACGCCAGCATCCCACCCAACAACAGACCGACAATCACATTTACATTAATCAAGTTGACAACTTCAATGCTCGCTACTTCAACGTAAGTAGCAAGCCAAGCAAGGGCTGCAAGTGCAGCAGATGAAATAGCAAAGCCCTTGCCAATTGCAGCTGTAGTATTGCCAACCGCATCTAAGGCTTCAACCCTTTCGCGTACTGCCTTTCCCAGACCAGCCATCTCAGCGATGCCTGCTGCGTTATCTGCTATTGGTCCATAGCAGTCTGAGGCAAGAGTCATGCCAAGTATAACAAGCATGCCTACGGCAGCAATTGCAATTCCGAACAGACCTGCAAAATAAAAGGACACTAATGCAGCAATGCAAACAGCAATTATTGGGATGACTGTACTAATCATCCCTACAGATAGACCCTCAATTATGGTGATTCCTATGCCTACTCGCGCAGTCTTCGCTATTCCAAGGGTTGGTTTGTGCTCGGACGCGGTATAATATTCGCAGACCCAGCTAACTACAAAACCGCATAAAAGACCCGAGGTCAAAGCATAGAAGACACCGATATCAACGTGCATTACTTGTGTTATCAGCAAAAAAGAGGCGAAAAGTATCACGAAAAAGCTGATGTATGATCCTCTATTCATAATTGATTTGCATGTTTTGTTTCGTCCTCGAAGCTGGCTCTTATCTCACGCGGTCTTACCGAAAGAATACCGACAATAGACGCGAGTATACCAGCTGCACCGAGTAATAGAGGAAGAATTATGCCGCTATTACCATAGACTAAGAGCCCAAGAACCATGGCTGCAACGATAGCGGAAACATACGACTCAAAAAGGTCCGAGCCCATCCCGGCGATGTCACCTACATTGTCTCCTACCTGATCTGCTATAACTGCGGGATTTCGGGGGTCATCCTCAGGGAGCCCCGCGGTCACTTTCCCCGCAAGATCGGCGCCGACGTCAGCGCTCTTGGTGTATATGCCTCCTCCTACCCTTAAGAAAAGGGCAACGAGAGATGAGCCAAAAGCATAAGACAACCAGACCTTTGAATCAGGGAAAATAATAACTACAAATGTCAGACCAACTATACCGAAGCCCACTACACACAACCCCATAACAGCGCCACCGGAAAAAGAGATTCTCAGCGCCTTGGCATAACTATTCCGAGCTGCATGGGCAGTTCTTGAGTTAGCTCTTGTAGCTATACTCATTCCAACATAACCTGCAAAAGCAGAAACAAGTGTACCCAATACATACGCAATAGCGCTTGACGCGCTAATCAGGACTGTCAGAAGGATAACCATTACTATAGCTATTATTGATAGAAATTTGAACTCCCGTCTTAGAAACGCCATCGAGCCCTTTCGGATGTAGGACGCTATCGTTCTGACCTGGTCATTTCCTTCATCCTGTTTTAGGATGTACCTCATGAGGTAACCTGCAACCCCGATTGAAAACAAACCTGTTGCGAGAATGAGTAAATAATAAACGTCCACTTTTAGCCACCACCATAATGGGCAATACCTCTAGTATTGACAGATGATTTTTGAACTCGCTGTTTAGTCGATAAATTTGAACAAATCATACGCAGGTCTTCCATTATCCGTCTGATTTGATAAAGGATAACCAAAGTATAATATATATAC
>CAYGJP010000019.1:0-12428 GCA_964350175.1 uncultured Candidatus Bathyarchaeia archaeon
TTGCTCTTGTCACGCAACTTCAGGTGCAAGTCGCTGTGTTGAATTTCATCCCAAACTTTGGTAAGCTTCTTGTCTTTAACGTTGCCAAGCCTGTAGTCCTCATGGAAGCCACATGACCGATAATCGCCGTTCTCTGTGACGCTGACATAGTTGCCGCCGATGGTGCATCTTCCGAGGAAGCCGTTTTCGAACCAGTCCCAGAAATCAACAGGGTTTCTTTGACGTACAATTCTCGCGTAGAAAGGCGCATAAACGTTAACTTTGACTTTCCCCAACAACTTCACTTGCAAATCATAGATTTCGTTGAACGCCGCTTCGTACTCGTCAGGGGTCGGAGCCAAATCAGGCATGTTGCTTCCTGCTCTGCCCACAGGCACCAAGTTATGGTAAACAACCATCCGCGCCTTATACTCCTCTGCAAGTGCCGCTGGATGAGCCATGTCCTTGATGTTGTACTTAGTCATGGTTGTAACTATGCAGTCCAAAATTCCGTTTTCGGAAAGTTTCTTCATGGCAAAAAGCGCTTTATCATAGCTGCCTTTGCGTCGGATAATGTCGTTTGACTCCCTGTTACCATCAACACTGACTGCAGTGTGAACTTCATACTTCGCAAGCTTATCCAGCCTTTCTTGGTCGAAAGCAAAGCCGCTGGTGATTAGGCTGACTTCCATGCCGTACTCTTTCTTAGCGTAAGCAATGACGTCAAAAATGTCCTGCCTCACGAGGGGTTCTCCACCGCTTATTCCAAACCATGGAGAGCCAAAATCGTGAATCTCATCAACCATCTTCTTGGCTGCGTTAGTGTCTAATTCGGTATCTTTGGCGTACTCAGGCGTGTAACTGCAATATAGGCAGCTGCCGACACATCTTCGGGTGCATCGCCAAGTTACCATGTATAATGGTGCTTTTGTACTAGGCATTGCGTTTGCCATCAAACTCACAGCATCACTTAGACGAATCTTTACGATATAAAATTTCCTATTGTACACGTCTGTTCCTCTTGGGCATCTGCAGACCAGTTTTTGTTCCGCCACCAGAATACTTTGTTCTCCTGCGAGAACACCCAGTCTGCGCAATGTTGCACCACGCCAAAACACAGCCGCCAAAGCTTCCTCGCAAAGAAAAACTAGCTAGCATTTTCCTGTTTACACCCAACCATGAAAAACGCCCCAATTGCGCTAACATTGATGTTTTCCGTCGCCTAATTAGAAAATCTTATAAACTTAACGCCCTAACGTTTTGACAGATTCCAATCAAAAGGAGAATTATGTAAAGATGTCTAAACCAAAAGAATACTCTTCTATGACTAAAGATAAACTGATGCTCTACACATTCATCGCACTCTTAGCAATAACCGTCGTATCCGCCGTTTTGTGGTCTCCAGTAACCACCCCATCAGGATGGAACTTGGGACTCACAGTAATTGTAAGTGCATTAATCGCAGTAGGTGTTGCCGTAGGAATCGACGCTCTCTTCTACAAACTCGTCTCAGACAGCCCCCTAAACCTCATGTCCGCCGCAGTCTTCGGCTTAATCGTCGCGCTCTCATACAGCTTAGGACTGCCCGCAATGCTTTCCCCTGGATCTGAAATGCTACCCGTACAAGCGCCAGACGCATTCATTTTCATTGCCCTAATATCCATGGTCGGCATGGTGCTGTTCAAAAAGCTATTCGGAGGCAAAGTTAACCCTGCAGCAGCTGCAAAACTCTTAATTCTGCTACCCCTGTTGAACTCAGTGTTAATCGCAAAAGACCATCTCACAAGCGGCTTCTTCGGCTATGGCATACCCTCACTTGCAGGTCCAATAGGTTACGATGTCATTGCCAATAACGGTGTAGCTCCCTTCTCATTCGCTAGCCACATAATAGGCTGCTTTGCAAATCCCACCGTAACCGGTCTCGCCACCACCCCCGATAATGTGCTCTCACTATTACTGCTGACAAAATTCCACGGATGGGTAGGCGGCGCCTCAAGCATCGCTGTCATAATTGCCGGTGTAGCTCTATTCATCGTTGCACGCAGGTTCATAAAATGGAGAATCACCCTCGCATACTTCGTATCCGTTGGAGTAATGGCTTTACTCATGGCCACTGCTTACGGCGACCAAAACTTACTGCTTAGACTCATGTTTTCATTCTTCATCGGCAGCTCAATCTTCATGGCATTCTTCATGGCAACTGACCCCGCAACTACACCGCTCACATACAAGGGACAATTAACATTCGGTGTCGGCTTAGGCGTACTCACAATACTAATTCAGACCTACATGAACTTCTTCGGCGGAGCAATCCTAGCACTAATAATCATGAACCTATTTGCATCAAAATTCGACAAAATCGGTCTACTCAAACCACGCACCGAAAAGAAAGAACCAAAACTACCCAAAGCCAAACAATTCCCAGCCGAAAAAGTCAAAGAATACGCCTGCATGAAATGCGGCGCTTGCATGCGCGTTTGCTGCCACAACCTGAGCCCAATCCTCCTCAAGCAAGCATTTGACAAACAAGACTTCGACACCCTAGCAAAACTCCACGCTGACTACTGCACAGGCTGCGGTCACTGCACCTTCGTTTGCCCAGCAAGAATCGACCTGCGAAGAAGCATACTCCAAGCAAAAGGAATGCTGCGCCAAGAGTAAAGCGCGCACTCAATTCCTAACTTTTCTTTTCTTTTTTGTCAACCCAACTCAGCCTGTTTTCCAAGTCAACTTCACAAAACACATCAAACCCCAAACCTTTTGAGCCCTCAGCGCTACCGCGGATGTTGATTTTAAGCATTAAATTTATAAACGCGCCTAAACGTATAGACATTAACGAGTGAGAAACATGGAAACAGAAAAATTCAAGCTAAAAGACATCGCATTAGGCTTAGTAGTACCAGTACTCGTCGGTTTACTTATCGTCGCTTTCCCCGCAATCCTTCGCCCTGCACTTGACAGTTGGTTCCCAGTAGGAGACATGTGGACTGGCGCCGCAGGCTCAGACTGGGCCTTCCTTACAGTCATATTCACACACGGCTTTGCTCAAATGGTCATATTCAGCATCCCGCTACTCTTAGGTTTACTCTGGAACAAATGGGCTGGAGGCGCCGCAGGCTTCATCATGGGAACACTATACTATCTAGGAATGGCTGGCTACAACACAATATTCAGTGCACACATAAGCATACAAGGCTACCAAATGCTCGGTCCTGAGTATGTTACTAGTATGGGTTTGTCCGCTAATGACTTGTTACCCAATCTCTTTGCAGACCCAAGCTTCATCGGAAACTACATCGTATGCGGAATACTAATTGGCTACGTAGCAGGCGCACTAAACAATGGCTCTTACAACTTCAAACGCATGCTAGGCGCAGGTTTAACCATTTCAATAATAGCCGGTGTACTGCAATTCATCTTCAACTACACAATCTCATACGGCGCATGGATGACACAAGGCAACCCTGGCGATGCACTCTTCAAAATAATGCTGCCCATGATTATCCTTGGTGTAATCGCACCAGTCATTGCCAAAGTAATGACGTGGTACGGGCTATCCCCAAGGAAAGTTTAGCCAACAAATCTTCCTTTTCTTTTTTCCTTTTTAGTGCCAAGTTTTCTGTGTAACGTTTTTATCCAAAATTTTTAACTGCCCCGTTTCTCAGGTTGCCTGCTAAGCTACGCTCACCTGCCTTTCGGGAGCTTGCCAAAAAAGTGAAAAGAAATAAAATTTGTTGTTTAGCTGCTGGAGGGTTTTTGGGCGAATTCCCAGGCGATGTTGCCCTTCCAAACTTCGCCCTGCTTGGTTATGCGGATTTCTTTGTCGTCAATCTCAATCAAGCCTTTTTCCTTCAGGTTTTTCAGCTGCTGGGGGAAAACGTCTTCGGGCAGTTTCCCAAACTTCTCCATGAACTCCTGCTTGCTCACGGGCAACCGCAAATAAAGCCTGCTCATTTCGCGGCTCATCATGTCCTCGTCAGTGGATTCGGAAAGCCTGTGTATGGGCAGTTTGCCAGTTTTGACTGTGTTCATGTAGTCGTTTATGTCTTCAAGGTTGCTGTAGCTGAACCGCTGCAGATAGCCCATGAAGCAGCCTGCGCCTGTGGTTAAGATGCCGCCCCATGGCCAACCGTTGAGGCAGTTTTCACGCATGTGCCACTCCACCCGCGAGAAACGGTCGTGACCAACAGCCTTGTAACCTGCCTCGGTTAGCAGTTTGTAAGCCGCAAGGTACATTTCCTTCTCGTATTCCGCATCGCCCTGAGGCGGAGACACACCTCTCTTAATCATGGTTTCAAGCGGTGTACCGGGGTCAACATGTAGTGAGTAAGCGTCAATTTCGACATCCAGCTCTACAGCTTTCTTTAGTGTGCTTATCCAGCTTTCCATGGTTTGCCCTGGAAGGTTGTACATGAGGTCCACACAAACGCATAAGTCCAATTTCCGTGCGTGACGTATGGCTTTCTCCACCTCTTCTGCGCTGTCCGGCAAGCACAGCATCTTCCTGAGCTTGTCATCGAAGGTCTGCGCGCCCATGTCCATCTGGTACACGCCGTAAGCGGCAAGTTTGTCGATTTTACTTAGCGCCAGCGTCTTTGAGGAGCCTGTGACTTTGATGAAGTACTCTTTGCTGGTGGTGAAGCGTTCCTTGCAGAAGTCTATGAGGTCAATCATCTGCTCGGCTGAGAGCACACTGGGGGTTCCGCCGCCCAAAACTATCTCGTCGAACACGCTAGTTTTCACGTACTTGGTTTTGGCGTACATTTCCAACTCTTTCTTGAGCAGTTCCAGATAGGGTTCTAATTGCACTTTGCTTGAGGCGGTTGTTGGGAAGTAGCAAAAAGCACAACGAGAGTCGCAAACCGATATCCACGGTTGCAGCTCCATGAGCCTGCCTGTTGTGTTTTCAGTTTCTAGAAATTCCATGAAGGATTTGTAAGTTTCAGGTTTAATGTCTGGATAATCCCTGTACGTGTAGGGTGGCCAGTTTGTTCTCTGTTCATAAGCGTCCGATTCACTTTGTGGAGATGCAGACTTTGTCATTCTTGAAGCCTCAAACGTCTAGCCTTGAAAAGAGGTTTGAATGCGTAATAAAGTTTCTGTTAAACAGCCCAGAATCCCAACCCTTCGTTGGAGACGTGGATCTATGGCGTAATGGGTTTCTGCAATTGTTCACGCCCAGTTCACTTTTAGGGTTTTGCTGCATAAGCTTAAGTATCACTTATCCAGAAACCAATTTAACCAAATCAAGGTGAAGAAAACAGTGGAGAACAAGTCCAAGTGGGCATTCAAAATCGGCTTGTTCATAGTCGTGTTAACATGGTTCTCTTTTACCATGTACAAGTTCGGCGCGACCGTGCTCAACCTGACCGATGTTCCCTTTACAGACATGCCTGGCTCCGTCGGGTTCGGCTTTAGAGCAGCAGCAAGTTTCATAGCGTTGATTGTTACGCTGTTCTATTTGGTTAAAAGAGAGTTATCCGCCTCGGAAGTGATTACTTCTTTTAGGTGGATTGTTCTGCTTGAAGCCGCCTACTGGGCGCTTTTCTTTCCAGCAGCAATCTGGGGATTTGACTTCCAAGGTGTCCAATACTCACGCGAATTCTTCATCATTGAAGCGGGGCTGCCTTGTCTCGTGGAAGCCGTTGTCATGCCGACTGTGCTGGTTGCGCTGTTTTTCAAACTAAGCCCAAATAAGCCTGCCCAAGGCGCCATAAAGTGGGGGTTGATTGCGGCTGCGGCGCATTTGTTCGTGTTCTGGTTCAACTATACGTCGCAGTGGTGGAGCGAAATTTTCCTGCACGGCACAGAACTCATCACTAATTCCCATGTGTACTCTTTCGAGTTTGCCATAACCGTTGCTGGTCTACTCTTGGTTGCGGTGTACGCTGCAGTTTACGCAAAGAACGCCTCAAAAGCAAAAACGTTAGGCGAGCTTAACCTGCGGAAAGCAGGCTTAATCGTGACGGGGTTGGGGTTGTACTTTGACGCCATTTTGCTTCTGTGGTTGTTGTTTGGTGATGTGGGTGGGTTGACTGTGTGGCCTACGTTTTCGGTGCTTCATAATGTTGACTTGTGGATGGCGACTCTGCCGTTGGTTGGGTTGCCTTTGATTTTCTCCAAAAAACAGGGCAACTGAGCTAAAGGTTCAGCATGAAAAGAAGTGGAGTAGCCAAGTTATCTAATGGAACTTGGACATGATTCGCCACAGCATATAGTTCACAGCTGTCCGCGCCATTATCTTGCTGTAAAAGTTTCCCTTCAAGTAACCCTTCGAAACTTGGCGGAGCACATACTTTGGCGTGTAGAAGCTGTTGTAGAACTTTTTCCTCATTTTGCTGTACTCTTCCGAAGCCAAATTCGGGTTCTCAAAAATGGGGTTCATCGTGTTATACTTGGTCCAATCGTTAGTCATCGTCCACCCATTCTTCTCAACCAACGCGCGGAGTTCTGTGCCTGGGTAAGGTGTAGCGATGCATAGCCAAGCGTCGTCAGGCTCAATTCTCCGCATGAGGTCCATGGTTTGCTGCATGGACTCTTTGGTTTCGCCTGGATAACCGATGATTGTTGATACTGCCACGAATAGGCCTTCTTTCTTTGCCCATTTAATGGCTTTTTCAGCCTGTGAAATCTCCACCTTCTTGTGAACCGCGTCCAGAATTCTCTGGCAGCCTGATTCAATGCCAAAAGAGACTTCGTTGCAGCCTGCCTTGTGCATCTTAGCCAAGATTTCTTCTGAGACGGTGTCCACGCGGGTTTGGCAACCCCACGGCAAACCTATTTTTCGAGTGATGATTTCGTCGCAGATGTCGATTATGCGTTTCTTGTCCAGAGTCAAGGTGTCATCGTGGAAGCTTATGCCTTCCGCGCCGTACTCGTTTTTCAGCCACTCAAGCTCGTCCACTACGTTTTTCGGGCTTCGCGCACGGAATTTTGCTCCGAAAATCTGGCTGGCGACGCAGAAGCTGCATTGGAAGGGGCATCCTCTGCTGGTCATTATCGGGAGGAAGGTTTTGCCTGTAATCTTGTACTTGTCCATGGGCAGGAACTTGTAAGCTGGTCTTGGAAGCGCGTCTAAATCCTCGATAAAGGGTCTGTTTCCTGTTTTGACAATCTGACCGTTGTTCCTAAACGTTATGCCTAAAGTTTTCGGCAAACTCTTCGGGTCCGCCGCGTTCTGCGCAAGCTCCAGAAGAGTCAGTTCGCCTTCACCGCGCACCACGATGTCCACAGATTTTTCTTCGGTGAGGATTTGCTCATCCGCAAACGTGGCGTGTGGACCGCCCATGATGACCTTAGCGTCGGGGCAGACTTCTTTTGCTACTCGTGCGGACTCTAACGCTGAGGGTATGGTGGCTGTCATGGAGGCTACGCCTACGAGGTCAGGCGCAAAAGACGAAAGTTCTGCTTTTAGGTTTTCTTGGGTGAAGCCGCATGCGGGGCAGTCTATAACTTTCACTTCATAACCGTTCTGATCCAGAACCGCTGCTAGATAACTTAAGCCAATAGGTGGGAAAAGTGGGTGGTGATAAGACCTTTCAAGATGTGGCGCAGTTACTAATGCAACTTTTGGTTTTTTTGTTTTGTTCATTTTACTCTCTTCCCACTTGACACGTGAATTGTGAAGTTAGCCATTTCCTTAAGCGTCTTGACTGGCTTTGGAATGGTTGAGATTTTGACGTTAAACTCGTTTATAAGTTTTGAGCGAATCATGCAGCAAGAAGGGCATTGGAGTTGCCCTGCTGTTTTAGCTTTAGGACCCAAAGAAAAATGGTGTTGTGTGCCTACTTTTTGCGTAGGCTCTCTGGTATGTAGGGGCACGCGGGGTCAGACTCGTACATGTCGCCCGTGTAAGCGTATGACCTGTTTCTGCATCCGCCGCAGATTTCTCGGTACTCGCACACTCCACACTTGCCCTTGAGGACATTTCTGTCTTTGAAGCTGCTGTAGAACTTTGATTTGCGTATGTCCTGCCACGCTTCTTGCAGGCTTTTGTCTCGGATGTTTCCCAGCAGCATGGGCTCGGAAGGCGTCAAATCCGTGTAGAAACAAGGAATCAAGTCGCCGTTTTCAGTTACGCTCACGTAGCCGCCGAAGGCGAAGTATGTGCATTTGCCGTGGAACTTGTTTTCGTACCACTCGTCAAAGTTCGGAATGTTCCGCTGCTTAACCACGCGCGCGTAGTGTGGGCAGTGAACGTGAATCTCAAATTTGCCCTCGTACTTTGTGGTTAAGTCCCAGATGTGATTGAGAACCCATTCGTACTGTTCAGGTGACGGCGCCAACTCCATGGTTTCTTTGGCTCTACCGCTGGGCACCAAATGATTAAACCAAACAAAGTTGGCGTGGTACTTGTCAGCTAACTCGCAGACGTGGTCCAAATGCTGGTAGTTTATGGTTGTGATGGCGCAGGCTAAGCCGTTGAGTATCTTGCCCTTAGACAGTTTTTCGATGGCTGCAAGCGCTTTCTTGTAGGAGCCTTTCCCGCGCAGTTGGTCGTTGATTTCTTCAGGTCCATCAATGCTGACGCTTGTCCACACCTGATTTTTGACCAAATTATCATAAATTGAACCGTCAACAAATACGCCGTTTGTCAAAAGGCAAACGTTAAGACCTTTACTTTTAGCGTAGTTAACAATCTCAAAGATGTCTGGTCGCGTGAGGGGCTCGCCGCCTTTTATGCCAAACCACCTGACGCCGAACTTGTGAACCTCATCAACCAGATGCAGCGCTTCTTTTGTGGTTAATTCTCTGGGAGCTTTCGCGCCTGTAGCGTCCACGTTGCAGTATTTGCATCGGGCGTTGCAGGCTCCTGTGGCTCTCCAAGAAGTCATAAGCAATGGACCTTTATCTGTCAAACAAGAATTCCCCTTTTTTTAGTGCCCTGAATTTTACATCGTTTACCAATGAGGGGTCAGCCTAAAAAAGATTTTGCGGTAACCCGCAGCTTCGATTCTTTTAGCTAAACTTGCAGAATACCCTATTCGTTAAGGGGCAAGTCAGCTTTTTCGCTCAAATGATGGAAAAGCCAAGAATGCCGACCAACAGCCCAGCACGCCTTAACGTGTGTTTTTGGGAAAGGTTTATAGTGAAATCCAAGGTTATCAACATAACACTGAGGGACAGGGGAACAGCCGTATGACCCGCCACAACAATTCTTCGAGGTTAAGAAATGAAAACTAAGATTCTCTCCACAGTTGTCATAGCCATTTTATTGGCAGCTTCAAGCGCCGCCCTGTTCCAAAGCTTTGGACAGACTGGAGCACCAACCACCAGCAGTGACTTGCTTCAGTACGAGTGGCCCCAACTGCAAGGCGACGCCTCTTTTGCCCGTTTTTCAGCTGGACCCGCCCCTGAAGCACCTGACATCATGTGGAAAACCAACATAACAGGCATACAAAGCTACGTTTCAGCTTTCAACGGCAAAATTTTTGTCACAACAAAAACGGCGGTTTTCGCCATAGCTGAAAAAACAGGAAGCATCGTCTGGAGCACCACTGTGCCCGCGCCTGGACCGTGGCCCTCCGTCTACAAAATCGACAACGCACACATGGTTGTCGGAAGCAGCTGTCTTGACCCTGAAACTGGGCGCATCATATGGACTAGCGCTGATTTTTCGGCTACTTCTTCGCCGCTTTTCACCAATAACGTTTACAGTGTAGAAGAAAAAATGTTTTACATCAAAGCCGATTCGTACATTCAGGCGTGGAACTTCTCTAACCCCGAGCAGCAGCCAACCTTAGCTTGGAAAACCTACGTCTCAGGCAGCGGCTTGGTCGGTTCAGGAATACAGTACGGCGACGGCAAAGTTTTTCCAGGCGCATTTGAATCTCACCAAGTGGCTCTGGACGCTAAGACAGGCGCGGTTTTGTGGGACACGAACACTATGGGCGCGATGCTTTTCTCAGGCACCTACTACGACGGCAAATTCTTCAGGGGTGGTACACATGATAACACGCTTTACGCGTTTGACGCAGACAACGGCAAAATACTCTGGACTTTTAACCCTGGCACTGAGGGCGGCTACTTCTGCAGCGGAACCGCAGCCGCTTACGGCATGGTATACGAGCTTAACAAAGATGGGCATCTTTATGCTCTGGACGCTGACACAGGCGCTTTAGTTTGGAAGTACAAGGGTCCAGGAACTTTAATTTTCCCTGGAAACCCCGCAGTTGCCGACGGCAAGATTTACGCCACTACCGGTCAAGACGTATCGTATGGTGAAGAGTACGGTGAATCCGAATTTGCCTGCCTTGACGCTTATACTGGAAAACTCCTCTGGAAGCTGCCCATCGAAGCTTTTGCGCCCCGCGAATCCGTCGCCATAGCATATGGCAACTTGTACTTGATTCCCGCCAACGTGACCACGGCGGTTGACACAATCTCAGGGGCAGAATACTCCACAGCTAACCAAGTGTGGGCTATAGGCACAACAGCATGGTCCATGTGGCGACATGACCCAGCACACTCCGCGAATGGTCAATCTGGTCCCACAAACTTGGTTTTGCGGTGGAAATTCGCCACTGGCGGCTCAGTTGTTTCTTCACCTAGCATCGCAAATGGAGTAGCCTATTTTGGTTCATTTGACAAAAACATCTACGCTGTCAACGCGCAAGATGGCAACTTCATCTGGAAATTCCAAACTCAAGAACGTATACTATCATCCCCTGCCGTAGTGCACGGCAAAGTTTACACGGGCGCCGACGACGGCTACATTTACTGTCTTAACGCTTACAGCGGGAGCCTCATCTGGAAAACCTCCGCGGGCGGCGTTATCCCAGCCAACTTTGCGGCTTCAGTGATACTGCGTTCCTCGCCTATCGTAGTTGGGAACAAGGTTTACGTGGGGTCGCTGGACACTAACCTGTACTGCTTAGACGCCAGCAACGGCAACGTCAATTGGAAGTACCCGACCCGAGGATACATCACGTCCTCTCCAGCAGTTGCCGACGACGCAGTTTACGTTACTTCTCAAGCGCCCTCCTCAGGGTTTCTCTACAAACTGGATGCCGCCAGTGGAAATCTCATATGGGAAAAAACGTTGCCTTACAATATAGGCTTCATGGGCGGCACTGACATGCATGCTTCTCCAACAGTCGCCAACGGCATGGTGTTTGTGTCCTCCAATGCAGGAACATACTACGCGGTAAACGCTGCAACTGGCAACACCGAATGGACCTACAACAACACTGCTTCAGAGGAGTTCATACTCTGCTCCACAGTCTATAACGGCGGCAGGCTCTTCTTAGTTGACAAATTCTCCATAGTTTGCGTCAACGCCAAAAACGGCAGCCGCATCTGGAACGCTTACTTGGGCGATGAACTCTATGTTTCGCCTTCTTACGCTGACGAGAAATTGTACGTTGTAACTGACCAACGCCACATATTCGTCCTCAACGCAACCAGCGGCGAAAAACTCAGCTTCTTCACCACAGGCTCCAACAGCTGGTCTGCTCCAACAATATACGAGGGAAGAGTGTACGCTGGCAACAACGACTGGAACGTCTACTGCCTAGCCGACTACCCTGCCTTAACCAGCAGCATAAACCTTGGGTTAGCCAATACAGCAGTTGTTTCAGGTGAACTGGTGACTGGCTTTGGCCAACTTATGCCGGGCAAATCTAATGCCACGGTGACTTTGGTTTTTGTTAAGTCTGGCGGCAGCACAAACAGCATGCAGGTGGTCACTTCTGAGAAGGGTATGTTCACTTTTACTTTCACGCCCAGCGAGATAGGCACTTGGGCTGTGACGGCTCAGTGGCGGGCAGACAAAAGCTACTACGATTCCGCAACGAGTCCCACCGTGATTTTGACGGTGAACAGTGCGCAAACGCCTTCGCCGTCTCCAACAGAGTTGCCTTCGCCGTCTGTTACGCTTCCAACGCCTACGCCGTTTGATGAGCAACAAGTTGCAGGAGTACCCATGGTTTACGTCTACATAGTGTTCATTTTGTTCCTTGTTGTGGTGATTGTTGTGGCTGCGTATGTGTACCGGAAAAGAATCCATCACTGAAACACTCGCGATTATGATGTGCAGATAAATGTTTTATTGAAGTTTGAAACTGAACTGTCTTCGATTTTGAGAAATAAAATTTAATCCCCACACACAACCACGACCGCCTACGCCCGCGTGAGCAGGCAGCCACTCATTCAGTTTGTCTCGGTTTGCCATTCTTTCAGTTAGACACATCTGTAAAAGACTAACAAGAAACTTTCTCGTTCGTTACGCATATAACTTTATAGTTATTTCCGAATCTATAGCGAAATCCTATAAAGAATCGCTAAGTTTAGCGCATGTTAAGCTTGCTTATCGGAAAATGTTGGCACACAGGACCTACAATAGAGAACATAAAGAAAAAAAGAAGATTTCGCATGGCGTGCAACGAGATGATTAAGGAGTAGCGGACCACTCAGGCGTCATTAAAGCCGATGAGGCAGCAATCGAATAG
>CAYGJP010000019.1:12438-17946 GCA_964350175.1 uncultured Candidatus Bathyarchaeia archaeon
AATAGCTTCCAGAATATGGGACGTCCACGTCTATTTGCACCGAGGTTTTGCCACTGATAATCCCGTTTCCTATAGTAACTTCAGTGTCAATAGCTTTAGCTCCAGCTGCAAAATAAGCAACCACATGTAGTTTTGCGTTGTAAGCAGCACTGTTTCCAGTGTTAACCACATATCCAGTGACGCGAAGGGATTGTGTATATGGGGGTTGTTGAGATAGGTCAGCGCCACCAAGACCAACATTTACCAAGTTTGGCGCTTGGGCAGAACTTAATTGTCCCTGAAGAGTACTTACCTGCTGCTGAAGGCTATTTACCTGTGCCTGCAGGTCATTGTTCGTCGTCTCGGAACCACCAATATTGAAAAGTGTTGGATTCACGAATACCATTGCCAAGATTACTGCAAACGCAATACACACTACTCCTAAGCCCACTCCTAAGCCTACAGCTGCGTTTCTACTCACAAGTTTTTTATTTGGTTCAGTCACTTCTGCCGACATAGTTAATTCCTAAACTTATTCTATTCAGTCAAGATATAACATTTGTGCCGTTTCAAAAGTAGTGTTGGTGAAAAGAGTCAAGTTTCTAAGTTTTGGTAGAAAAATATGCGGTTTTCAGTATTACATTTAACCTCTTTTTAGCAGTGGCGACAATTGATTATTTTCCACGAGGAGTAAAACTCAGTAGCCGATTCCTCCCCTCTTATGTTTAGCGTTTTTAGCCTTACGAGGGGTAAAACTCGGAAGATAATTCTACTCCTCGTATTTCTTCTATTGAAATGTCTTACCGCAATATGATATTTACTTACTGAATGAGTGCTACACCCTTTTTCAAATGCATGGATTATAAACAGCGAAAAATTATAAATTAGGACGGGAAAACTGCGTATAAAATCTGATATGTGTTTTACCCCTGAATACACCTTCAGAGCCTACTGAAACCTGATTTATTTCTGCGAAGCAGTTTTGCGTGTGTGGGGATTAAATTTTAATCCCCAAAACCCAAGCATATACTCTGATTTATCCTAATTATCATGCACTTTCTCTCACTCATACACACTCTCACACACCACGCGCGTTATCTAACACAAAGCACTTTGACAGTTGTAACAATTCAAAAAAGCAAAAGAATGCGTGTGTGCAGTATTTTAGTCGGTGTTAACGGTTTTGGGTAAGAACTTCAGTAGCTTTGATATGAGTTCCTCTCGTTCCGCCAAAACGTCAATTTTTTGGTTTCTGATTTTACCTAGGTGTTCTTGGGAAAAACTGTACATCAAATCCACCAGTTTACTTCGAGGTGCCTTCTGCGATAACCTGTAAACTGTCTCGTCTATGGCTTCGTCTAGTGCTTTCGTGCAGTTTGTCCGCCCAATTTTTCTTCCCAGCACCCTAAAACTAATCATTGAAGTAACAAATTCGTCTGCAAGAATGTCTTCAAACAGGGTTTGCTCCCTCATCCTAAAGTGAAACTCGTACTGCTGATAAATAAAAGAATGAACCAGCATACGGACTAAAAGTTCCTTCATAGCATTTACGGTGTCATTTTTTGATAGGAACAAGCTAATTTCAAGAGGATTGTCGTCTTTGAGGACACCGTTGCGGCTCTTAGGCGCCTTCTTGTGTAGAAAAACAACAATGCCCTCTCTTTTGGAAGTGTTTGTAAATGTGTCACCGCAGGAGTCTTCGATTCTCCTTAGTATTTTTGAACCGCTTTTGCTCCATATCTTTTCAAAATACTCTTTTTTCTTTTTTAGCCAAACGCGGTCATCTTTTGTTTCTCCGCTCCCAATCTTGAAAGCCACAGGCGGAAAATCGTCTATTGTACTCACACCTTGCAGACATATTGTGTGTCATTGCATCTAAATTTATTCCTTATCCGCTGGATGGTTCGTGTGATACCTATAATGTTTTATAGAACGTTCAAGGACACATCACAAAGGCAAACCCCATGAACAAGCTACGCTTAGCAGTCTTTAACACTCAACCCCCCCTGTTCCTTGGAGGTGTCGAGCGTCGTATTCTGGAAACGGCTAAAAGGCTGCAGGGCAAAGTGGACACGACAGTTTACAGCGGAACCAAAGCAGGGCTACGCAAAGCCACGGTGCTTAACGGTTTGAAGGTGGTTCCGTTTTTCAGCACAGACAAAATTTTTCCCTTAGACAACTGGACTTTCAACCTCACGCTGGCACGAAACGCAGATGCCATCCAAGCCGACGTTTACGAGGTGCACACTGCCAGCGGCTACGGACTATTGAACGCCCTCAAAAAACGGGGCGCTAACGCGGCTATTGTGCAGACCATTCACGGCGTCCTCGCAGACGAGTACGCACAGGCAGCCCTTCGAGGGGGCTTGTCGGTCAGGTCACGGCTGGCTAATCTTTTCATGTGGCAGCTTGCTAAACACGAAGAGGAATCAGCAAAGAAAGCCACGCTAATCGTGACGATAAGCGGGTATTCGAAGCAAAAAATTCTTGAGCATTACGATGTGGATTCTGCGAAGATACGTCTGGTGCCTAATGGGGTGGACACGGAACGGTTCAAACCAAACAGCGATTGCGTACGCATCAGAAAACGCATAGGTGCAGGCAACAGGCAAATCGTGCTGTCCGTGGGCAGGCTAATCCCCAGAAAAGGCTTAGGCTACCTTGTTGAAGCCGCAAAAACCATAGTCAAAGAACGCAAACAAACCCTATTCGTGATTGTTGGAAATGGTCCACTTAGAAACCGCCTCGTCGCCGACGTGGAAGCGGCAGGACTTTTGGGCAACTTTGCTTTTCTTGGTGACGTAAGCGAAAAAGACCTCACCGACCTGTACGGATGCGCAGATGTGTTTGCGTTTCCATCCATCCAAGAGGGGCAAGGCATAGCGTTGCTGGAGGCGCAGTCGTCTGGCAAGCCTGTGGTGGCGTTTAACGTGAGCGGCGTTGCCGAAGCCGTACGGAACGGCGAGACGGGGTTGCTGGTTAAGACGGGCAGCAGCGAGGAACTGGCTGAAGCGATTCTGAAAATTTTGTCTGATGAAAGAATGAGGCTTAAGATGGGCGCTAAGGGTCGCGAATTTGTCAGCCGAGAGCTTTCTTGGGATGTTTGCGCTCAGAAGATGCTCAAGGTTTATCGTGAAGCCAAAGAAACCGTTTAAGAAAAAAATGTTTTGTTGTTATACCCTTCTGATTGCGCTGATTAGTTTGGGTACTTTCATGCGCCACAACAGGTGGTTCAGGGCGGTTTTCGCCATGATTTTGCTGTAGAAGTCGCGTTTGACTGCTTTGCGTACGAAATATGTGGGTGAGAGGAACTCGTCGTAGAATGCTCCTCGAACCTCGTCGATTTTCTCAGGCGACAGGAGTGGGTTCTTGAACACTGGCGACTGCTCGTCGAAGCGGTTCCAGTCGGTGGAGACTTCCCAGCCTAAACTATGCAGCAAGTCCAAAAGTTCAGTGCCTGGGTACGGTATGGCTTGGCACATGTAAACGAAGTCAGGTTTTGTGCGGCGGATGAATTGGACGGTTTCATCGAGCAACTCAGGGGTTTCGCCTGGGTACCCGACGACCACTGAGATGGCTACGGATATGCCTACTTGTTTTGCCAGCTGAATTGCCCACGCATTCTGCTCTACGGTGGTGCGTTTCTTCACGGCGTCCAGCATTTTTTGGCTGCCTGACTCCACGCCGAAGTGGATGAGCTTGCAGTTGGCGTTCTTTAGTTTGGTTAAGATTTCTTTGTTGACTTGGTCAACGCGGGTTCGGCAGTCCCAGGGTAGGTCGAATTTGCGGGCTTTCATTTCGTCGCATATGGCGTTGGCGCGTTTCTTGTCTATGGTGAAGGTGTCGTCGTAGAACGCGAAAACGTCAGCGCCATAAGTGTCCCTTAGCCACTCTAATTCGTCGAGAACCTTTGTTGGGCTGCGTGTCCTGAAGCGGGTTCCGCACATTTTCGAGGCTAAACAGAAGGTGCATTGGAAGGGGCAGCCTCGGCTGGTTATGATTGGGAGATATTTTGTTCCGCCCATGCTGTACTTTTCCAGTGGAAAATGCTTGTACGCTGGGTGGGGCAGCTCGTCGAGGTCTTCGATGAAGGCGCGGTCGTTTGTGTGGTGGATTTGCCCGTTTTTGCGGAAGGTTATGCCGTTGACTTTGCCAAGGTTTTTCAGGTCGCCTGTGGATGCTAAGTTGGCGAGTTCGAGCAGGGTTTTTTCGCCTTCGCCTCGAACCACGATGTCTACTTCGGGGGCTTCGGTGAGGGTCTGCTCGGGCAGAGCTGTGACGTGTGGTCCGCCTAGAATGGTTAGGGCGTTGGGGAGGACTTTTTTGGCTGCTTTTACCACTTCAACGGCGGGCCAGTACGTGAGGGTTGAAGTGGTGACGCCTACGATGTCTGCGTTGCTTTTGGAAAGTTCGGCTTCCAGTTGTTGAGGGGTGGGTTTGAAGATTTGGCAGTCGATAACTTTGACTTCGTACTGGTTTTCTTCGAGGACCGCTGCTAAGTAGCCCAGACCCAGCGGGAGGAAAAGTGACTGTGGCGCCCCACTTGGGTAGGGTGGGTTCACAAGGGTTACACGAGCCTTCACGTCTGTTCCCCATAAAGGTTAATTGTTTGCTTTTTGACGTGGAGCGAGCTATTATGTGTTTTGCAAGTTAGAAGGTTTCTGTTCTGGATGGCGGTTTCAGATGGAATTGATGTTTAGGGTGCTGGCATGGGTCCAATGTAGAGCATCTGGAATTCGTAGTGGTCAATGTCACGGTGGGGCGTAGCGAGAACTATGTCAAAGGATATTGTTTCGCCGTATTCTAAGGCGTGTTGTGGGCGGTTAAACGGTAAAATGTAAGGCTCCGTTACGTCTAATGCTTCAATCTGCGCACCGTTCTTGTCGTAGATTCGTGCAGCTAAACAGATGTATGTGCGTCCTGTGTCGTTGAAGCCTTCGCTGTTTGGAGGGCGCTGTTGCGTGTTGTAGTCGTTTCTGACGGTGACGTTTAGTATGAAGCATGGGTCGCCCTGGTTGACCACTGGAACCCCCATCGCGTGACCTGACGGTTCTTCGTATGTGCCGTACCTTGCGCTGGCTGATACCAAATAGATTTTGCCTTCCAAATAACCCGCGCTGACAGGTTTGACTTCTGCTGCTAAATCGCCCGGGGGCTGCGGAGCAGTAACCACCACGGCTACCCAAACGGCTATGAGGATGCAAACTACGGCTAAGCTGGCTGTGAGAATTTTGCGTACTTCCATTTTAGCCACTTCCTGCCTATACCCCTCTATCGTTGTTTGTTTATTTATTTAATCCTGCCCTTTGCTGCTTCTTTGAGGAAAATAGCGAATCCTTTTTAGATTAAATCCGCTATAGCAATTAACCAGATTCGCCCTAAACCGTGAAGGTGACCCTGAAACGTTTGCCGACCTTGCTCTGATAGATGGTAAAATCTTAACCCTGAACCCGCACATGCCTTGCGCTGAAGCGGTCGCTGTTAGGGGCGGCAGAATCCTCAAGGTCGGCACAAACAACCAAGTAAGTC
>CAYGJP010000020.1:0-17833 GCA_964350175.1 uncultured Candidatus Bathyarchaeia archaeon
CTAAGTCCAATTTTTATCGCTAACCGAACTTATGACCGAGCTGTCCGTTTGGCTGGGGAGCTTTCAGGAAAAGCCGTCAAGTTTGATAAGCTTGGTGAGGTACTTGCGGATGCTGATGTTGTTATCTGTTCTACGGCTGCTCCTCATTACTTGTTGACAAAAGAGTTAGTGTCAAAATGCATGAAGTCGCGTCAAAACGGTAACGATTTGATAGTAATTGACATTTCAAATCCGCGGAATGTTGAGAAGGCTATAGATGAACTTGACTGTGTAAGGCTTTACAACATCGACGACCTCAAGTTGATAACTGAGAAAAACAAGCAGGAACGGCAGAAAAGCATGAAAAAAGCCCAGAAAATCATAGATGAAGAACTTGTTTTGCTGACCAAGGAAGTGAAAACCGAAACAGTTAGAGACATAATTTCAGAGCTACTCTCGAATACCGAAAAAATTCGCCGAAAAGAACTCGCTAAAGCCCTCAACAAGATGGGCGACTTAGGTGAGCGGGAGAAAAAGATAATTGGCGATTTAACCTCAATCTTACTGAAACAAACCTTTGTTCCGCTAATAGAGAATTTACGGTTAGCCGCCAAGAATAACGACAAACAAACAATTGAAACCGCGATTAAGTTATTCGACGTGGAAACAAAACAATCAGATTAAAAGGTGAAGTTGATGGACGAAGACGTTGGATTAGTAATAATCGGGCACGGCAGCAAACTGCCCCACAACAGGGAAAACCTAGAAAAACTAGCCGATAGCCTGCGCAAACGCTCACAGTTCAAAACTGTTGAAATAGCCTTCATGGTAAGAAACACTCCCACCATCCCCGAAGCTATAGAAGACATGGCAAAAAAGGGTGTTAAAAAAATTGTTTTGGTTCCTGCTTTTCTGGCTCCAGGTGTTCACACAACGCAGGAAATTCCTGAACTGATTGGGATTAAAGATAAAGAATCTCAACTGACCGCCAAAGGAATACAGCTAATTTACGGGGAACCTTTGGGTTCAGATGAACGCATAGCAGACATAATCGCTGAAAAAGCCTTCAAAGCAATGGACGCAGGCGGCGTGCCTCAGGGTTTAACTGACGCAAAAATGCCTGCCGCTGCAACCCAGATTTACGAGAAAAGCATGAAACTAATCAGACCCGAAATTCGGGAAGCACTCAAAGCGGCGCCTAAATCGCAGGTTGCCATAATCGAACGTGTTGTTCACACCACTGCCGACCCCGAATTCGCTAAGCTTTTAGTCATCAGCGACAAAGCAGTCCAAGTGGGCATAGATGCCATCAAGGCAGGTGCAAAAGTTGTGACTGACGTGAAAATGATAAAAGCAGGTATAAACGAGGCAAAACTGGCAAAGTTCGGCGGGAAAATATTCAACTACGTGGATGATAAACGCGCCTTCAAAATAGCAAACGCCGAGTCAACCACCCGCTCTGTTGCGGCTATGCGCTTAGCAGTCAACGATGGTTTAAATGGCGCCATTGTACTCATCGGGAACGCGCCGACAGCAGCCTTCGAATTATCTAAACTTGTTAGAGAGGGTGCAGCCAAACCCGCCTTAATTGTCGCTGTGCCCGTGGGTTACGTGGGCGCTGCAGAATCAAAAGAAGCCGTTGCAAAGTTGCCAGTTCCATTCATTATCGTTAAAGGTCGCAAGGGCGGAAGCACAATTGCTGTAGCAATCTTCAATGCGCTCCTCAACATGGCGGAGTCGTCTGCTGCGTCAAAAGGGGACTGAGATGGCGAGGTTTCTAAAGTATGGCATCAGCACAGGTGCTTGCGCGGCAGCCGCCTCCAAAGCTGCCTTAATCGCTTTAATCAGCAACCCCGTTGAGCGCGTTGTGATTCCTACTCCGATTGGCATACGCTTTGAAATTCCAATCAAAGCCAGCAAGAAACTCAGCAGCGACACCGCCGTAGCCACGGTGGTTAAGGATGCAGGCGACGACATAGACGTGACTAGCGGCATAGAGATATCTGCCACTGTAAAACTGACTGAGGACGGCAAAATCACCATAAAAAGCGGAAAAGGCGTCGGCGCCGTCACCAAACCTGGCTTGCAGGTTCCAGTTGGTGAATCAGCCATCAACCCCGTGCCCAGAAAAATGATAACCGATGCCGTCACAGAGGCGTTGCCTGCTGGCAAGGGCGCTGAAGTGACCATAACTGTTCCCGAAGGCGAGAAGGTTGCTGAAAAAACCCAGAACGCCAAGTTAGGCATAGTCGGTGGCATATCCATTCTTGGCACCACAGGCGTAGTGAAGCCGCTTTCAATGGAAGCGTGTCGTCGTTCGCTGGTTCCCCAAATTGACGTTGCCATCGCCCGCGGCTACGAACGTGTTTTCTTTGTGCCAGGCAACATCGGCGAAAAATTTGCCAAGCAGCTGTTCAAAGTGGCTGATGACCAGATTGTGCAAACAGGCGACTTTGTGGGTTACATGTTGGATAAGGCGGTTGAGAAGGGCGTTAAAGAAATTGTGTTTCTGGGGCATTCGGGTAAACTGGTCAAGTTGGCTGCGGGCATCTTTAATACGCATCATAAGATGGGTGATGCCCGAAACGAGGTTATAGCTGCTTACGCAGGCTCAGTTGGCGCAAACACCAAGACCATACAGCAAATTTTGCAGGCGAACACCACAGAAGAAGCCACAGAAATCCTCCAACAAGCAGGACTCCAACAAGCCACATACGACACCATAGCTCAAAAAGTCAACTTACGCATAACAGAGAGGACAAAAAACAAAATCCGATTCAGCATAATAATAGTTTCCATGGACGGAAAAATCATTGGAAGAGACGAAAACGTGAGGGGGTTGAAATCGTGACTAAGCTAACCATAGTCGGCGTGGGTCCAGGTTCCCCAGACTACGTAACGCCTGCAGCGAGGAAAGCAGTGCAGGAAGCGCAGGTTGTCATCGGAGCTGAAAGAAGCCTAAACCTTTTCCGAGACTACATAAAAGGCGAAACGTTAACGTTGACAGGCAAAAACGTAGATGAACTCTTAAAGTATGCACAGGATTCCGCCGCAAAAGGCAAAGCGGTTGTTTTGTTGTCGGCAGGTGACCCAGGTTTTTCAGGGCTTGTGGGCTCAGTTCTAAGCCGAACTGAGGGAAAAACAGTTGAAGTAAATGTTGTTCCTGGCGTCAGTGCGATACAAGTCTGCGCAGCTCGTTTGGGCATGTGCTGGGAAGACGCAGCTTTATTCACGTTTCACAACGGAGTTACTGCAAAACAGAAAGAGGCGCTTGTGGAAGCGGTTAAGGCTGGAAAAGATGTTTTTCTTCTTCCTGAAACAAAAACGTTCATGCCTTGTGACATTGCCGCTTTTCTAGTCAACAACGGAATAGACAAAGTCACACGAGTTGCCGTATGTGAGAATTTGACGCTGGGCAACGAAAGAGTTGTGGAGAGCACATTGGGCGAGGCTTCAAAACAGGCTTTCTCGCCGATGTGTGTTATGGTCATACGCAGCTAAAATCAGTCTAAAGAATAGAAGAATAGAATCAGAAGAGGTAGTCTATATGTGGAAGTACAGAACACCCGGAATCCCCGATGAAAACTTCAACCAGAACGACAAAGTACCTGGTCCAACAAAAGAAGAGATACGAGTGCTAACCATATCCAAGGCGCGTCTCCGTGAAGGCTCCGTTGTTGTGGATGTCGGCTGTGGCACTGGTGGCTTGACCGTGGAGGCAGCCCTTCAAGTGGCTCCGACGGGCAAGGTTTTTGCGTTGGACGAAAACGCAGAAGCAATTGAACTGACAAGAAGTAACGTCGCCAAATTTGGCGTGCAAAACACAGTTCAGGTTATTCTCGGCAAGGCGCCCCAAGCCCTCGCTGACCTGCCGCCAGTGGACGCCTTCATAATCGGTGGCAGCCACGCACTACTGGAAGTTATACAAATAGCACATCAAAAACTGAAGCCTAATGGCAGAATAGTCGTAAACGCCATCCTTTTAGAAACAGCGGTCACGGCTCTTGATGAGATAAAACGGTTAAACTTCCAAGAAGTAGAGGTCACCCAGGTTTTCGTGGCTAAAGGAAAAACTGTTAGCAGCGGAACCATGATGCTCTCACGGAACCCCATAACAATAACATCGGCGACAAAGGAGTAAATGAAAATTGACAGGAAAATTCATAGGCGTCGGCGTTGGTCCAGGCGACCCTGAACTAATCACCGTTAAAGCTGTCAAAGCGCTAAAAACAGCGGATATTATCTGCGTTCCTAAGTCTCACGCGGACAAACCCAGCATGGCACTTGGCATGATTAGGCAAATCGTGAAAGAACGACAACATCCACCAGAAATGCTTGAGCTCGTTTTTCCCATGACTAAAGACGAGTTGAACCTCAAGAAGCTGTGGGCTGAAAACGCAAAAATTGTCTCTGCAAAAGTGAAAGCAGGCAAATCGCTTGTGTTCATTACGCTGGGTGACCCGATGCTTTACAGCACTTTTATGTACCTTTACCGCAGCATAAAGCAGAGTTACCCCAACGTGCAGCTTGAAATAATCCCTGGCGTCACATCGGTGACTGCTGCGGCGGCAAGCGCCCAGTTGCCTTTGGCGGAAAAAGACGAGGTGGTCTCCATTGTTCCCTCCGACCTTGACGCGCAGCTTATTGAGGAAACGGCTAAGCACGCGGACACTTTGGTTTTCATGAAGTGCGCGCACCGCATAAAAGAGCTTGTTCCAATTTTGAAGCAGGCAGGTTTCACGGATAACTCCACCATTGCCTTGGTGAAGCGGTGCACCTTACCCGAGGAGAAAGTGCTTACTGGAAAACTTGGGGATGTGCAGGGCTGGACCATAACAGAAGACTATTTCTCCGTGGCAATCATAAAAAGAAGGGAAGTTCCCGTTAACAAAAAGGTGGATGTTGCATGAGTAAAGTTGTTTTCATCGGCGCGGGTCCAGGCGACCCTGAACTGATAACAGTCAAGGGGAAAAAGTGGCTGGAAAAAGCAGACGTCGTCATCTACGCTGGCTCGCTACTGAATCCTGAAATTCTCAAGTACTGCAAGCCTGGCGTTAAGCTGTATGATAGCGCAAAAATGAACCTGCCAGAAGTCTTGAAAGTCATGGTGGAAGCCGCTAAAGTCGGCAAACTCGTCGCCAGAGTGCATGATGGAGACCCAAGCTTCTACGGTGCCATACAGGAACAGATGGATGGCTTAGACAAGGAAAAAATAGAGTACTTCCGAATCCCAGGCGTAAGCTGCCTGCAAGGGGGCGCAGCAAGCCTAAACCGAGAATTGACCCTGCCAAAGATTTCCCAAACCATAATCATAACGCGCCCTGAAGGCAGAACCCCTGTGCCTGAATCGGAAAGCATCAGCAAGTTGGCTGCGCATCAGGCAACCATGGTTATCTTTTTGGGCACGCCGCACATTGCGCGGGTGGTTGAAGACCTCAAGAAGGGCGGTTACTCCGAGGATACGCCTGTGTCGGTGGTGTATAAGGCAACTTGGCCTGAACAGAAAATCGTGCTGGGCACATTACTTGACATTGTGGCGAAAGTGAAGGCTGCAGGAATAACCGAGACCGCCTTGATTTATGTGGGTCGAGTGTTTAATCCGAGCGCGTATGAATTGTCAAAGCTCTATGACCCAACTTTCACGACGGGTTTCCGCAAAGGCGTATAGCCATGTACTCTAACGGAATAGCAGTTGTCGCCATAACAAGACGCGGAGTCGAAACCGCAGTAAAAATCAAACAAGCACTCACCAAAGCGGAATTGCCCTGCGTCGTGTACGCCCCTGAAAAGTACCTTCAGAAAGAAGCGGTTCCGTTAGACAAAAAACTCGACGTATTCATCAAAGAAATCTACCCAAAAGTGGACGCCATCGTAGCGGTCATGGCAACAGGCATCACCATACGGGCGGTTGCGCCTTTTCTTGAGGGCAAACTGGTTGACCCCGCAGTCATAGGCGTTGATGCTTCGGGCAAGTTTGTGATTAGTTTGTTGTCGGGGCATTATGGTGGAGCGAATTTGTTAACGCGGATAATCGCGGAGGGCATAGGTGCGACGCCCGTAATCACCACTGCTTCGGAGGCTTTGGGTAAGCAGAGTGTTGACGAGTTCGCCCGTATCCTGCATTTGACCATAGTGAATCCCGAAAGCTTGGTGGCGGTTAATTCTGCCATAGTGAACGGGGAGCGTTTAGCGCTGGTTTTGGTTGGCAACGTGAAAATCCCAACTGATACGGTTTGCGGTTACACAGTTGAAAAGGCAGAGAATGTGAAGCAGGCAGCGGACATCATGGGCAAGTACAATGCAGGCGCCATAGTAACCCAAGAGTCAGTGGCAGCAAATGTTTTTTCTAAGTCTGTTACTGTCCTGAAGCCTAAAAAAATAGTCATGGGGTTAGGCGCCAGAAAAGAAGCCACCGAAGACCAAGTGCTTGCAGCCGTGAGCACCGCTTTATCCAGAGCGAACTTGCCGCTGGAACGCATTGACAGCTTAGCAACGGTTGACATAAAAAAAGACACACGGGGGTTGGTAAGCGCGGCTGCGAAGCTGGGGCGCAACCTTGAATTCGTCAGCGTCGCGGAGCTGGGCGCTTTAAAACATGAAGACCTCAGTCCCGATTCAAAACTAGTTGAAGAAACAATTGGAGTTGGAGGAGTATGCGAACGAGCAGCAATAATAAAGGCGGGAAAAAACGCACACCTGATACTGAAAAAGCAAAAGTTGAACGGGGTAACCGTAGCCATAGCCGAGGGCGAATAAGCGTCGTCGGCATCGGACCGGGCTCTGTTGAGCACATGACGCCTAAGGCGCGGCTGGAAATCGAAAACGCAGACGTTGTCATAGGCTACAAAACCTACGTTGACTTAGTGCGGGGTCTTGTTAAGTCAGGCGTTGAAGTGGTTTCGGGCACCATGGGACGCGAAGTAGACCGAGCCAGAGTTGCCGTAGCGAAGGCTTTGGAAAACAAGACCGTTGTCGTGGTCAGCAGCGGCGACCCAGGCGTTTACGGCATGGCTGGCGTGGTTTTGGAGGTTGCTGCACTGGAAGGTGAAGCTGTTCCAGTGGAGGTTGTGCCTGGTGTGACGGCGGCGACTGCGGCTGCGTCGAAACTGGGGGCACCTTTGGTAAGTGATTTTGCAGTGATTAGCCTTAGTGACTTGTTGACGCCATGGGAGCTAATTGCGAAACGGTTGGAAGCTGCGGCTGAAGCTGATTTCTCGATTGTTTTGTATAATCCTCAGAGTGTTGGGCGCAAAGAACCGTTAACCAAGGCTTATGAAATTTTGCTGAAGTACCGCAGCCCAAGCACGCCTGTGGGTGTTGTCAGGCAAGCGGGCAGAGACGGTGAAACAGCAACTATTACTAAGCTTAAGGACCTGTTGAGTTGTGATGTGGATATGGTGACCACAATCATCGTGGGCAACTCGACAACTCAAATTGTGAATGGGCGTATGGTGACGCCGCGAGGATACGACCTTTCGCAGTGACTGAGTTTTTTAGTTTTCTTGTTTTTTGTTTTCTAGCAGCCTGAGGATTTCTTTTCGGGCTTCGCTGATTGTCAGCGGCAATTGGCTATCTATGGGCAGGTTGTTTTCTTTCTTTAACACTTCAAACAGGTGCGTTATCCTAGGCGAGCGCAGATTGACGTTGCGGATTAGTTCGGCGTTGGAGAAGATTTCTTTTGGGGTGCCTTCGGATGCGATTTTGCCTCTGTTTAGGATGTAGAGTCGGTTTGCGAACAGGGGCACCATGTCCACGTCATGTGTGGCTAAAATCAGCGTGATGCCTGATTCTTTGTTTAGTCTGAGAAGTAAATGGAGGATTTCGCTGGTGGCTCTTGGGTCCAAATTTGCTGTGGGCTCATCCATGATTATGACTTCGGGCTGCATGGCTAAGACGCCTGCGAGCGCAACCCGCTTCTTTTGTCCTAAGCTTAGAAAGTGGGGCGGTTTTTCGGTGAATTCGTTCATGCCCACGATTTTTAGTGCTTCATCCACTAACTCTTTGACTTTATCTGGTGAGTAACCAAGGTTTAAGGGTCCAAAGGCGACGTCCTGTTTGACGGTGGGTGCGAAAAGTTGGTCGTTGGGGTCTTGGAAAACAAAGCCCACCCTTTTCCTGAGGCCCAGCAGCGCTTTGGCGTTGTACTCTAAGGGTTTATCCTCGTAATATATGGTGCCTGAGGTTGGCTTCAAGATGCCGTTTAGGTGGTTTAGCAGGGTTGTTTTTCCCGAGCCGTTAGTGCCTAATAGGGCGATTCTTTCGCTTTTCGCGAAGCTTAACGATATGTCATCCAGTGCAAGAGTTCCATCCGAGTAGCGGTGAGACAAGTTTTCCAATCGGAACAACATTTGTTTTATACAACTCCAATGTTCATGGTGAAAAAGATTAAGAGCACAAGCGCAACATCAAAAAGCACGATGCCTAACAGCGCGGATTTTTTTGGGCGAGGTAGGTCTTCGAGGACGCGGATGTTTCCGTCGTATCCTCTTGCGTTCATGGCGATGAAGGTGCGTTCGCCTTGTTCTAAGGTTCTGATGAAGAGGTTCCCTGCGACCAATGCTACTGAGCGGATTCTTTTCATAAACCCTGAATGCCCCAGCCGTAGTGCTTGGGCGGTGTTCATTTTAGCGGAGACTTCTAAGAAGACGAATATGTATCGGTAAATTAACAGGGACATTTCAACTAAGACTTTGGGAACTTTTAGTCGCCGCAGCGTGATGAATATGTCGGTTATGGAAGTTGTTAAAACTAGAAAGAAGAGGCAGGAAAGTGCGCCTTCTACTCGTAGGAATGTGGTGATGCTTAGGGTGATGCCGTTTTTGAAGATGGTCCACGTGAACCAAGGTAACCCAATTTCTGCCAGAGGTTGACCGTAACCGAAGAATAAGGCGATGAAGAGGCAGCTTAACAAAAGCATGGCTGTTGGGAGGGTGAGCATGTCCAGATAGAAGTGCACAGGTATCTTGGCGAAGTACAACACCAAAATCGTGGATATCACAAAAACAGTTATGGGCACAAAAATAGACGGGGAAGAAACACTGATTATAAGCGCAGACAGCGCAAAGAAACCCTTGGTTATTGGGCTACACTTTGATAGAGCATTAGTGTAAGCATGCCTGTCGATTTGGGCATAAAGGTCGCTGTGCGCCATTTCTTTTGTTCATCCAATTTTAATAATGGTCTAGCTTTGCGCGGTCTTTATGTCTTTCTTTGCTCGCTTGCCTCTTTCGTACCCGACAAAGTAACCTATGATGAGTGCGCCTATGGCTGCCTGCAGGGAGAAGAGTAAGGTTTCTATTTCGCCGCTCGGAGGTTCCCAGATGGGGCTAAACCACGGCTGATATCCTGTGTCGCTTATTGCCTGCTCAGCAGCACCATCTGATCCGCCATATTCCGCTGATGGCATAAGTAGGAGAGGTGCTGCAAAGAGTGCGACCACAATCGCGATTAAGACTATGTAGTATCGGGATTTCACTGTTTTGTAGCCTCCTGTGCAGGTTTGATGTGGGGTAGTTTGATGACTTTTAGGGTGGCTAAAAGTTGTCCTTTGTACTTAGCCAAGAAGTCAAAGAGAATTACGGCTAGTATGCCTTCGCCTATGGCTAGGGGAATTTGGGTGATTGCAAAGATTGCGCCGAACTTCAGAAAGGCGTCAAAGAATCCTGCTGATGTGGGGAAAACAAGGGCAAGCTGAACCGATGTAACGATATAGGTGATTATGTTGCCCAAAGATGCGGCGAGAAACACGCCCACTGAGTTTGAGAGGCGTACTTTTTTGCAGGCAACCCATATGGCGTAAGCCGTGAGTGGACCGACGATGCCCATTGAGAAGACGTTGGCGCCAAGAGTGGTTAAGCCTCCGTGTGCCAGCAGCAGAGCTTGAAACACCAGAACAATCAGTGAAAGCACGGAAGTTATCCCTGGACCAACCACAACGGCGGCTAAGCCTGTGCCTGTTGGGTGGGAGGTGCTGCCTGTTACTGAAGGAAGCTTGAGAGCTGAAAGCACAAAAATAAATGCGCCCATCAAAGCCAGAAGGGGCAGGGCTTCGGGGATTTTCTTTGTAACTTTTGAGAGCCTGTAGATGCCGTAGGCTATGAAGGGGATTGCGATTATGAACCAGATTTCCCACCATGGGTGGGGTAGGAAGCCTTCCATTATATGCATTTTTTATGCTCCTGTTTACTGGATAATCCATCCTGAAAGTTTATAACCTTTTGTTTAACTAAAGTTAAATTCAGGTTGAATTACTTTGCGCAAGAAAACCCAACCCAGTATCTTGGGCGATAAGGGCGAATTCACTAAATTCCAAATTCTCCTCGAAGTTATGCGCAACCAGCCGCATGTGAAGCAAAAAGACATAAGCGAAGCCCTCGGAATCACCATACAAGCCATCTCAAAATACTTCAAAAAACTAACCCGCGAAGGCTTACTTGAAGCAGGGACTGAACGTGCCGATTACCGCTTAACCCCGAAAGCCACCGCCAAACTGCATGAAGACCTAAGAAAGATAGAGACGTACGTTAGCGCCGTCAAACACGAAATCAAAATTGAACATGCTTGGCCCGCCATAGCCACAAAACCTGTGAAGGCAGGTGATGAAGTGGGTTTAATCATGAAAGAAGGCGTTATGTACACTGTTGCCCCAGACAGCCCAGACGCTGAAGCGAAAGGCACCGCCCTTGTAGACGCTAAAGTGGGCGAGGATTTGGGTTTGAAGGATTTGCAGGGCAAAGTGAAGATGAAACAGGGAAAAATCCTGATTGTGAAGTTGCCCAGCATAAGAAAAGGCGGCTCTAGGACCGTTGACCTATCAAAAGTCCGCGCTTATCACGAAGAATTCAAACCTGATCGCGTAGGCGTCATGGGCGCAGTCGGCAGAGCCGTCATAACCAAACTGGGGCTTGCAGCAGACATCGAATTTGGCATTAGCCGCTCCGCAGCCATCGCAGCTTCACGAGGGCTAAACGTATTCGTGCTCGTAGTGGGCAGAATGGTTAACCGCATGATAGAAGAAATCGACACCATCAACATGAAAAGCTCCTCAGAAATCACTTACGAAGTTAAAGACGGACGCCTCACCTAAAAGACCACGCAGATGAAACGTTAACTTTCAAGTAGCTTGTACTTAGTGAACTTTCTGTTGAATCTATAAATAGAGGGGGTATAAGCTTTGCTGAGCGTAAGAGTAACCAGCTTTTAACCCTGTTTTCCAGAGTTTCCATCACACCCGAACCAAATTTGCGCTGAAAAATTCAGAAAAGCCTATAGGTGTCAAAGGTCAAATTTAGCAGGAATCGGAGTGAAAACGTCACGTCAAAATCTTGGCACGCACAAAACACCCAAGAAGCTCTAGACGAGCTCAAAGTCGGTGAGCAAGGGTTAAGCTCGAAAGAAGCAGAACAACGCTTCGCCACATACGGACCTAACGAGTTGAAGAAGGAAAAAGGCAGGTCACCCATCAAACTCTTCCTCTCCCAGTTCACCGAAGTACTCATGATTATACTACTCATAGCCATGACGATTTCACTTGGACTTGGCATATACGAAAATTCTATGGATGAAATTTACGGCGCATTAATAATCTTCGCTATAATCATAGCCAGCGCAGCACTAGGGTTTACACAAGAATATCGCAGCGAGAAAGCTGTAGAAGCCCTCAAAAAAATGGCTGCGCCAACCGCCATGGTCCTACGCGATGGCAAAGAAACCAAAGTGCCCGCTAGCCAGCTTGTGCCAGGTGACATTATTCTTCTTTACACTGGCGACAAGGTTCCTGCGGATGCCCGACTACTTGAGTCGTATAGCCTCAAAGTTGCTGAAGCGGCATTAACAGGTGAATCAGCTCCCGTGGACAAGCATGTGGATGCTTTACCTGAAGGAACTGCGCTTAATGACATGCGCAACATGGTTTTCACAGGAACCGTCGTTGCATATGGAAGAGCAAAAGCGCTTGTCACCTCAACTGGCATGACTACTGAATTCGGTAAAATCGCCCATATGGTTCAAACAACCAAACAGGAACAAACCCCGTTGGAAAGACGTATGGCATCAGTGGGCAAATGGATAGGCATACTCGCCTTAGTAGTATGCATAGGCGTAGCCACATATGGAGTAGTTGTTGAACAACGTCCAATCCTCGACATGTTACTATGGGCAATCAGCCTTGCAGTTGCAGCCGTTCCCGAAGCACTCCCCGCAATCGTTACAGGTGCACTAGCAATAGGCATGTACCGCATGGCAAAAGTTAACACAATAGTCAAACGGCTCCCCGCAGTTGAAACTTTAGGCAGTACCAGCGTCATCTGCTCAGACAAAACCGGAACCATGACAAAAGGCGAAATGACCGTTCAACGTATCTACGTCAACGACAGCGCAATTAAAGTCACTGGTATCGGCTACGCACCCGAAGGAGATTTCCTGCTCGAAGACAAAAAAATTACCCCTGAAGCACAGCTAAAAATGCTTCTGAAAGCCGCAACGTTGTGCAACGACTCTGCCCTCGAAAAAGACCCACAAACCGAAAAATGGGAGATAAAAGGTGACCCCACAGAAGGTGCACTCGTCGTAGCCGCTGCAAAAGCCGGTATGTGGAAAGAAGAACTAGTTAAACAGGAACCACGCATAGCTGAAATTCCGTTTAGCAGCGAAAGAAAATGCATGACCACCATTCACCTCCTAAATAGCAAGAAAACCGCGTACATGAAAGGAGCACCTGAACTAGTCTTAGCAAAATGCACTCACATCCTTCAGAACGGCAAAGTCCAAAAATTAACGAAAGAAAAACAAGCCCAGATTCTCAAAGTCTCCGAAGCTATGGCGCTACAAGCACTAAGAAACCTAGGCTTTGCCTACAAAGAGTTATCTGAAAACACCGACACTTTCGATGAAAACATAGAAACCGACTTTGTTTTCGTCGGCATAATAGGCATGATTGACCCCCCACGCAGCGAGGTTAAAGACGCCATAAGTCTATGCAGAGATGCGGGAATACAAGTAGTAATGATAACCGGCGACCACAAGCTAACCGCCACTGCAGTAGCGAAGGAACTTAACCTTCTTGGAGAAAACGAATCGGAAGGCAAAGTGCTTACAGGCACCGAACTGGAAGAAATGAGCGATGAACAGTTAGAAGCAGTAGTGGAAAATGTTGTAATCTATGCACGTGTTTCTCCAGAACATAAAATGCGCATAGTCAAAGCGTGGAAAGCCAAAGACCACATCGTTGCCATGACCGGTGACGGTGTCAACGATGCTCCCGCCCTCAAAAGAGCCGATATAGGCATATCTATGGGCATAACCGGAACTGAGGTGACCAAAGAAGCCTCCGACATGATACTTGCAGACGACAACTTTGCCTCCATAGTGAAAGCTGTCAAAGAAGGACGCGAAATCTATGATAACATCAAAAAATACCTGACGTATCTGTTGCGTTGCAACATCATGGAAATCTTGGTTATCTTTATTGCTGTGCTCTCTGTGCCAACCTTAGCTATGATATTATCGCCAGGCTCCGAATCTGTCGCCATAAGCGAGGCATCAATCGCACTAATCGCAATACAGATTCTCTGGATAAATCTTGTAACGGATGGTTTACCTGCAATTGCTTTAGGCGTTGATCCGGGTGATCCAGACTTGATGCAGCGTAAACCCCGAAAACCAACAGAGAGTATATTCACAAGAGATGTCAAAATCTATCTTACCGTTGTGCCAGCCTTGATGACTGCGCTGCTGTTATTCGGATACTTCTATCATAAGCCTTGGGAAGGGTCTTTTCAGTTGGTAGAGGCTAGAACGCAACTGTTTACTGCGATGATTCTTATGGAATTAGTTAATGCTGTTTCGGCTCGTTCGCTGAAGTATCCTGTGTTCAAGGTGGGCGTGTTCAAGAACAAGTTCCTGTGGTATGCCATAATTGCGTCTCTGGTTCTGCAGTTGTTTGTACTTTACACGCCTGGGGTTCAGAGCATATTTGGGGTGACCTCACCTGAACTTTTAGACTGGGGTATTGCGATACTGTTTGCGGCTATAGTGTTTAGCTCCTTGGAAATAGGTAAATATATTGCAAGCAAACGGAGAAAAACCTGACTGAACCAGAAAGGTTATATTCAAAAATGCTGAACAACGTCTAAACCATTAAAACTACGATGTGGAACAATGAGTGAGAAATTGGCGAATCCCGCACCGCTTGGACTATTAGGCTTCGGCTTAACAACAGTGCTGCTGAATCTGCATAACGCTGGCTTCTTCCCGCTTGACACGATGATTCTGGCAATGGGCTTGGCTTACGGTGGACTTGCGCAGGTCATAGTTGGTATAATGGAGTTCAAAAAAGGCAACACCTTCGGCACCGTAGCGTTTACGTCTTATGGGCTTTTCTGGTGGTCTTTGGTACTGCTTCTTGTTTTGCCCAAAACAACTTTCTTCCCTGGGCTTAGCGCACCAACAAGCACCGCGATGGCAGCTTACTTTTTCATGTGGGGGCTGTTCACCTTCGCAATGTTCTTTGGCACCCTAAAGAAAAACCGAGCACTACAGTTCGTATTCGCTAGCTTAACTGTGCTGTTCTTCCTGCTGGTGGCACGAGAATTAACTGGAAACGCCCTAATCGCGACGATAACAGGCTACGAAGGCATCATCTGCGGCTTAAGCGCGGTCTACTTAGCTCTCGCGGAAGTCCTAAACGAAGCGCACGGAAAAACCGTACTGCCCATATGCCCCATAAAATAAAACACCTTTTCTTTTTTATTTTTTCTTAAACTTCTCGGCGAAACCAAAGTTTGGCTGTTGCAGTAATTGAGTTCTATAGTGCTCGGAAAAGACTATACCCCAGTACATAAAGCAGCAAACATGGAGGGAACGGAAAGTAGTTGCCAAGTTCTCTAAGCAAAGTTATGCCAATAGTTCAATGAGCCTGTAGCATAGAAGCGAGGTTGACATTGTGGGCTCTTGCCCGTTTTGCCGTGGAAGTTTGGGGTGAAACAGAAAACGAAACACAGAGAAACAGTCAAGATTTCGATTGTATCCAAAGTTAAGAAGATTAGTCGGTGCCTTTCATTTGATACTGTTTTAAATGCGTATGGCGTGTTCCCTGTTTTGATTCAATGCGCGGATGAATAGGCATTGTTTTCTATCATTTTCGGCAGAAGAAGCCCATAAAACTATAAAGAGAATCACCAGTAACAGTATTGCTGAGAAGGAAAAGCATACGCTAAATTTTACGTCAGGAGAAAGAAAAATGAAGAAAACACTGACGATGATAATAATTAGTCTGCTTTGTTTTTCGATGCTTTCGACTCTTACGCCTAGGGCGTTGGGTTGGCCTTCAGGGGTATTCGAGCTGGATTTATTTCCGGTGCATAAAGCCATGGCGTACGATGCTCTGGAAGGAACTGGATGGACTGGTTCAAATAGAACAGAGATTGCGGACTATGCCAACTACGAAGGTCACATAGTTGACTATTATCATAGAATAAATGATTCCCAGACCGAGTTTCATAGCTATCATACCAGTGAAGACATCGCTTCTGGTGCTTGCCAGTGCGAGCGCTTCCACCAAGGGTGGTACGGGGGCGCAGAAGATGGAGCGTATCAGTATATTCTGTGGGCGCGTTCGAACTATACTGCTGGCAATATGGATGACGCAAAAAAATGCTTAGGATATGCCATTCACTTTATTCAAGATAGCGTTTGTCCACCACATGTGTTTCCCTTCGGGGAACTTCCTCGCCTAGCTCATATGGAATTCGAAGCGTATACATATTTGAAATATGGCAAAGAAAATAACTTTTGGAACCAAGCTGTGATTAACGCCCCACCGATACCCATTGAAAGTGCAGTAGATCTGCGTCAAAAAGTCGTGGAAGCGGCAAATGACGTGAATAACACGCTTGGGTCCCTTCCAACAGGTTTTGGCTACGTTAGGCAGGACGGGCAACCGATAGGGGACCTTTCATGGGTAGTAGCTGATTGGAAGATGTCTGATCTTGATATTGGGTGGTGTATGAGGCAGGCGGCAAGTCTTGTAAAAGGCGCGGCAATGTATGTGATGTCAGGTTCAAGTGTAACGGATTATGATAAACAGCAAGAAATTTTGAATATCGTGAATACGTATAAAGGCGAGTTATCTTCTGAGCTGGTGCTCTCGATTATTCGTAAAGAGGGTGGGGAGGGTGCTTTTCATGTTGATGGATTGAATTATAACTCATTTTACGCTGAAGAGGATGGAACATGGGCTCAGCCATCTAATTTTGATGGCATCATGCAGGTCACAGCGGCTAGTGGGTGGCATGAGCGAAGCGGTTCCTACTCTAATGATTTGGAGGGATATACTCATTCGATAAGTGATGGCTGCAGTTATCTAAACGAGCTTTATGATGTTTACGGGAGTGAAGTTCAGGCTACATTACATTATAACACTGGACCTAATACCTTGTATATTTATCTGGGTCTAAATCAAGGCAATAGAGCTTATTTGGGGGATACTGCAGGTTATCTGAATGGTTTTATTCCATCTTTGTACAATACTGGAAATGTCCAACTATCTAGTATGTTACTTCAAGGTCAGGAAGTTCTCAACGAGTATCTTTACAATAAAGGCATTGCGATCGGACAGACTTTGTCCTATTACCACTCATATCAGGCACAACTAGATGAAGAATTAAATTCAATTGCACCTATGACTTGTGCTATTAATCTTAGGCAAGATGGCGTCGAAATAGGTGAGGTTGATGTTTGGGAGTTTTTCGATATTTATGTTGGAGGCTCCACAAGTGACAGCTCCATTGAAGCAGTTCGCTTTTCCAGCGACGAGGTGCAAGACGGCGTACCAACTGGTGCGTGGACAACATGGTATAGTTGGGGTGCTTCTTCAGGTGACTGGGATTCCGCCGCCAAAATTAAACGATGGGCATTCGCTACAAGTGGAGCTAAAGAAGTCTGGGCAGAAGTAAAGAATGTTGCAGATCAGACTGCTAAATGCTCAGCTAACATTAATGCAATTGCACCTAATGTATGGATAGTTGACGATAATGGACCCGCAGACTTCAACAAAATACAAGACGCCGTAAACGCAGCCAGCCCCAAGGATACAATCATCGTCAAAGCGGGGACTTACACCGAGAATATTAAAGTGTATAGCGATCACTTGACCATTAAGTCAGAGAGCGGAGCCGAGGTAACAATTATTGAGGCAGCGAATCCAAATGATAATGTTTTTTCAATACGCGTTGTTGATAATGTGAATATTGATGGGTTCACTGTGAGCGCATCTGACAATACCGCATACCCACAAAACGGAATACAGCTTTACTTCGCACATAATTGCAATATTTCTAACAACATCATAATATGCGATTCTGTTGGAATCTGGTTCGATTATTGCTCGGGTAACACTCTATACAACAACACGATCACTTTGAATAGCGGTTATGGGCTTTTCCTTAACATGTCTCCCAACAATATTCTCAGAGAGAATACAATCTCTGGAGGTTGGTTAAATCTTGCTATAAGTGGAGTAGAGTTATACAACCTCATAAATGATATAGATACAAGCAATAAGGTGAATGGAAAACCAGTTTACTATCTAGTAAACCAGCATGATAGACAAATTCCTGCGGATGCCGGATTTGTGGGAATAATAAACTCCACAAACATAACAGTCAAAGACTTAACTTTATCAAACAACTACGCTGGAATTCTCATTGCTTATTCAACAGGTTCAAGAATAGAAAATGTTAAAGTTACGAATACTGCCTGGGGAATCCACCTCTTTGCTTCGCGAGAAACCACGATAACAAATGTTGACAGCTCAAATAATCTTTATGGGATTCTCATGATGTACAGCCCACTAAAT
>CAYGJP010000021.1:0-2948 GCA_964350175.1 uncultured Candidatus Bathyarchaeia archaeon
AATATTCCATGAAGGACTTTTTTGCCCTTAAGCTCAATGAGCTTCGCTTTGATTGCAACGTTTTTTATTTCGCCTGTTTTCGTTATCACCTGCGTTTCGGTGAGGTCAACAGGTTCTTTTAGGTGCAACTCGAACTCTTTTGTAAACCCTTTTTCTTCATTCTTTTTAGGCGGGTGAAGGATGCGCTGGTGCTGACCCACAATTTCCGTTTTTTCTCTGCCAACTAACTGTAGAGCTGCACGGTTGCAATCAATTAATATGCCTGTTTCAGCATCCGCCACAAAGATAGCGTCCAACGCTTCCTCGAACAACAATCTATGCTTCTCTTCAGACGCCTTCAATATTTCTTCAGATTTTTTGCGTTCAGTGACATCTCGCACTATACCAATTATTTGGATCTCTTTATCAACAATTAAGGGTCCTATCGTTACCTCAACGGGGATTGTGTTTCCACTCTTATGTTTATGGTAGCTTTCCACCGTAAAAGTCTGCCCTGCAATTATCTTGGGCCACAAATTGTCTAGCATCTTTTCTGTTGCTTCCGGAGAAATGTCCGTGATAGACATTGAAAGTAGTTCCTTTCTTGTGTAACCCAGTTCTCTGCTCGCCGCCTCATTGACATCGATAATTCGACCACTCTTGTCGTGGACCAGAATTACATCAGCAACCTGCTCCATAATGGTGCGGTACCGTTTCTCGCTCTCCACTAAAGCGGCACCATTTTTTCTTCTTTCCGCTGATAGGCGAATGCCATGCGATAATTCACCATAGACGGTTTCTGTTGAACCTTGCTTGTTATAGTATCCGTCTGCTCCAAGGTTTAGGGCGTTTATGGCTACTTCTTCTCTGCCCTTCCCCGTAAACAGGATAAACGGAACGTTAACCTTTTTTTCCTTTAACTCCCTCAGAAAATCTAAACCGTTTTTTTCAGGCATCTCATAATCAGAAACAACAACATCAAAAGAATTGTTTGCTAACTTTTGAAAAGCCGCATCAACACTCAGGGCTGTTTCAACCTCAAACTGTCCCTCCAACTCAAGAATCTCTTTTGAAATTTGCAAAAGAGAAAGGTCATCATCAACATGTAAAACTTGCAGTTTATTATCGTTTACCACGCAGCGCCACTTTTCCCCTGAAATGGATAGGCGTAGTGTGCAATAAAAGGATTATTAACTATGAATACTCAATTCAGATTTGCAAACACCATACTTTTTACTTAACGTGCTATGGCAAAGGCAAATTTGGAACTACCACAATCTAAAAACAGCATCCTGAGTCTTTAGCGTCTGTAAAAGTTGAAGTCCCAAGTTGAGTCTAAGCCCGAATGTTGCCAACATAGTTCAGCCAATTGTTGACTAACCTCCATTTGTCAATCCGTTTGATATTATCGCTCGAGACCGACTTGGACAGCCAGCCAATGGACAACTGTTCTGTGCTGACCCATTCCAGCTTGCTTCTCAGCTTGGGCAACTCTGTTTTATGCTTAAAATACGATATAAAGTTACTTGCACATTTGAATTAAGATTCTGGGCTAAATGCAGGGTGTTTTTGACAGAACTAACTAAAATATGGCATGGTGCCGCAGTTTAAACGCTGAAACGATGGTTGCTATATAAGCTGTGGCGATGTTTAGGTGGCGTTTTGGTCATGTTGCAGGCCTGTTTTTTTGCTTATATATTGTTTGAAGGCTTTTAACTGTCTTTTCGCATTAAATTACAGATTAGACAATAACTCCTTAACTTTCGGGTAAGGACCAGATGAATAGCAACAAGGTAAAATTTGAGCATGACCTGGATGTTTTGCTGTCGCGGTTGACAGCGGACATGGACAAAGAGTCAATTCACAAGCTTAACAAGCTCAGAGATGAACTTTTGAGGCTGCACCAAGAGAACGTGGTTAAAATTAACCATTCGGTGATGGAGCTTGTTTGCGCGAAGTACCTCATACTCAAAGGCTATGATGTTCAAATTGAGCAGCCGTTGAGTGATATTTTGACTTGTGACCTTTACGCGACGAAGGGTTATGGAAACCTGATTGTCGAAATTGAAACAGGCTACATCCCGCCTGAACACGCCATGGACCCCCTAACCTACACTTACGCGCGGTTAGCCAGCAAAATAATCCGTTACAGCTGCTTTTCAGGAAAATTTGCCATAGGCATACCTTCGCATTACATTTTGCCTTTGCCACGCACGCTTGCACTACCGCCCCGAAGAAGAACAACGCAGGACATTGAGGAAATTAAAAATCTGTGCGATTGGTATTACCAAAACCCACCCGTGACGGAAGAGGGTATCCGAAATGCTCGAGTACACGAAATCTACATAATTGACGTGGACAGAACCATAGTCCAAGCTATGGATCCAGAAGCATACATGAAGCGCGCTTTGCACAAAGGAGTCATATTCACGTTAAAAGAAGAACCCCTAATAAAACGAACCAAACCTCATCCGCCGCCATGCCCTATCGAAAAACTAGACAAATACATCAAATGACCCCCGGAGCACTCGATGCTGATGCCCTACTACGTGTACATCATTTTATGCATGGACGGAACCTTCTACACAGGTTACACTAAGGACGTGGATGAACGGGCGAGGCTTCACGCAAACGGCAGAGGCGCAAGGTACACAAAGATGCATCCGCCTAAGGGCGTGGTTTATGTTGAGCAGTTTACTTCAAGGTCGGAAGCGATGCGACGCGAAAAAGCAATCAAGAAGCTGAGGCATCAGCAAAAGGCTGACCTTGTTAGGTCACAAAAAAATCCTGATTGCTAACCTGCAGCGGCTCTGTTGTTTGGGAAGTGTTGAAGCGTTCTAGAGTTTTGCTGGAAAGTTTTGTCCTCTGATAGGGGCCCTATGGTTTTGACCTACCCCTTCCCCCTACGCTTTTCCAGCAAAACACGCCCCGACATACCCCCTCTATCGTTCCTGCAATGAATCACTAAT
>CAYGJP010000021.1:2958-17080 GCA_964350175.1 uncultured Candidatus Bathyarchaeia archaeon
GTTATACACCAAAACATGAACCAAACCAAATTGTACACACCTCTCGGCGCCAAATATGCTCGCAGGGTTCTTCAAGGCATAACAGACAAATAACCAGTCACCCATCTTTGGGTCCAAGTGATACAAGTGTCTGAAAAACGTCGCGCCGAAAAAGAAGTTGAAATTGACTTCGACAAACTTGCCCGTCTGGGCCAAAAAGTAAACGATTTGATAGTCAGAAAAACCAAAGACACAGCAGAAGCATACGCGACAATGCGTTTTCTATGCGTCTTCTACGAAGAGAATTTGGGTATTTCTTTTGGACCTGAATTTGAGACGGAACTCAGGAAAGTAATAAAGAAAAGTATTCAGGACCAGTCGGCTGCCTCAAAATCCCCTTAAACCTGTTGCTGCTTCTTTTTCACTATGTTACGTTTAAGCGGTTTTGTTGAAGGGTTCTCTAAGCAAGTTTGCCTGCTTGAAAAGCTGTTTTAGTTCTTCGTCGCTTACACCCTTCCGTAAAGGTGTCAAGATGTCTGTTAGGTTGTCGTTTCTCATGAGGCACGGCTTCAACTGACCGTCACTCGTAACCCGCAGCCTCGTGCAGTGCATGCAGAACTCGCTGTTCTCAATCGGATGCACCACCTCAACCGTCACATCGGGCAAACGATAAATGCGTCTGTTATGCATAAACCGCCTCGTCTCAATGCTCAGCGCCTTTTCTTTGAGCATTTTTTCCTGCTCATCTAAGAACCTGTGATGCGCCGAATAGTAGGCACTGCTTACGTTCACGGGGTCCAACTCGATAAGCTGTAAAACCACGCCGCTTTGCCGTGCAAAATCAATCATGTCCAAAACGTCTTCAACGTTCACGTCTTTTAGGACAACCATGTTGAGCTTGACTGGACAGAAACCTGCATCAACCGCTGCTTTAACGCCCGCCAATGCGTGCTCAAGGTTCCCCCCAGTCAGTTTGTGGTATATTTTCGGGTTTAAAGTTGGCAAGCTTACGTTTACGCGATTTAGCCCAGCTGCGTGCAAGTCGTTTGCCATGAAGCCCAGCAGCAGGCCGTTCGTGGTCATTGACAGGTCCTTTAAACCCGGAATCGTGGCTATGCCCTTGACGACTTCGCAGATGTCTTTGCGCATCAAGGGTTCTCCGCCTGTCAGTTTAATCCTTGAAATTCCGAGGCTAACCGCAGTTTTAGCTATCCTGACAATTTCTTCGCGAGACATTTTTTCTGCTGAGCGATTGGCGCGTTTCACTTCGCCTTCTCGGTGGCAGTAATCGCATTGTAAGTTGCATCGCTGAGTAATCGAAATCCTCAAATTAAGCAACGGTCGACCGCAGTTATCTGTTAAACTCATCGTTATTCCCGCGCGTGCTTAACGATGTGAGGCGCCTCGGGCGATATAAGTAATTCGACCGAAATCCGCACAGCGTCAGGGGAACCTGGAATACAAAACAACGCTTTGCCCTTGGCTACGCCAGCAACCGCGCGTGACATAACCGCAGCTGAACCCATCTTGTCGTAGCTTAAACGCCTAAAAAACTCCCCGAACCCTGGCAGAGTCTTCTCAAAAAAAGGCGAAACCGTCTCAATCGTGACGTCGCTGTGTGTGATGCCTGTGCCGCCGCAGAAAATTGCCGCATCCAAACCCGCGTTGTTTAACACGCTTTTCACTGCGTGCTCAATCATTGCTTTGTCATCTGAAACCACTCTTCTAAACAGCACACTGTGCCCTGCATTTTTCAGCAAGGATTCAACTGTGTCGCCTGAAACATCTGTGGTGTTCTCGCCTTTCTGCAAAGCATCATATCTAGAGGTGCTGCAGATGAAAACGGCAAAGTTCAGTTTCCGCGGTGCATGCGATTTGTGGGTTTTGGTGCTTTCACTCAATGCGCTACACCTGTTTGAACTTCTTCACAACATGAATATCCTTGATAGTTGTAGACGGGTACTGCCCCTTCGCGTCTTTCTCGTACTGCTTAGTCATATCCCAAACCGTAAGCAAAGCCACCGAAACTGCCGTTAACGCCTCCATCTCCACGCCCGTCTGCGCTCGCGTCTTAACAAGGGCGGTCACTTCAACCGTGGTTTTATCCAAAACTTTTGCTTCAACTTCCACGTTCGTCAACGGCAACGGGTGGCAAAGCGGAACCAACTCGCTGGTTTTCTTCGCTGCAAGGATGCCTGCAATTTTCGCCGTGTACAACGGGTCGCCTTTCGCAATTTTTCCTTCTTTAATCAGAGCTGTCGTTTCAGGTTTCAGCTTAAGTGTTCCAACTGCTGTGGCTTCACGGAAAACTTCAGCTTTAGCTGACACATCAACCATAGTCATAGGTCCTTTTTTCTCCTTAAACATGATTCAGTTTAGGGTTTGTTTGCTTGCTCCCAAACCTCAATTAGGGTCTGTACGACTTTCGCCTTAGATGAAGCTTGGTTAAACCTGTACATGCGAATTCTGCCATATACCCTTTGCTGCACAATGCCTTCTTCCTCCAGAACCCGCAGGTGCCGACTTGTTGTGGTAAAATTCACGCCGATTCGCCGTGCGATGTCAGAAACGTTAAGCTCACCCAACCGAGAGATGAGCTTGAGGATTTTCATCCGTGGCTTTGAAGAAAAAACCTCTTCAACATCCACGCTGCCTCACCTGCCTCCTTGCCCAAGCGATGCCCGCAGCGCCCGCTCTAACTCCTCAGCGGAAACAGCAGGCAAATAAACCAGCGTTGACCTTCCACGCTGCCCAGCCCCTGAAACCTCCGTTTTCAAAATACCCAACCCAGAAAGCATCTGAACGTACTTCCAAAGCTGCGTATGACTATTCGGTTGCTCCTCAAACTCTTCACAGGCTACAGCGTAAGCCTCCTCAATCTCAGCTAACGATGCGTAAGCTTTTTCGCTGTCCTTGAAAACTTCTGCAGCTCCAAGAAGGAACAGTTTCTCGTGAAGACCCAGCGACTCCACCTCGCTTTTCTGCAACGTGGGAATTATGCTGGAAACAGCTTTCCGCACGCAATCAGGCGTCACGGTGCCATGGTCTTCAGCGTCAGCGTATTTTCCAGCCCGCCACAACAACTCTATAGCGAATCTGGCGTTTCCGTTTTCATCACGAGCTAAATCCGACGTGAGAAGCACCACATCTTCAGGCACGGTTGCAGGTTCAAAAGCCATCTGCACGCGTTCACTCAAGATGTCGACCAGTTGGTCTTTGCCGTATTTATCAAGGCGGATGACGTTGCGTTGCAGGGTGCTTCTTGCGCTGTCATCCAAACGCTTTGTAGATTCAAGGTCCCGCATGATGCAGACAAGCGAAATTCTCTGCGGCTTACCTGCCCTCATCTCCTGGAGCCTAGTCAAGTTGTATACGGCGTCTGCGCCTTCGTTTTCGATGAGGCTGTCAAACTCGTCCAGAGCCAAAATCATATGCGCGTTTTCCTCGTCCAAGTTCTGCAGCAGAGTTCCCAGAATTTCCTCAGATGAGAAGCCACGCTTGGGGAACGTCGGCAGCAACACGTTCACCGCATGCTGCAAGATAAGCGAGAGTCTGCCTCGGTATTCACGGCAGTTAACATGCACGTAACGGAGCTTCACGCGGCGCTTGTTTGCTTCCAAAGTCATGTCTGCGCCGAAACGTTGGCAAAGCGCAGTTTTTCCCGTGCCGATGTCGCCTGTGACGATGACGCGCTGCGCCATTTTCTCGGGAAACTGCAAAAGGAAACTGAAGAATTCCATCAGCAGGCGGTGTTCTTTTTCTCTGTGAGGCAGACGGTTGGGAATGTAGTTTATGTCTAGTTTTGCCTCATCTTTGAACACGCTGTGGCGGAACTTCAATTTTTCAACCTCAAACTTGGCAGCAAAACCTGCTTCTTTCAAACGCGCTATACAATCAACTGTTTAGAAGTAAAAGCCTAATAAATCCATATAGTAACCTTTCCATTTTTTCTTAACAGGTCTGTGACTTTTGGGGGTATTATTCAGAAAAGTTATTACGGCTGACATTTACTTAGTGAAAAACAAGGAAGGATAATAATACCCATCGAGAAAACGGACTCAAGCACTTCCAAATCAAGAAAAGTAGGTAAGCAAACCGTTAGTATTGGGCTTATTCAGACATCTGTTTCAGAGGATATAGCAGCCAACATGAAGAAGACCGTGGCGAAAGTTGAAGAAGCCGCAGGAAAGGGCGCCCAAATTGTCTGTCTTCAAGAACTATACCGAACCCGCTATTTTCCACAAGAAAAAATTCAAGATGCCAGTAAATTGGCTGAAACAGTTCCGGGAGAGTCCACAAAAGTTTTCTCGGACCTAGCGAAAAAGCACAGAATAGTCATAATTGTACCTATATTTGAAAAGCACCCAAACGGCAAATACTTCAATTCAGCAGTCGTAATTGACGCCGACGGAAAAGCCATGGGTACCTACCACAAGGTCCATGTCCCCAGTGACCCGCTTTTCTATGAAAAAACCTATTTTGAAGCAGGTGACTTGGGCTACAAAGTGTACAAAACCGCTTACGCCCACATTGGGGTACTTATCTGCTATGACCAATGGTTCCCTGAAGCCGCAAGAATCAACGCATTAAAAGGCGCCGACATCATATTTTACCCTACCGCGATAGGCTGGATTAAAGGTCATACCTCAGCTGACGGAGACTGGCATGACGCATGGAAAACTGTGCAACGTGCCCACGCCATAGCAAACGGAGTCCACGTTGCCGCTGTGAATAGGGTTGGCGAAGAAGGGCAACTAAGGTTTTGGGGAGGCTCATTTGTATGTGACTCTTTTGGGAACGTCCTCAAAGAGGCAAGCAACGAAAACGAAGAAGTATTGGTTGTCAAGGTAGACCTTAGTAAAAATAAAAGAATCCAAGACGGCTGGGGGTTTCTTAAAAATCGGCGCCCCGACACATACAACTTGCTTACAGAAAAGGTACTGCCAGTAAACAAAACACCCCGCGAACTAGGATACCGCATGCCTGCAGAATGGGAAAAACACGACGCCATCTGGTTAGCTTGGCCATACGACCCCACAACTTTCCCAGACAGGGTTGAAAAAGCTGAAGAAACATACGTCCAAATCGTGAAGGCCATCCATGAAAGCGAATACGTTAACCTCTTCGTAAAAGATGACGACATGGCGGAAAAAGTAACAAATCTGTTTAAGCAAAGCGGGATTAGCTTAGAGAGTATACGGTTTTTCCAATTTGACTACGCAGATGTTTGGTTCCGTGACTATGGCCCAATATTCGTCATAAACGAAGACAGAAAGTTAGCAATGGTACACTGGATTTTTAACTCATGGGGAGAAAAATACCCTGAACTCTTAAAAGACAGCCAAATCCCTCAAATAATAAACCGGCAAATGCGCTTAAGCTGTTTTGAACCCGGTATCGTTCTAGAAGGGGGCTCAATAGAGGTTAACGGCAAAGGAACCCTACTTACAACTGAACAGTGTCTACTGAACAAAAACAGAAATCCTCATCTGAGCAAAGATGAAATTGAGAAAATTCTGCAAGACCATCTGGGCGTGAGTCAAATTATTTGGCTAAAAAACGGAATAATCGGAGACGACACCGACGGACACATTGATGACCTTGCGCGGTTTGTGAATCCAACAACAATTGTGTGCGCTTATGAAGAAGACGAAAATGACGAAAACCACGCCCTTTTGAAAGAAAACTATGAACTACTGCTCAAATCAGTTGACCAAGACGGCAAAAAGCTAACCATAGTTAAGTTACCCATGCCTGGCGCAGTTGGAGACAAAGAGAATAGGCTTCCTGCAAGCTACACAAACTTTTACATTGGCAACGACGTGGTTTTAGTTCCAATCTTCAAACACAAAAACGACAAAACCGCTTTAGCAATTATACAGAAGCTATTCCCAAACAGAAAAGTCGTTGGTATCGATTGTGCTGACTTAGTGTATGGGCTTGGAACTCTTCATTGCATCTCCCAGCAACAACCAAGCACATCGCGTAGCTAAAACAAGCATAAAAAGGCAAATGAAAAAGAAAGGAAGACAAGGTTTAAGGCAACAAAAAATAGCTCCAAGTGTAAAAGAGGTTTATGATAAAAATCTAAGGTACTGCTGGAGACATTTCCGTAAGAACCTTTTTAAATCTAGTCTGTACTGTCTATTTCCGACATAAAATGATACCCGGATACTTCTTCCTAACCAAGGGCGTTGGCAAACACAAAGAGCAACTGCAATCTTTTGAGCTAGCTCTAAGAGATGCCGGCATCCAACACTGTAACCTGGTAAGCGTTTCAAGCATTGTACCGCCAGGATGCGAACTGCTTGCACGTGAGAAAGGCTTGAAAATGGTCCAGCCAGGAGAAATAACCTTCGTGGTCATAGCCAGAAACGCAACAAATGAGCCGCACAGGCTAGTCGCGTCATCCATTGGCGTAGCTATTCCTTCAGGCAAGAACCAGTATGGCTACCTTTCGGAGCATCACTCCTTTGGGCAAACCGACGAAACCGCTGGCGACTACGCCGAAGACCTCGCAGCAACCATGCTTGCAACAACCATGGGCATTCAGTTTGACCCAGAAACCGCATGGGACGAGCGGAAACAGCTTTTCAAAACCAGCGGCTTGATTATCAAGACGGCCAACATCACGCAAACGGCGATAGGCGACAAAAACGGCTTGTGGACAACAGCGGTTGCAGCAGCGGTTTTCGTACCTGAAAGTAACGGCAAATTCTTGAAACCCCAGTAAAAGTTTCTTTTCAGCTTTTACGTTTTCTTTTTGTTCTTTTTCCATTTAGTCTATTAGGCGTAATGTACGAAAGAGTTATTTCTTCAAAAGGCAGTGGTAGGCATCGATGCAAAATGAAGTACAGCGGCAAAACAGCAACCGCCATAATTACGTATCCCGAAAACAAAATTTTGTTAATTAAACGGTCCACGCCGCCCTTCGTGGGGTACTGGGCGTTGCCAGGCGGAAGGTCTGAGCCTGAAGAATCAGCCGAGCACACCGTACTGCGAGAGACTAAAGAAGAAACAGGACTTGACGTTGCCATCATCCGCAGGGTGGGCGAATACCACGAGAAAGGTGTCCAAGCGGGCTTAGAATACGATTATTACCCCACGTGCTTTGTGGTTAAACCTGTCGGCGGAGAAGTAAAAAAGCAGGAAAGCGAAATTGAGGAAATCAAGCTTTTCCGTTTAGAGGCGCTCCCTGAATTGGCTTTTGAGCATAGTCAAATGGTAAAAGACTATGTTACTGCACAAAGGGCAAAAACGGGAACCGCGTAGTTTGGGCTATTTTGCGTTGGGGTCGTCTGCAGGAATTTCAAAGTGGATAACTCGGGTCATCAGTTTTCACTTCTAATCATGTTTTTAGAAGCGCGAAAAGTTTGTCAACAATACCTGAAACGGCTACGCATAAGGACATTTAGTGCTTGTTGTTTTCTTTGAATGCGTGGAGTTTTCTTAACATTTCTTTGTAGGCGTCGCTAGGCTTTATTCCCTCAATGAGGCAGAGTCGCACGTAATCGGAAATGACCCCGTTTTGAATGGCTATCGCAGGGTCTGGTTCTAGAATAGTTTTTCTGCTCATCTGCTCACTCTTCCGCCTTAGCTGTTCCGATTATTTCGCGTGATATCGTGCAGAGTTTCATGAGGTATTGGCGATACTTTTCCATCTGTCTATCGTGCGCTTCTCTATCTTCCACTGACCAGTCATAGGGTTTTAAAACTCCCACGTTTGCATAATCCGTAGGAGTTAACCTTAACCTTACAGCGTTTCTTTGTTCCTTGCTTTCCACCGTTTTTTCAGTGGACACATAAATGGTTTGCATATCCTTACTCCCTTCAAAATTTCGTATGCTCTTCCTTTATGTGTCTGAAAATTATTAAAATGTTGTAGTTGTGTTGTTACAGTCACAATATTGAGAAAAAAATTGCCGTAAACGCTCAAAAAAAGGGGCGATTTACCAATTTTAAGTTAGTCAATTGTTTAGGTGCGTTCTTCTTTGCTTTTGAGTTTCTCTTCTATAAGTGCCAACAACTCATCCGGCTTCACAGGTTTCACCAGATAAGCGTCAGCACCTTCGTCGAGAGCTTTAACACCCGTTTCAAGCGAGGGAAAACCAGTAATCATAATTTTTATGGCATCCTGCATGGTTTCCTGCAGCTTAACAAGCAGATCTGTGCCGTCCATGTCTGGAAGGCGAATGTCTATTAAAGCCATGTCGTAGTTTCCTATTTTTGTTTTTTCTATGGCTTCTTTACCGGTTTCAGCTACGTCGGTTTCGTACCCTTTTTTCTGAAGAATACGGGTAAATGTTCGTAGAATAGATTTGTCGTCATCTACTATGAGTATACGTTTTTTGTCTTTATCCAAAGTATCTCCTTTCCTGCGTCTTGGCTTTTCAACGATAAGTTGGGTCCGTCACCCTTGCTCCCAATTTTTTGGGAATGTAGAGCAAAGTTTAAGGTGATAGCTCTGTGGGTTTTCAACAGAGATATTTACTGTTTTGTCTTATCGTCCTTATAAAGAATGCTACCTACAAAAATTAAGGTTGCCTAAACAATTTTTGGGTAAAATGAAGCGTTTCTACCTCCAGATAGCAACTTGTCTCTGTCCACTCATTTGGTTATTAAGTAGTGCTTATATATGTAGAAAACCAGATAGGTAACTATCTATCAGTTATTCTTCTATAGGCAAGGTTTTGATTAAATTGAGTGAAAAAGACATCCTCAAATTTCTACAAGGTTTAGGTTTTTCAAAACGTGAAATTCAAGTTTACATGTTTCTCGCCAAAAGCGGAGCCCAATCCACAAGCTTCGTAGCTAAGAGACTCAAGATGGAGAGAGTGCAGGCATATCGTACATTCAAGAAACTGCAGGAAAAAGGCTTCATAGAAGCAACGCTGGAGAGGCCAACCCGGTTTATAGTGGTTCCCTTTGAAAACCTGTTGGATTCATTTGTCAACTCAAAGCGGGCTGAAGTGGAAAACCTCAGCTCACAAAAAGAAGGTTTACTATCTTCTTGGCAAAAGGTAAGCGCACCCGAATCAGACTTTACCGTGGCGAAGTTCTCAGTCATCAGCGGCAAAAAGAAAATACACGCTAAAATGTTGAGCATGATTAATGAAGCAGAAAAAGCCGTGTATGCTCTCACAACCAGCGTAGGTGTTATCCAAGAAGATGTAGGGGGCGTTTTTGATGCTATCCTTGAAAACGCCCATAAACAGCAAGGTTTTAAATATAAAATTTTAGCCGACATTTCGAAGGGCAACCTTAAGATAATGGAGCGCTTAGACAAGATTATCTCAGTTGAAAACGTAAATGTTGAATGCCGTCATCTGAACTTGAATTCCAGATTTTTCCCGCGTTTTCTCATTAAAGACGATGAAGAAGCAATCCTGTACGCGGCCAGCGGAAACGAGGGGTCAGTACTAAACATTGAGGATGAGGGTTTATGGATTAACGATAAAATGTTCATTTCCATTTTGAAAGCGTTTTTTGTTCAGATGTGGCAAACCTCAGTGAACGCTTACGAGCGTATCGAAGAGCTGAAAACTGGGGTACCCTTAGGCGAAACCCTCGTAATAAGAGACCCCAAAGAGGCTTGGCGGAAAATGGAGCAGGTGCTGGACACGGCTAAAGAAGATGTTATCATAATAACTTCGTCACAAAGTCTAAACAGCATCATGGAAAATGACCCCTTCGTCAAATACCGCAAAAAAGGCTTAAAATACCGCATTATGGCACCCATAGACTTAGACAACCTTGACGCAGCCAAGAAACTTTCAGCACACTACGAAGTCAAACACGTTCAGATTAACTATATGACAATGATGCTTATCGACGACAAAAACCTCTTCATGTTCAAAACACCACCGCTGAACGATCTGACGGATGAATCCTTCTACTTAGCTGAAACATTCTACACTAACGACTCAAGGTCAAGTGAACGTGTCAGGGAAATGCTCAACGACACTTGGAAAAGAGGAACTGACATCGCGGATGTAACATCACAGACAGGTATGAAACTTCCCACAGTAAAAATAGCACTCAACGAAAATGTGTCCAACCTCGTCAAGGCAGTACTCCAAAGCAACGTCAACTCAGTCCTAATAACCGACAAAGGCCACCCAATCGGGATAATCAACGACAAAGACCTTCTCAAAGAAATAGTTGAAAACAAAAAAGACCCTGAAAAAACCCTCGTAAAAGAACTTAATTACACGCCACTGGTAACCATAGAAACAGGAAAATCAATGACCGACGCACTCAAAATTATGCGCGAAAAAAGCACAAAGCGCATTGCAGTGGTAAAAAACGGGCAACTTATGGGTATGCTCACACAAGATTTAGCCGTGGCAAAACAGGACAAGGCGGAGATAGTCCCATAGAAAATAGTGTACCGTACTTTTAGTAACTTTTTTTTGCTGCAAAGTTTAACTAAGGGAAGCCCAAGATATCCGAGCGCATCACAGGCAACAAAAGATTCTTTAAAACTGCCCACTCATAATAGTACACTGTGAGGAATCAGGTTATGACAGTCAACAAAATCCCAGAGAAAAACAGCCTCCTTTTCGTATGGCTCAACAACTACGCAGGTGTACTCCTAAAAACTCCTTCGAAAACCCTGCTCATAGACCCAGTGGACATTAAAGTGCGCAGTTTCCCACAAGTAGACGCCATCCTGATAACTCATGAACACTACGACCACCTCGACCAACGCTTGATTGTGGAACTGCAGAAAGCCACAAACTGTACGGTAATTGCTGACGCAGCATCCGCAAAGTCTCTGCGAAACAACATTTCTCCAGCGAAACTACAGGAAATACATGCAGGCGAAAACACAAAAATCGGAGACGTCAACGTCAAAGCCGAAAAATGCAAGCACCCTGCAGCGTCACCTGTAACGTTTATAATTACAAGTGAAGACGGCGTAAAAGTTTGGCACACAGCCGACAGTTTACCTTACCCCGAAATGGCAACTATTGGCCAAAAAGAGCAATTAGACATGGTTTTCTGCACTGTAGGCATAGCTCCCGGAACCTCGCCTGAAACAGGCTTCGAAATCGCATGGCTAACCAAACCCAAAATAGCCGTACCCTACCACTCAAGCTCAGTGGCAAGTCAGAAAAAATTCGCGGAAACCCTCAGGAGAGAACTACCGAAAACCGCTTGCCTGATTCCAGAAGTAAACAAGATATATCAAATTTCAAAGGGGGAAAAGAAAACATGACTGAAGAAAGAAAAATAGAAACGGCAAAACTTCTCAACAAAATCGGCGCCCTACAATTTGGGCTATTCAAACTATCAAGCGGAAAAGTCAGCCCCTACTATATAGACCTGCGCATAGTCCCAAGTTTCCCAGATGCTTTCAGAGACATCTGCGATTCCTGCACCAAAGCAATAACCACTCAGGTGGGGCTCAAGAACTTCGACAGAATTACAGGAGTGCCCGTAGCAGGCCTACCTTTTGCTTCACAAATCGCTTACAACCTGAAAAAACCCTTTCTCTACACTCGACAAAGCACAAAACACTATGGACGCGAAAGACGTGTTGAAGGCATCCTCGTGTCTGGAGACCGCGTATTACTCGTAGACGACTTAGTCACAACCGGCTTAACGTTGAAGAAAGCAGCCGAAGCAGTCCGAGCCGAAGGCGGAGTAGTAACTGAAGCAGTGGCGTTTTTGGACAGAGAAGAAGGCGGCAAAGAAATGCTGGATAAAAGCGGAATAAAACTTCACACGCTCCTCAGAATCAGCGAGATAGCCAATACGCTGTATGAGATTGGCGCTGTGGACGAGGAAAGCTTGAAAACTATAATGAAGCAAATCAAGAAACAATAGAAGCGGGAAACATCAAAAGTTATTCGTAGAAGATGAGGTTTGTATCTTCCAGCAGCAGATGCAGTTTACCCACTGCGTCGTAGACGTTTTCTTCTTTCTTGGCGCCTGTGCAGACGAGTTTACCGCTTGCAAACAGCAAAATCACAACTTTTGGTTCATCCATGCGGTAAATTAAGCCAGGGAACTGTTCAGGCTCGTACATGGTTTTGCCTAGCGTGTACGCCGCTTTTTCTAAATCAATCATGCCGCCTAAGCTTGCTGAAGCCACAATGTTCTGTATTTTCAGTTCGGGTTTGCTGATGATGATTATGCCGCCTTTTTTGAGTTCTTTAACGACTTTCATGACCGCTCGGCGGGCTTCTTTTTCAGACTTCGCGCCAGTACACACCATTTTTCCTGAACTAAAAATTAAGGTGGCCGTTTTTGGTCTTTTAAGCCTGAAAACTAGTCCAGGAAACTGTTCTGGTCGATATTCCACGCCGGGGTAGCCTTTCACGACCGCGTTTAAGTCAACTTTCTGGTTTAGCGTTGCGGAGGCAACTACGTTTTCGATGCTTATTGTGGCTTTTACTTTTGGCATGGAATCAACTTCTCCGTGGCTACTCATGTATTAAATCGGTTTTCTTTATAAACACATCTGCGTTTGCCCTGTAGCGGTGTTCTGTTGAATAGCTATTTTCTTGTGTTTGTACAGGGGCACTATGAATTCAATTATTATGAGCAATATTATGAGAATCACAACTATGGGTATGGCTATTGTGCTGTTGTTTCCGCCCAAGATGCTCTGCATGAAAATCGCAATGTTCCCAATCCACGGAATACGCAGAACTACTTTTCCAACAACCATGTCCTGTGGAATAGGGCTCGGGCTCCAGAAATCGTACTCTGCAGGGTTAGGTGTAGCGGGCCATTTATTCCAACCGTTTGCGTCGCCTTTAGTGTAGAAGTACCATGTGCCGTTGATTTCTTCTTTAGCCACTATTCTGTGGACGATGTCTCCGCGGGAATAAGTGTTGTAGACTATTATGTCGCTGTTGGGGTAGTTTGCGTTTAGGTCAGCGGGGTTTACGGGATGAATAATCACTATATCTCCGACTTGTATGGTTCGGTCAAACGGGTGGGTCCACTCGTAACCCGATCCACTGTTGCCAATGGACATGCTTGCAGTTGGAACTACTCTTATCATTCCCAAGATTTCAGCGATTAAGAAACCGGAGACTATTAGCAAGACTAAGGCGACGAAAAAGGCTGTTTGGAAGTACTCGTTTTTCAAGAGCTTTTTGATGGGGGCTGTCAACTTTTGCCTTCCGTTTGATTAATGGCTGTTCCTGTTCCATGTATAGCTAGACGTTTTAAAACTTACCGCTTAACCGAAAAATTTACAAAAAAGGAAAAGGGGAGTTTATGGAATTAAGTGTAAGCAGCAACTTTAGCGGGTAGTTCCGCTTTGGTTGTTGTCGTCGCGTCGTGTGTTTATATTTTCTTTTTGCTTAGGACTTCGCGGAAGGTAGCTTTACACTTGGGGCATTCGAAGAGCCCGATTTCGAGCTGCATACGTTTGCCTGCTTTGTCTGGGCGTCCGGCCATTTTCCAAGTCTTCTTCGGCTTTGAGACTTCAGTTCCGCATTTTGTACATTTACCCATTTAATTTCCTCCGTAATGTTACATCTCCATGGTTTCTTATGATGGTAGATAAAAGATTTTCCATTACGTTCGCATAGAAAACCTACATCTGGACAGCGAGATTAGACATGTTTATGTAAAAATCCGTTGAAAACCAATAAAAAAGGCTAAGCATAAAGTAAACAAAATGCGCGCAAAAACAACCGCCGTGTAAACCAAAAAAGGCTCCAAAACCGAAAGCCACAACCCGCTCAGCCTGCTGTTTTACCGGTTGAACCTATAGAGAACATATTGGTAGTTACGAACGGTAAGAAAAAGGAATCAGGGAAGTGTGCACATGAGCAGTCAGGAAAATAATAACAATATCAAAAATTACTGCACAGTTTGTTTAAACCATAAAAATGAGTTTCTAAAAAAGCTGAGGCGTTTTGGGCTTATTTTTTCTTTTTTCCCTTTGATGTTGCTTTCTTCTTACTTTTTGCGATTATGTCCACACTCCAAGTTTTAACTTATACACAATTCATATAGGCATTAAGTTATAAATATTGCCTAACCTCGATTTTTAAAATTCAGTGAAAAGCAAAAACGCTGATTACAAATACGTTTCTGAATAATTTAAACAACATTGAATGTAAAAATATTTGTAAAAGCTACCTGAACCGTTTTTAACGGTCTCAAGGTCTCCAAC
>CAYGJP010000022.1:0-13116 GCA_964350175.1 uncultured Candidatus Bathyarchaeia archaeon
TTGTAATATTTGTTTTTTTCATCAATGCTCTGTACAAACGGGATATATTGGAATCTTTACTTTTTGCAGTAGCAATAGCCGTAGGAATGTCGCTTGAGCTTTTACCCATGGTTCTATCAATAAACCTCTCAAGAGGCGCCCTTGCGATGTCGAAGAAAGGCGTCATCGTCAAACGATTACCGGCAATTCAAAATTTCGGAAGCATGGATGTATTATGCACTGACAAGACGGGCACTCTCACAGAAAACAAAATAGCCCTTGTCTTGCATATCGACAGCAAAGGTGAGAGTAACCAAAAAGTACTGCTATACTCATTCCTCAATAGTTACTACCAAACAGGCCTCAAGAGTCCACTCGATGAAGCAATACTCTCATTTAAGGCGATAGATATAAAAGGCATTCAAAAAATAGATGAAATTCCTTTTGACTTCAACAGAAAACGTCTCTCAGTCGTTGTTGAAAAAGCAAAAGAGCGATTAATAGTCACTAAGGGCGCTCCCGAAGAAATCAGCAAAATATGCACATTCTTCGATTCCGAAGAGAAAATAATCGACTTGACTAAGGAACTCCAGAGACAGATTGATAGCAAATACTACGAACTAAGCAGCGAAGGCTTCAGAGTTCTATCGGTAGCATATAAGAAAATCAAAGAAGAAAAAACAGTTTACTCGGTGACTGATGAATCGGACTTGGTTTTCTTAGGCTTTGTAGCCTTTATTGACCCACCAAAAGAGAGCGCTAAGGAATCATTACGTTTACTCGCTAAAGCAGGTGTCGAGCTAAAAATCCTAACAGGCGACAACGAGCAAGTTACTAGAAAAACCTGCGAGCGAATCGGTTTGCAGGTAAAAGGTGTTGTTCTTGGTAGTGAAATGCTCCAAATGGACGACGACGCGCTGTCACGAGTGGTTGAAAAAACAAACATATTTGCTAGAGTCTCACCTGCCCAGAAAGACCGTATAATGATCGCACTAAAAAGTAATGGTCATGTCGTCGGTTTTCTTGGCGACGGCATTAATGATGCACCATCCTTGAAGACAGCAGATGTGGGTATATCCGTCGACAATGCAGTGGATGTAGCCAAAGAAGCGGCAGACATCATACTACTTCAAAAAAGCCTAACAGTACTAGACGATGGTATACTAGAAGGTCGAAAAATCTTTGGAAACACAATGAAGTATATCATAATGGGAACAAGCTCCAACTTTGGCGGGATGTTTAGCGTAGCAATAGCATCATTATTTCTACCATTCTTACCTATGTTACCAATTCAAATACTTTTGAATAACTTGCTCTATAACGTTTCACAATCAACCATTCCAACGGATAATGTTGATGCAGAATATGTAGAAAAACCCAAAAAACTAAACGTTGCCTACATAAGAAAATTCATGGTAGTATTTGGACCGATTAGTTCACTCTTTGACTTCATAACATTCTTTGTTATGCTCTATATCTTTAATGCAAATGCTCCACTATTCCAAACAGCATGGTTTATAGAATCTCTAGCAACACAAACACTAATAATCTTCGTAATAAGAACAAACAAAACTCCGTTCTGGAAGAGCAAACCAAGCCGACTTCTATTCCTGAGCACTATAAGCGTAGTGGGGTTAAACCTTATACTACCGTTTACGCCGCTTGGCAGATTATTTGGCCTTGTAGAACCACCAATGCTATTCTACATAGCGCTAGCCATTCTGGTAGCTGCTTATTTGCTATGTGTAGAATTAGTTAAGAAATTCTTTTACCGAAAATATATAGCCATATAAAAATGAGGTGTTGGAGGGCTTCCATCTGCCAAAATAGCAGGTAAGTGTTCAACGCATTTCTTCCATAGCATTAAGAGCTGACTTCTCTGGGATGCCAATGTGCTTGCCGTTTGGAAGCTTGAACTTACAACTCCCGCCAGTATTGGAGAGGAAAGTCGCTGTCATTCCTTGAGGTATCTTTCCAAGAACGGCATCAGCAAAGTCCTGCTTAAAGCGGTATTTTCTGTTGCGTATTAATTTCGTCGCCTATCACCTCCTCTAGTTGGTAGCATGTAATTCCAGCTATTGTATGATAGTTAGGTGCTGCATGAGTCATCGGCTCAATTTTTTCTTTGATAGTTAGTTTTAGCGCTGACAGTGGATCTAGTGGTCGGCTCCGTCTTTTAGACGGTAGCTCACTGCAACGAAGGTATTGTTGCATCAGAGGCAGTGGCAGATTAAACCAGATATGTGTTTCATGGACATTGCCACTCCTCCTCAGAAGTTTGCACGTTTATGCTGCCAAGTAAGGCTAGTAGGTCATACCTTAGGTTGCAGGCTTCTATCTCTAAGTCTGCTGGCAACGAGTTACTTCTTATTATCTTTGATAGCACCTTGGTTGCGTTGCTTAGGTTGTCAATGATTTTCTTTTGTTCCATTTCTTCCAGACCCCAACTGTTTCTGAATCGACCACTGAAATTCCGATTTCTTTCTTTTTAGCGGCATCTTGCACTCTAGATGGACAGTTTTTTACAAAAATGCAATCAGCGCATTGAGAAGGATCCTCTTTGGTCTGGCAATTAACGTCTATTGAGCGATACATTGTCTTAGAGTGGTAACTTCAGAGTGTACTTTTCGGTCAATGCGGATTTTTTTATTTCTTATTGCTTTTCTTATTCTTGATAATTTTGCGGTCATTATTCTCACTTCCACTTTCTTGCTTGCAAAGAATAGTTTCCTGCCTACTTATATATATTCTTGCATAACAAAATTATTGATTATACAAGCAACTTTAAATAAGCCTCTACTGATAATCTGTTTAGACTCGGAGTGGAATTTTGCCATCACAAGAGTTAAGATTAACAGGAAAAGACGCACTAGAATTAATCAAGGGATTATCCTCAATCACTAGCTTCAAGATACTACAACTACTTTCCAAAGAAAACCTTGACATTTCCTCGATTGCCCGGCGGATGAAACTAAGCGAGGCACACATAAGTGGAGAAATCAGCCGACTAGAAGACCTGCAACTGGTCAAGATCAGCTATGCACCAGGAAAGCGCGGAATCAGAAAAGTCTGCAGGTTATCCGTGAAGCAAATCTCAATAATGCTAATCAATAATTAACCGGAATGCTAGAAAAAATGGGCAAGTCTACCAGCAGCTTAAATGGCAGAGTAATTGCCATTACACGGGAAGCCAACCGATGTGAAGAGACAGGTAAATTAGTCAGGGCAAAAGACGGCATTCCATATTATTTTCCAGCGATTGAGACAAAACAAATACCTGATTTAAATGAAATAAGGAGTTTTATTACGGAATTAAAGAATAACCAAGTGGATTATGTCATCTTTACTGCGACAAACGGCATAAAATATCTACTCAATGCTGCCCAAGACATCAATCAAGTCAACGAATTAAGGAAGGGCTTAGCGCAAACATTCGTTATAGCGGTTGGTCCATACACTAAATGTTCCTTAGAGGAATGCCAGATAAACGTTGATTTAGTTCCTGAAAAATTTAGTTCTGAAGGATTAATTGAGCTTTTACAAGAAAAAAATATTACAAACAAAAAAATTCGGATTCCTAGAGCAAATAATGGGAGACCTCTATTAAGTAAGAGGCTAAGTGAGTTGGGCGCAGATGTAAGAGAAATCCCAATCTACAAGTCAGGATTACCCAAAGCTGAGCAATCCAACATTTTTTATGAAGACATAGCTGCTGGAAGGATAGATGCTATCATCTTTGGAAGTGGATTAAGCGCTAAAAACACCTTTTTAGCACTGTCAAAGAAAGACTCCTTCGAAAAGATAATGAACTTGATGAATGATAGAATCATAATCGTCGCAATAGGACCTATTACTGCAGCTGCCCTTAATGAAATTGGCATAGAGGTTGATGTTCTGCCTGAAGAGGCCACATTTGGAAAAGCGCTATTAGCGCTATCTCTATATTGGAATGAACGATTGGCATAATTTTTAGCGATACTTACATAAATCTTGATTTGTACACTTACCGAGCAAGTGAAAATTATGAAATTTGGAAATTTTTTGAAGGTGCCTCTTTTGATTTTGCTCCTTAGGGATGCGGTATGTCTGTCGATAAAGAATCGTTCGAGATAGAACAAAGAACAAAGCAAGGGCATGCAGGCAAATGTCACGAGTGCGGAGCAAGCAACTTAGTACACGATACTGACACAGGAGAAACCATATGCTCTGACTGCGGCTTAGTCCTATACGAACAAATAATAAATAAAGAACCCGAATGGCGAGCATTCACACTACAAGAAAAATCATCTAGGTGCAGAGTCGGTGGTCCAACTTCCTACTCAGTACATGACAAAGGATTATCCACAACCATTAGTCAAATCGATAGAGACGCCCTTGGAAGAAGATTACCTCTCTCAACCAGACTACAAATGTGGCGCCTACGCAAATGGCAAATACGAAGCAGAGTACATTCCTCAGCAGACAGAAACCTTGCCCAAGCCATGTCAGAACTAGATCGTCTATCAGATAAGCTCTACATGCCCCAAGGCACCAAGGAAAAGGCAGCAGTGATATATCGAAAAGCTCTCGATAAAGGATTAGTGCGAGGAAGGTCCATAGCAGCAATTGTCGCAGCGTCGCTTTATGCCGCCTGCCGAGGAACCGGAACCCCAAGATCACTTCGCGAAATCGCTGAAGCAAGCTTAGTCAATAAAAAAGACGTTGCCAGATGCTACCGCTTACTACTACGAGAACTTGACGTAAAAATACCCGTAGCTGATCCATTAACGTACGTTTCAAAAATTGCCTTAAAAGCCGAGGTTTCGGGAGTATCTCAGGGTAAAGCAATTGAAATCCTAAGAATAGCAAGACATAAGCGCATAGCCACAGGAAAAGACCCAATGGGTATTGCTGCTGCTGTATTGTACATTGCATGTCTCCAAAACAACGAAAAGAGAACCCAAAAAGAAATCGCTGACGCTGCAGGTGTAACAGAAGTCACTGTCAGAAATCGTTATAAAGCACTTCAAAAAGAGTTGGGTTTAGAGATTCAGGAGGCTAGAAAAAACCTAACTTAATTTTTTTAAGCATTAAGCCCGACCGCATTCTGAAAAGTATTCTAAGTTTGCGAAAAATTAAAATGCTAAACCTCTTTTGCATGGTCTTTCATAGCCCTGCGGGGGGCAGACTAAACGCATTCTGTTTTTTTGCAGCAATTAATTTTACCTTCACCCTTCTGCTTGTTCAACTTTCAGTTGTCCCAACGTGTTCGCCACTCAGCATTTGCAGGAGCGCAACATCGAATTGAAGGAGAAATATCCAGGCGCAAAGGATGAGTGCAATAAGAATTCGCAAAGACCTGAAGATACAAAAACAGATAATAAAGAAGCAAATCAAAATTTCCTAATGGATAACATACCTAGAATTGACGAAATTGAACCAATTTCAGAAGAAGGGTATCCTGTTGCAGCATATAGCAGAGTAAGCTCAAGAGATCAGCTTAAAGGAGAAAGTATTCCCTGCCAAAAAAAGAGCACTCAGAAAGAGCTGAGGAAATTCGTGCTTCCCTAATCTACCATATTTCCGATGAAGGAAAAACTGGCAGAGATTTCAACAATAGAAAACTTGGCTTAATTCTACAATTGGCTCGCGCGGGGAAAATTAAGAAATTAATAGTAAGCGATATCAATCGCATTGGGAGAAAAACATTTGAGCTTCTACTTTTTCTCTTCCAGCTTAAACTCTATGGCGTCACTATTGTGACCCACACTAACGAATATGACGTAAACGATCTAGCTGACTTAATTGTTGTAGCGGTCAAAGCTGCAGGCGCTGAAGATGAAAACAACGACAGGGGAAGGGTTTCTGAAAGGTCCAATGTAGCGAAATTCTGTAAAGGCATCTGGAACCAACCGCATACTCCTTTAGGATACCAAAAAAAGGGGGAATGGATAGAAAAAGCCCCCGGTTGGGATCCTGTGATAACTGAAATGTTCGCACTTTACATAAGATACAAAAAATATCTTGAGGTAGCATATTGGGTTAACAAACTCCATGGCGAATTTCTGAAGAAACAGATTGGTCATTATTTGACACGGCAGCAAGTCACATCGATGTTGCAGAACACCATTTACAAGGGGTGTCCCCAATTATCTGGAAAAATTGTGGAAAAAAACTACGAAGAAGCAGACCGCACTCGTGAAGATCCTGACTTAGCTTACGTCAAAAAAGACGTTTTCGACAAGGTACCAATGCTCATAAAAGCAGAAAAGGGTAAGAGCAGATCCCCTGAAGGTGTTGTAAAAACAACTAGTTGAGACCTTTGGTTTGGACATCTTAGAGCTTCTGTCCAATGTTGGTGTTATTTGCCCAAACTGCAAATCCCCGATGGGCACTAATGGATTTTTTTACAAATGTACCAAATGTCATACAAACTTAAATGCCGTAAAGAAAGACGAAATCCGAGACCTCATTGACTACGCCTTAAATCGCGAGAAAGCTCTCCAACTCTTGCTCGATTTATCAAAACGAGAAAAGTGGGATGGACCTTATGATAAGAAATTGAAGAAAAATGAGAGCGTGAACTTGAGAAATATAAAAGAAAAACTTCAAGGAAAACTGACAGGTTGTCAAAGAAAAAGAATTCTAACCTAATTGACAAGGGGGATAAAGATGGCATTGCGAAGCTTAGGTAGAATCATTAAAATGGAGCTGTTATCGGAAGAAGGGGATATTGTTGAAATTTTGTTCCAATATAAAATTACCCAGAAGGCGGGTCGACTTCTTTTGAATGAGTTGAAGGCCAGAGGAGGGTTAACTCGAGCTGAATTCAGCAATTTTGGGTGGGCGTTAGACAAGGGGAAACTTAAGCAAGCCCCCGGGTTCACTTATAGCCGCCCTCAATTCTATGCTCAAGTTCGCAGAACGTTGCTTGTGCTGGGACTGATGGGTATTGAAAAGCGACCTGAGGAAATCGTATCAAGTCTGGTTCCTTCACTTCAGCGGCGACGGGATATAGTGGAGAAATACGTTTCAATCTTGCAGCCGATAACTAAACGTCCTCCAGATGGCCTAAACCTTCCTCGGATCTGTTGGATAATTTGCCAAAAATGGAATGATGAATTCGAATAATCAAAGGATGAATAAAAATACGTCCGTGTTTTATGAAAATCCCAAAGGAACCATACCCCTTTTTCTTATCATACTGGGGCGACTTACGCCTTAAAACAAGGAGGTAAATAAGGATGAGAAAAGATAATAAAAATTTGGAACCATACCGCCAATTTGATGGCCGAAGTTCACTCAAATACAATGGAAAGCACTATACCCTAACGAAAGTTAGAACTACCGAAAAATTGAGAGCGTTGAAAAGCAAGCTAATTTGTGCCTTGACTTTCAGACAAAAGGACAGTGTTTTCCAAGGTGGAGTAATATGATTTCTTCTTCAAAATTTCTGGAACTTGTTTATGATGCAGCAACCAGCTACATTCCTAAAGATGAACTAAATGGCTTCCAGAAACGGCTTATTCCCAAGTTCTACTTTTTCCTTTTTGTTTTTGAGTGCCTTCAAAAAAGCGTTTTCCTACCTTCATGTTTTAGATTGCCCTTTCCCTGTGAGCCAGTGCGCCGTAGGCGCTTAAAGGGTATCCCCTCGTTTTTGGAAAGGTTCTTTGCCTTTGTGCATCTCACAGCCTTCACAAACCACATAGAGTTTATCTTCAAAAATCCATAGGTATTCTTTTTTGCTTCCACATTCAGGACACGGCAAAGAACCTTTTCTGTATAAGGGTTTGCTGTTTGTCAAAAGCAGCGCCGCCGCCATAGCCGCCTCACGAGGGCTAAACGTCCTTGTACTCGTCATCGGCAGAATGGTTAACCGTATGATTGAAGAAGTGGACTCCATAAATATGAAGAGCGCCGCAGAGGTAATCTACGAGGTTAAAGATGGACGAATAGCCTAAGCCATATCACTTGGTGAAAAAAGCTTTTAGTGGCTTAATCCTCCTCAGTTCTGGGAGAAACATGTCAGCGAGAAGTGTGCCGAGATGGGTGTTCTGGGTAGTCTGGGTTGTAAGTTTGGGGCTTTCGGTATTTTTCATCATTTTTCCCTACTACTTTTACTTTGGCCCTGAACAGTATATCCCTAAGAGCAATCCGTCTTCAGGATATATCCTGCCCAAGTCTGAGGAAGCATGGTTTTTCCTGATTCTCGGTGTAGCTCTGCTAGTGGTCTCATTCCTTGTTCTGGTGCTGTTTCTTATGCGAAGAAAGGACGAGAATGGAAAAACGCGGTGGGTTACACACATCAACATGGGACCTGACTACTAAGCCCTTGTTTCTTTCTTCAACAAATCAATTGCGCAATTGACAAGTGCATTCACTGGTGAAATCGGGCGAACTGCCCCTGTTTCCGCAGAACCCACCACCTAAGCAGCGGCAAATGAAAAGACAAATACTCGTTACACCCAACACATGCAGGCGGAATTACACTTTCTTAAAGCGAATGCATAATACCCCAATATCTTCCGCCGCAAACGTTGACAGTATAAATAGAGGGAGGATAGACAAAAAATCGCGACAGGTCAGCAAGCCATCAAATGAAGAAAGATTCCAGCGCCAAAATCGGAAGAACCACTACCAAGCCAAACAAAACCGCAGTTAAACCCATCATCCTCCAAGCCTTCGCAATGTCTTCAGGGTAAATTGTTTCGCCGTCTCCAAGCGCGTAGTAACCTTGTTTTTCCAGCTGTGTGTTCAAAGCTCCAGCCATCGCCGAAATCGTCCACCCAGCGTTTGGGCTCGCAGTTTTGTTTTTATCTCTTTTGAGGATTCGCCACGAGTTCCGCCAATCAGCCCCTACCAACCCAGCCGAAGCAACCATCAGAACCGCAGTGAGCCTTGCTGGAACGTAGTTAGTTATTGTGTCCATTTTTGCGGAGAACCAGCCGATGTTCACGTTCACTGGATCCTTGTAACCCACCATAGAATCCAAAGTGTTGATGACTCTGAACGCAAAAGCGCCAGGAACCCCGAAAAGCGCAAAGAAGAAAAACGGCGAAGTGACCCCGTCAGTCGTGCTTTCCGCTATGGACTCAACCGCCGCAGAAATAATATGCCTTTCATCCAGCTTGTTCGGGTCACGCCTCACAATGAAATGTAGCCAACCCCTTGCTTTGTCCGAATCCTTGTTCTTCAACGCTTTCTCTATTGGGTAAGTATAGTGACGCATACACTTGAGCGCAAAAGTCGTCTTCAACAGCACTGCAGCCACAACAATGTACAGGAGCCAACCCCAAACCGGAATCTGCCGAATAGCCCACAAAACGAAGAAAACTGGAACAGCAAAAACCGCAATTAACCCAACACACAAGAACACTCCATTAACTTTTTCAACTTTTGGATTTGCACTCTTCATTCTGGGCTTAACATAAGCAACTATTTTGCCCATCCAAACCGTCGGATGAGCTTTATCGGGAAGTTCCCCGAACGCAATATCAATCAAGAACGCTAATGCAAAGATCAACACAGAATCAACAAAGAAAGAAACGCCAAGTGAGAACATATTCTACGCTCAAACCCGCTTATCCCACAGTCTCCCTGAACGCTGCCAGTAACCTCTCGTTTTCCCGCCTTGTCTTAACTGCTACCCGAATGTAATACTCATCCAGTCCCGTGAAGGAGCTGCAGTCTCGAATCAAAACGCCATGGCTCAGCATTTTCTCCTTAAGCTGTGAAGCTGTAAAGCCTGATTTCCTGATGTCAATGAATATGAAGTTGGCATCAGGGGGATAAACCTTGAAGGCTTTAAACTGCTCCAACTTGCGCATCAAGAACGCTTTCTCTCCCTTAACAAGTTCAAGTGTTTTCTTCAGGTGCTCTTCATCGCTTAAGGCTGCGATGGCTGCAGCTTGCGCCAGGCAGTTAACGTTCCAGGGTAGCTTCGCGTTCAGCAAGATGCGGGTTATCTCTTCAGAGGCAATTCCGTATCCTACTCTGAGTCCTGTTAACCCAAATATCTTCGTAAACGACCGCAAAACAAACAGGTTCGGAAACTCCTTTATCCTGCTAATCAATGAAAATTTTTCCCCGTCTTCCACGAACTCGAGAAAATCTTCATCCAGAAAAACCAAAACATCCTTCTCAAGTGCCGCTTCAATTATCTCAGTTAACTTCGCTTTTGAAGTTAAAATGCTCGTAGGATTGTTGGGGTTACAGAAATAAACAATCTTCACCTTCCCAGTCAAAGCATCCTCAAAACGGCTTGGATCAGCCTGGAAATCCCTACCAAACCGTACAAACTTCGCCTTTTCCCCAGTTTTCCTCACAGCACTCTCATATTCGCCAAACGACGGCGCAGGAACAACCGCCACATCGCCTTTCCGCATGAACGCCTCAGCAAACAAATAAATGAGTTCCGTGGAACCGTTGCCCACAACCACATTGTCCTTCGTTACGTCACCGTAGTGACCTGCAATGGCTTCCCGCAAAGCAGTGCAGCAGGAATCGGGATAGCTCGGAATCTGCCCAAACACTCTTCTAACTGCTTCAAGCGCCGTCTCCGAAGCACCCAACGGATTAACGCTGGAACTGAAATCCAAAATGTCTTCACGCCGAAACCCAGTCTTGCCCGCAGCCTCAAAAACGTCCGCGCCATGCGCACAGGGCTTCAGGCTTCTAAAGTTCTCCTTAGCCAACTCAAACGCAGGTTTCACTAGAAATCAACTCCAACCCATTCAAAGCCGCACAACAACTTCATCAACGGCATGGCACAATATTCCTCGGAATCTATGTGACTCCCCAAGTTCGATTCTTTGTAAGTGGAAAGGTCATATAAATGTTCGGTTGGATAGTCCATCCATAATTCAATATGAAAGAGCCAACAAACTGTGTTTTGCTAGAGCCTTTTCGCAGCATTTGCCCTCGAAAACAGACCAGTTAAAGAGCGAAAAATGGAGAACTTGGGAAGTGGTGTTGATTCTTAAAAATCGGAAGCCAAGTATCTTTGGCCAAAGTCTTAAATCGCTTCACGGTAAGGAAGCAAAAATCACCTTGTGAAGTCTTCTCTGTTTCAAGAAGTTTTATCCGTTTCTTGAATAATGGTCCATCTGTAATGCATGTATGGTATTCGCCGCCTTCGCCGCAAGGGTCCACATTCTTAATTTTTGTTATGTCGTCGTAGAACTGGTTGTTTAGTTCCCTCCCAGCCACTCTTCGCCCAGCACTTGGGTGTTGACTTTAACCACTGTAGCATTGAAACCTAAGTCAACAAATTCTCGCAGAAGTTTCTTTGTATCGCAAAGCCAAAGAGGCTTAACAGGTTTTAAGCCCACTTCTTTGCAGATCCGTTCTAACCACCCTTCTTCGTGCATGGAGACTTCGTAAATGTCGCCAGTAACCAAGCCTTCAACGCCTGAGGACTTCATTTGAAGTAATGCTTTCCTGAATTCCTCTTAGTACGTATTTGGCGTTGTTTTCCATTTTACCAATTTTATGCCGACTGCTTCAGATTGAGCAGTCAACATTTCCGGAGGTAACATGTGAAAATTCGATTTTCCTTCACTTGACATGAAAGTTAACAAATTTGAAACATCAAAACCATCTTTAATGGCTTTGTAAACTGCAATACATCCGTCTTTGCCTCCACTCCAGGAGGCGACAACTTTCATCAAATTCACTCCAATACTTAACTGGTGTTAACTTTTTAATCATATAAATGTTTGGTTGTTCAACCATGCGCATCTCTTTGCTGCAACTAAGACCTAAACCGCCACATATCTAAAGTTGACCTGAAGAAACTTTCCTGACCCTCACTTCGAACTTGAACTGATAGAAGTCTCTACCGGACTCAACCCAAAAGGGCAGAGTCCCTATCATTCGCTTACCGGTTTGGACCTTTTTTCCTGAGTCTAAGCCAAAGTCTGGAGCCGCTGGGACTTGAACCCCACAGGCAAATATGTACTATCCACATTTTTTCCAACCACAATGTAATGTGGATACTGAATGCCGAGCCTAAGTGTCTTTGGCTATCTTTGAGTTATTTTCTCAATAATTTTGATATACGCACCATTTTTAAACATTTATATTCCTAGAAAAGACTCCTCCTTTTGTAAAATTCATCAATGGAAGTGTTTTTTCTATATGCAGAAGAAAAATAGGAAAGGCTTCATACCAATACAGGAACTTGTTTCTCTAAAAAACGAGAAAGCCTTGATTACTGGAGCAGCAACGGGCATCGGAGAAGCTATCGCACATAGGTTCGCTGAGGCGGGTGCAAGCTTGGAGCTTGTTGACCTCGATGAAGAAAAACTTAACAAAGTGAAAGAAGACCTCAAAGAGTACAACGTAGAGATAGGTGTTCACAAAGTCAATCTTTCAGTAGAAGATGAGATAGGTTCTCTCTGGAAGAAACTGGAAGGAAAAGAGCCTGAAATACTTGTAAACAACGCAGGAATTTACCCCACCAAGTCTTTTTTAGAAGTAGACGCAAAATTCTTGAAGAAAGTGATGGATGTCAACTGTAACTCAGTTTTTTGGATGTGCCAGCATATGATAAGAAGCAGGCTCAAGAAAGGCGGAGTAATCATCAATATGGGTTCGATTGAGGCTGTAATGCCTTTGAAGGAAGGATTGGTGCATTACGACATAAGTAAGGCTGGGGTTATGGTGCTTTCCCGAGCTTTGGCTAGCGAGTATGGTAAGCATGGTTTTAGAATAAACGTTCTTGTTCCAGGCGGAATATGGACTTCAGGTACTAAGAATGTGGCAAAAGATGCGATGAAATTCAAACCGAATATTGTAATGTCTGGTATAGAGTACAGGATGAGGACTCCTCTTAGCAGAATGGGGCAGCCTGATGAGATTGCACGAATGGCGTTGGTTTTGGCTAGTGATTTGTCAAGCTACGTGAATGGAACACTAGTAGTCGTTGATGGAGGATTTCTTTCAGCATAAAAAACTGAATTGCGACTAACCTTAAAACGCAGAATTTCCATTGGATTCGCTTAATAAATTAGGCAAATCCCTATTTTTTTATGGAAGAAAAGACGGGCGGGCCGCTGGGATTCGTTTAAACTATTAAGCGAATCCTTCTGCTTCAAGAACCTTTTTTCGATGTTCTTCATTAAAATAAAAAATATTACCATTACCATCACTTATACA
>CAYGJP010000022.1:13126-16583 GCA_964350175.1 uncultured Candidatus Bathyarchaeia archaeon
AACCCGCAACCAGCATATCTGGTAAATTCGCAGGGTATTTATGACTAACTCGTTTACGTAAGATTTCTGCAATTAGAACTTTGAATTGCCTTGCGCAGGACCCGAAAACTTGTTCAATTGCTGTCGAAAAATCACCAATCCTATCGGGAATGTCTTGTTTTACTATTGAGAATCTGTGCTCTAAAAGAAAATAGACTGACTCTTTGACGCTTTCTCCCAAACTCTCCAGAGCTTCGTCAATAGAGTCAATCAAGATTGGATCGAATGTGCGGCTCTTCTGCTTTCCGTTCAAGATTATCCCTGTTTGCGCTTTTTTGGTCTTATTGCTTAAATTCAACTAAGGCTCTTCTAGTACAGTCAGCGCTTTCTTTTCCTCAATTGTTATTTGCTTGCCATTTGGTAGTCTGAACTTAGCAATTCCTGAGTTGAGGCAAATGAACGTCATGACCATGCCTTGCGGTATTCTTCCGTATGATTGATTTGGTAAGTCCTGCTTGAGCCGATACTTTTTGTTCAATTGAAATTTTCTCATCACGCTCAATTCCTATGACGATGCAGCAGCTTTTGTAGCCTTATTGATTTGGCGAGAGTCTGAACTTAGTGGTTCCTTGACTGAAATTTGTCGTCCGCATGTGCATTCGAATACTGAGTAAACGGTGCCCTTTCTGGAATAGTAGCTGACGAGCAGAAAAATGCTGTGGCAGCGAAGACAGCGACAGAGTATCCCTGCTGAGGCTTGCTTTATGGACATGGCCAGTTTTCCTCGATTGAACTCGGCTGAATTTTGCGAATCATTGTAAGAAGGTCGAATTGAGCATTGCTCGCTTCTACTTCCAAGTCAGGGGGCAGACGGTTGCTCCTTACGGTTTTTCTGAGTACCTTGGCAGCGTTTCTTATTGTGGCAACGATTTCCGCGTTTTCCATTCTTGCCATACTCCACTCGTATTTGCAGTGGCTACGTTAATTCCGTCTTCTGTTCTTTTAGTTTTAATTGTTTTGCGATAGTCGCATGTCTTGTAAACTATGCAGTCTTCGCAATGAGGCTCGTCCTTGCTTTGGCAGTTCACGATTATTTGTTTATACATGTGCTGCAACCTCGGAATGCACTTTCATGTCGACGTGGATTTTTCGGTTTTTTAGAGGTTGTCTAGTATTTTGATTTCTTTTTATTATCATGTCAAGGTCACCAAATCCGTAATAGTTCCCTCAAGACTTATAAATATTCCTCAGTACGCATAATGTAATTTCTACGATTAAATTTATAAGTGGGACGTAAGTACATAATATGCGATAAAGAACCGCGAAAAAATGGAGGACGAAATTGTATTAGAAGAGCTAAAAATAACAGGAAAAGAAGCACTCAAACTAATTCAAGGTTTATCGTCAATAACAAGCTTCAAAATACTGCAATTGCTTTCAAAAGAGAACTTGGATATTTCATCAATAGCCCGAAGAATGAAGCTAAGCGAAGCTCACATAAGTGGAGAAATCAGTCGATTGGAAGACTTACAGCTCGTCAATATCAGCTATGCACCCGGTAAGAGAGGAATTAGAAAAGTATGCATGCTTGCTGTCAAGCAAATCTCAATAATAATCAAGCCATAGAAACGTTAACAAACAATAAAAAATAGAAAATGAGAACCAATCCATTCTTCAAAAATAAGCTTGAACCCATCGAGATTAAGAAGCAAAAAACGATTTCCCAGCTACTTTCCGAAATGTCAAAGACGGGTTTTCAGGGAAGAAAGCTTGGCGAAGTAGCAGACGCCTGGGAGAACATGCTCACCGAGAAAGGTGTAACTATAATTCTGGGCTTAGCAGGCTCCATGAGCACGACAGGCCAATGGAAAATAGTTAATTGGCTAATTGGCAACCGATTCATCGACGTGCTAGTTTCGACCGGAGCAAACATATCAGAAGATATCTTGGAAGCAATGGGCGGAACATATTGGCAAGGCTCGCATACAGCTGACGATGCTAAACTACTGAAGCATAAAGTTGACAGATTCTATGATGTTTATGCTGACGAAATGGAATATCGCGAAAAAGAATCACTGAATAGGTGTGAACCACCTGTTATTAGCCTTTTCACTTTCACCCGCCTCTCTCCACTGAGCTTCAGTGCAGTTTCTTCACTTACCTTTTAAGCAGTCCCAGCCATAGGCACGAAGCCTCAGAGTGATTCCTATGAAAAAGAAAACAGCACTATTAGCCACAGAAGAGGAGCTCTTAGTTGATTTGACCTTTCATGGGGTTCCAGCCTCTCTCATAACAGAGTTCGCAGAAAAAATCGTTAGACCATACTCTAACGGCAACTTGAACGCTGCCATACAAGACCTGCTCCACAAACCCCTCGCAGAACAAGACTTCATCCTATCCCATGTCACGCACATCCGCGCATAGGAGCATTGCAATATGAGAAAGACTGTTGAATCTTATCGGATGGCGCTGGAAACGGAAATCCACAGATGGGACGGCTTCGCCAAAGCCTTGCGTAAGGAAGACAGAGAAGCTTTCGAGGAGCTGATGGATATGTGCCGGAGTTATGCTATGGCAAGCAGCAACGCTGCTAACCCAATAGTTTTTGAGCCCATGATAATGTCCATAGTCCTGTTTCTGCAGAAGAGGATTAACCAGCTTGAGAAGCAACTAAACGCAATCTACCAACAAGCAAACAAAGCCAAGCCAGAAAACCTGCTAGCCATGGAGACGATCAATAAACCCAATCTAAGCGGAGGTGGACAGGATAGTCAAGCTAAAAACTATGACAGCAAAAACCGACAGTCTCGAAGAGGTTGAAGCTGCCGAAAACTACGGGGAAGTAGTTCAAACACGCTCCGGCAGCTATGAACTGCATTTCCCAACAAAGCTAAACGCGGAGCTCAAGCCGCTCATTGGTAAAGATTTGGACATGGACGTCGTGAAGGAAGGCGAAAATCTACGAGTGGTTCTCACCGACAAAACGTCCCAAAGAGAACTCAACCTGACGTTTACACACCTTCTACGCCCAAACTAATAGCTTTCATATTCAGGAGTGATGGGAATGGTGAAGATCAAGAGATCGCCCTCAAAGAAAAGTTACCTGAGAGGCAAGCATGTCTATGGCTACATCAGGGCCCACCTACCTGTTCCCCACAGATTTCTTGAGCGGCTCGAACCCTACTTTAAGGATGACTTTCAAACAGATATGGCAGAGGACAACAGCAAAATAGCCCTAACATACACATGCTTCAAAAAGAATACCTCATTGACAAGTCCAGAGCAGAGTCTGAGAAAAAATAAATGCGCAACATCAGCATAGGGGCCTGTATTATTGTGGTGGGGCCGCTGGGTCCCGAACCTGGCTTTCTCCTGCTTTAAAAAGGCAGGTGAATAACAATTTCGGTGAATATGTTGCAGCATGTTGCAATGAGAGACTTGTTAGTGACACGCAACTGCGTACTTCTTGTCTGTCACG
>CAYGJP010000023.1:0-16443 GCA_964350175.1 uncultured Candidatus Bathyarchaeia archaeon
GTATAGTTCTTCTATATAGAAAGCATACATTTTTTCTACAGAGATATTTCAGAGTTCCAGTAGAAATTTTGGGGTGTGTCTGTAGATGATTATTCAGCTACTAACGATAAAATATCATTTGGTTTTAGGAATGTTATGCTTAAAAACTATTTTTTTGTACCTCACCCTTTATCTGTTCCACATGAAATAACGGTGTTGCCTCTGAAGTGTCTGAGGGATAGTTGATGGGAAATCCTAACATATTAGACGACGTATTCGAAAAATTCGTTAGCGGAGCAAAACTCTTCAAAGACCGCGAAGTCTTGCGGCATGACTATTTACCTGAAAAACTTCCTCACCGAGAAGACCAAATCCGTGTCCTTGGCCAAGCTGTAGCTCCAGTTCTTAAAGACGCCAGATGTTCTAACATTTTCATTTATGGCAAAACTGGAACCGGAAAAACAGCTGTAGCCAAATTCGTACTTAGTCACCTAGAGAACAAAGCAAAAGAATATGGCGCACCAGTTAAATTCTGCTACGTAAACTGCCGAATGACAGGCTCAGAATACCGCGTTTTTGCCAGTCTTAGCCAGAGTTTAGGCTTATCCATACCCTTCACAGGGCTTTCCGCTGGCGAGGTATTTGATAGATTCCGAACTGTTCTTGATGCATCAAGAACAATCTTCATTGTGGTGTTAGATGAAATAGATGCTTTGATTAAGGATCGTGGTGATGGCATTCTCTACGAATTAACCCGAATAAATGAGGCCCTGCATAAGAGCAAAGTCGCAATAATCGGCATATCAAACGACTTACGCCTTAAAGAGTTTCTTGACCCACGAGTTTTCAGCTCTCTTAGCGAAGAAGAAATGGTTTTCAGACCCTACGATGCAAGCGAACTACGAAACATCCTTCTTGAACGCTCAAAACTATCCTTCTATGATGGCTGCCTTTCAGAACCCGCACTAAGCATCTGCTCTGCTTTAGCCGCAGCGGAACATGGAGACGCACGACGTGCTTTAGATTTATTGCGTGTTGCAGGTGAAGTTGCTGAACGTAATGGCTCCCCCTTAATCACCGAGGAGCATGTCCGAGACGCTGAGAAACATATTGAACACAACAAAGTCTTTGAAGCCCTCAAAAACTTAACCTTACATTCCAAGCTGGTTCTTCTTAGCGTTTACCACCTAAACAAAGCCAGTGGCACCAATGCCACTACAGGGGAAATTTACGATGTCTACAATGAGCTTTGCGGGGAATTAGGTGTAAGTCTTCTGACGCAGAGACGCTTGGGCACTTTAGTTAATGAATTGGATGTGATGGGTCTTTTAAACTCCAAAGTAGTGAGTATGGGGCGTTATGGTCGCACGAAGAAGATTCGGCTTGAAATATCTCGCACGCTTATCCAAGATGTCTTTGGAAGTGACGATAGGCTCAGCCGCATGATTAAGTTTGAACCGAAACTGCTTCCAAAGAATCCTCATGCCAGAAGTTGAAAGTATATTTCTCTTGAGGATACGGAGATACTCGTAGTATAAATTACCTGAGCACAAAAACGTTGCTGCTTTAGACGAAAGAGAGCACAGTAGTCTCCAATGTTTGCAGGTTCACAACAGGCACTTTCCCAGGAGTCGGAACCAACCCAAGCTTTGCCATGTAATCGGTTTGTTCTTGCCATCCACCAGAATTCACAACCAAAACACCACGGTGATTGCAATAACCCAACACGTGGATGTGCCCTGCGTGGAAAATGTCTGGCACACGGTCTATGACCATGTAGTCTCGGTTTTCTGGTGACAGCATAGTTTTTCCGCCATAGATGGGTGCCAAATGTCTGCCCTGCATAAGCAGCCTCATTGCTTTTTCTGGATGCGCATGGTCAGTGCCGGGAACAGCGCCGATTATGTCGTCTAAGCTTCTGCCGTGGTACATTAAAACCTCCACGTTGTGCAGGCTGACCGTGCAGGGATTCGCCAGAGAGTAGATTCTTCGTGAGCCTTGAAGAGTTGGCAGAAAATCTTCAGATATTGCTGGTTGTGGCAGCGCTTTTCTTGGTGCATCATGGTTTCCTGGTGAGACTATGACTTCTATGTGTTCTGGAATTTTCCCAAGAATCTTCGCCGCATACCTGTACTGTCGATGAACATCTTTCACTACTAATTCTCTTGCTTGGCCTGGGAAAACTCCAACGCCGTCGACAAGGTCTCCAGCAACTAGGAAGTATTTCACGTGGCTTGCTATTTCTTTCATTTGGTCATTTCCGTATTTACCTTGGAGCCACATTATACAGCGTTTGAATGCGTCTTTGTTGAATTTTATGCTGCCCACGTGGATGTCTGAGGTGAGCACGGCGTAAACAGGCTCTGAGGCTCTGCGTTGCGGTTTCTGACCGACTTCTGGGAAAATTATGTCTTCGGCTAGGAAAAGGTTACCTCTTGTTTTTGCCACTGCAAAGCATACAACTTGGTCTGGAAGGAGCATTTGGGCTTTTTTATGCACTTCTTCTGGCGCCTTGGTAGGGACGAGGATTGTGGCGCTGGCGTTTAAGTCCTCAATTGTTATGAGCAGCTGCTGCTTTGCCTCTCTTTTCTCTTGGACCATACCAATAATTTTGAGCTTTGTTTTTGCTTGCGATTTCAGGGCTTCAGAAATGGGGGTTGCGGCTCTGACATCCACTCTTTGCCTTAACAGCTTTTCCATACGCTTGAATCTGTCCTGGAAATATTGGAGGAACTCTTCCATTGTTCCGTTAGAGCTCAGATTACCCGTTGCGTCCTCTAGTACCTCAATTTTTGCTTCTACGTCTTTTGCGTAAGGATAAAAAACGCTGCTACTTCCTGAGGGTTCAAAGGTTCCTGCTGGCTGTTCAGTTATCTCCTCTTGAATAAGCTGAGGTTGAGCTTGTTCTTGCACTTCTTCTGTTGCGCTTGGCTGCACCATGGTTGCTTCCAGAAAACTTTTGCAGATAAACAGCGGTTTGTCTTCTGACTCCTCAATTTGCTGCAGAGCTCGATGCATTATTAGGGTGGGGTCGTCAGTGGCGGCGATGGTGCTCAAAAAGTCGAAGGCTTCTCTATCCAGTTGGTATCCTGCTGCAATTGTTGTTTCTACCGCTTTTTGCAGTTTTTCTCTTTCACTCATGCATTAAGGTTCTCCAGTCTCTTTTTTTGGTACGATTATGTAGCCTTCTTCTTCGTTGCCAACTGCTTCTGTTTGATGGTTCAAGTGCAATTTCGCTGTTAAGGCGGCTGTGACCGCGTCAATTCCATGAGTAACCAAACGCCGCGTTTCCAAATCTCCCTTTAATCCAAGTACTTTAAGTGTTTCTTGGCTGGCTTTCCCGTCTTTGAGCGGCATCTGCCGGGCTTTCCGGAATGATTTCGGATGCACTTCCCTTGCTCTATATTTTTTCTCCTCTATTAGTCTATTCAATTTCACTGCGCGTAATGTACTTTCTTTCATAAAAGCAAACTTTGGCGGAAACACTCGATACCTTTTCTTTAGCGTTTCTCTATGGGCGTTTCTGAAGAACCCCTTTTTTGGCAAATTCAAGGGTGAGTCTCTGGCTATGAGTTCAGGTTTGTTTCTTTCTCTGGCGTCCAAAAGTTCCGTGTCAGTATAAATCAGGCTGGCTTGTACACTTCTGCCTTGTAGTAGTGCGAGGACTGTTGGGTTTTTGCTTTTCCCAGCTAAATCAACCCCAATTATATATTGGTCGTTAAATCCTAACATAGGCGTTCATGTTTATATTAATCATTACATATGTTACTTTGCTAACCAGTTAACTGTGAAAAAGGAGCTATTCGTTAAATGACTGATTTGCGCAAGGTGCAACGCACACCTACCGGAACTTTTTTTGTTTGCCTGCCGCGAGCTTGGTCTGAACAGCATGGTTTAAAGAAGGGTGTTCTTGTGGCGCTCAACGATACCCGCGACGGCAAACTTTTCATAGACCCAAAATACAATGCTGAACCAGCACCTAAAGTCGCCACTTTGAGTGTGGGGCCTTATTTGAGTCGTGAGATTGTTGGGCATTACCTTTTGGGGTCTGACATCATCAGAATTGCGGCCAAGGAGCGAATCGATGTTGAAGTTCGCAACGTTGTCAAGGCAACTGTGAGTTCCTTGGTTGGGCTTGAAATTGTGGAGGAGAATTATTCTCAGATTGTTTTGCAGTGTTTACTTGAGCCTTCGGGTTTTCCGCCGGAGAAGATTCTGTGTCGAAACTATGCAATATTTGCAGGTATGCACCGTGATGCTGTGTCTTCGTTTGTTGATGCTGATTCCCAGCTTGCGAAAAGCGTCATTGCCCGAGACGACGAGAACAACAGGCTCTATTTTCTTCTTGTCCGTATTTTGCGTACTGTACTCCAGAACTCTGGGTTGGGCGAAAAGCTTGGGTTAACCGCTATAGACTGTTTGGATTACCGTCTAGCCGCAAGCTTGGTTGAGAACATGGGTGATGCCTGTGTTCAAGTGGCCCAAAAAACGTTGGAGCTGAACAATGTTAGGCCGTCTGAAGAGCTTAGGAAGTTGCTGCGTGATTTGCAGGTGGTTTGTTATGATGCGCATGAGCAAGCGCTGAAGGCGTTCGTAAACAAGGACATTGCTTTAGCGGAGAACGTGCGGCAAATGCGCAAGAAAGTAGAAACGCTGTCGGCGAACATTGAAAAAACGGTCAGTGACCAGTCGCTGGGAGTTATGCCTCAAACCTTGGCGGCAACGGGTTTCCTGAAGCAGATTTATGCGCACAGCGTAGACTTGGCAGACCTAGTTGTCTAAAAATACCCTTATGCTCTGTTGTTCTCGGAGCGGACTAATGCCCTTATTTATAGCGGCGAACACTGCTTTTGACCCTTAGTAGGTCCCCTATAGTTTCACCTACCCCCTCCCCCTACGGTTTCCAGTTGTCCACCCCGTCTTTAAGGGGTAATTGTGAGCAAAAACAGGAATCAAACGACGCGCAAAACAAAAGGTATCGTTATTAGATAAGCGGGGTTTTTTTAGGTGTACCATTTGGCGATTTCTTTTGTTGCCTTTTTGGAGTAGCCTTCCTCTTTGAGAGCCTTCTCCAAATCCGTGGTTTTTTCCTCGCCCATTTTGCCACCGAACCAATTCATAGTTTAAATTTCTATTTAACCTTTAATTCCGATGTCGGAATATGTCAGATATCAAACATAATCACTGCAAGATGCAGATATCAATATCTTACGGTAAAGTTTTATTTACAACCAAAAAGTTGCATAACCTTTAAGGAAGCAGATTTGACATGCTGGTTCAGAAACAAATTGTGGAAGCCTTAAAGAAACCTGAAGCGTATGATGAAGACCCGGGCAAAATTGAACTCGTCCAAACCCACATATCCTTCGTCTTTCTAACCAGCAAATTTGCCTACAAAGTGAAAAAGGCAGTAGACCTCGGATTTTTGGACTTCACAACCCTCGAAAACAGGCGACTCTACTGCGAAAAAGAGTTAGCGCTAAACAGGCGACTATGCGAAGACCTCTACCTCGAAGTTGTCCCTATCAACAAAGCAGAAACAATCAAGATTAACGGCAAAGGAGGAACCGTTGAATACGCAGTCAAGATGAAGCGGATACCTCAAGAGAAAATGCTAAGTCGCCTCCTTGAAGAAGGCGAAGTAGACAAGGCGCTTATTGAGAAAACCGCGAAAATCATCGCGGACTTCCATTCAAAGGCTGAAACCAACCGGAGAATAAGCGAGTTCGGCTCCTTGGCGATAATGGAAACCAACTGGAAAGAGAATTTTGAGCAAACAGAAGAGTTTGTGGGTAAAACAATATCCCTGCCGGTTTTCAAATTAATCCATGAAAAAATCAGGGATTTCACAAGAAGAAGCGGACCGGTTTTTGAGAAAAGAATCGCGGAAGGCAAAGTTAGAGATTGCCATGGTGACATTCATTCAGGCAATATTTTCGTTACAGACAAAATCTACATCTTCGACGCGATAGAATTCAATGAAAGATTCAGATACTCTGACGTTGCTTCGGACGCGGCATTTTTAGCCATGGACTTAGACTTCAAAGAACGAACCGACCTGTCTCTTTTCTTCGTTGAAACATACGTTGAATGCTCTGGAGACAAAGAGTTAGTGAAGCTTCTGCCCTTCTACAAGTGCTACCGCGCCTACGTGCGAGGAAAAGTCACAAGCTTCAAACTTAAAGACCCAAACATACGCATTCAAGAAAAGCGCGCAGCAACAAAAGAAGCAAAAGCATACTTCAAACTTGCAGCCACATACGCAAAAAGCCTTAACTAAAAAGGTCACTTAAGGCTGAATTGTTCAGCTACATATTCGGGGATTTTCACGCTTCCCATTAGTATTGGTTTTTGGTGGCAATCGCTTCCCCCAGTCATTAGTAAGCCACGGTTTTTTGCAAAGTTAACATAATGTTCCGTTGTTGAAGCGTCATTTCTGGAGTGCCAACACTCCACCCCATCAATGTAGTTTAACATTGAAGTCTCTATAACTTCGGTCTGTTCCTGTAAAGATTTAGTTAGCGCCACAAGCGAGGTTCCGTGAGGGTCGTTAGGATGTGCCAGCACCAGTTTTCCGCCCGCGTTTCTCACCAATCTCGAAGCCTCTTCAAGGTTAAGAGGATACTTGGGAACATCGCACTTCACAAGGTACTTGTCGAAAGCGTCCTGTCGGGTCTTAACAATGCCTTTCTTCACCAAATAGTCTGCTATGTGGGGGCGCCCAAGCACGCCATCCACGGACTCCTGAATCGCCTCAAAATCAGTCGTCGTTAGTTTTTTAATTCCTTCTTTTTCAAATTCTGCATTAAGGTTGTTTAGGATTTTTGCGGCTCTTTGTTCGCGGTGTTCAGCCATTTTTTGAAGTTTATCCGTTAACTCTTGGTTTGCTATGTCAAATTGGTAACCTAAAAAATCCAGAGATGTCGGTTTACCCTCGCGATATCGGGGGTGTGAGAAGGTGGCGTTCAATTCAACTCCAGAAACAAAGCGAATGCCTTTCGCCTTCGCCAACCGCAAAGCTTCTTTTTGACAGCTGATTGAGTCATGGTCCGTTATCGAGATAAAGCGAATGTTTCTATTTTTTGCTTCATTAACAATTTCTGCTACAGAAAGTTTGCCGTCGGAACTTTTTGAGTGTATGTGCAAATCAATTGTCATTATGAAACGGTGCCTGTCTACCTTTTTTCCATCCCAATTACATACCAATCTTGGGGTGCATCGTGGCAAGTGTCAACGGTTAAATGTGTTACTTTGAGTGTGGGATAGGCTTTTTTCAAAGCATCCAAGTCAACGGCTTCAAACTTGCTCTTGTTGGCAAGATACGCCTCAGGGGTTAGGGCGTTTGACTCATACTTCTCTTTGGTTCGTTTTTTGATCCGCGTAAGGGACACTTCTTGAGGACAACTGGTTTGCAGTATCACAAAAGTCAGGTTGTGCTTTGCGGCGATTTCAGCGGCGCGGCTGCGCAGCTCTTGGGTGACAAAAGTAGCATCCAAAATTAAGCCCGTTTTGCTTTTACCGGCAAGGTCACTTGCTCGACGGAACACTTCATCGTAAACAGAGAGGCGTTTGCTCATGTTTCCCGCAACTTTCGCGTCGAAAACATCCTCATTCTTGAGGACTTCCAACCTGATTAGGTCGCTTCGAAGAATGGGGTATCCTTTGATTTTTGAGATTTCCTCTGAGGTTTCTGTTTTCCAAGTTGCTGGGAGCCCGCAGGTTATCAGCAGAACATTTGGGCCTAGCTCTTTTTTGACAAACTCGGCAAAAGGTTCTTTCAATTTTATGCCCTCGCACAATGAGTTCAGGACAGGAAATAATTAAACTTTTCCAGAAATAAAAACGTGAGCTGCGAATGGAAACGCACAAGGCTAACCAAAATAGGGCTGTACCACAGCAAAATAGTATCCTGTTTTCATTGACATAACTCGTCAACTAAAGCAAATCCTAAATAGGTAAACCACACACTTTCCCTAAAAGAAGGAACCAACATGGAACAATTCCAAGTAAAAGACAAGGCATTAGCGCCTCAAGGCCATTTGCAGATTGAATGGGCTGCGGCACACATGCCAGTTCTGAACCAAATTAAAAACAGATTCAGCAAAGAAAAGCCGTTTAAAGGTCTCACATTGGGGGCTTGCCTACACGTAACCAAGGAAACCGCAGTTTTGGTTGAAGCACTAGTTGCTGGAGGCGCCAAAGTTGTCCTCTGCGGTTCTAACCCGCTGTCTACTCAAGATGATGTGGCAGCCGCGTTGGCAGATGAAGGCGTGAATGTTTTCGCATGGCGAGGACAAAGCACCGAGGACTACTACAAATGCATAGACAAAGTGTTAGACTTCAAACCTGCGATAACATTGGACGACGGCGCAGACCTAGTCGGCACCTTACACAGCAAACGAACAGAGCTGTTGAAGAATGTTAAAGGCGGAACTGAAGAGACAACCACGGGTGTGGTGCGACTCAGAGCCATGGAACAAGATGGGAGCCTAAAATACGCCATTATAGCCGTAAACGACGCCTACACAAAATACCTGTTCGATAACCGCTATGGCACAGGACAAAGCACCATCGACGGAGTACTCCGTGCCACGAACACGCTCTTAGCAGGCAAAACCTTCGTAGTCTGCGGCTACGGCTGGTGCAGCAGAGGCATAGCCATGCGCGCACAAGGATTAGGTGCAAACGTCATAGTTACCGAAGTGCAACCCACCCGAGCTTTAGAGGCAGCAATGAACGGGTTACGCGTCATGCCGATGGCCGAAGCAGCACCAATTGGCGACATCTTCGTAACAGCTACAGGCGACATCAACGTCATAAGGAAAGAGCACATGGAGAAAATGAAAGACGGCGCCATAATGGCTAACAGCGGACACTTCAATGTGGAAATAAGCCTGAAAAACTTGGAAACGCTGTCAAAAGCAAAGAGAACCATGAGACCCAACCTAGAAGAGTACACGCTTAAAGATGGCAGAAAACTGTTCCTCTTAGCAGAAGGAAGACTGGTGAACTTAGCCGCTGCCGAAGGACACCCCTCCGAAGTAATGGACATGTCGTTTGCCAACCAAGCACTATGCGCAGAAAGCATTGTTAAAGCAGGAAAAATGCAGCCAAAAGTCTACACGGTTCCAAAAGAAATAGACGAAGGTATAGCCGAACTCAAACTCAAAGCTATGGGCATAACCATTGACAAATTAACCCCTGAACAACAAAAGTACTTGGCAACATGGGAAATGGGAACCACCTAAACAGATACGTGTCAATCTTCAGGATAAACTTTAAAAGCACTAAGACTATAAACATGATTTATAAAAGTGGTGAACACAATGAGTAAAGATCAAGCAATAGGTGGAGCTATACTTGTCGTATGCGTACTCGTCGCTGTCCTTTACCTCACAGGAATGTTCTTTTATCCATACATTATGCCTTATGTGAACATAGGTACTGAAGAAGCAGTAAGGTACTGGCTAGTTGCAGTGCCGGTACTCGTTGCTTTCGTGGCTATACTGCTGATTGGTGCATGGATAGGTTGGACTATGGCAACTACGCCGCCGCCAAAACCGATCGAAGAAATCACAACTGAGATGGAAGAAAAGAAAGAAGAAGCAAAACCAGTGGAACCAGCACCAGCCCCCGCAAGCGCAGCTCCTGAAAAGAAAAAGAAGACCGACAAACAATAATCACCTACTCTTTTACACCTTTCTTTTCTAAGTTTTTTTCTTTTTTAATAGTAAACTCACTCGTTTTTAGAGTCCGCTAAAGCGTAGCAGGTTATATGCCCATTAGTTGGAAGCCAAAATACAAGCCTACATTAACTATACTGGAAATGACAATCATCATAAGAAGCATTTTAGGCGAAAGCGAAGAAGAGTTTTCCTCACCTTTAGGTTGCACATCGTACTCTTTGATTTCGCGAGTTTGCATATCCACCTTAACCGTGGCGGTGAACTGTTTCAGTTCCACCTCGACAGTGTACAAGTCGCCTTCCAAAGAAACCCGTTTAGGTTTAAGACCGCCCTTGTGCCCAATCCGCTTTAGGAAGCCAGCAGCCATAGCTGTAACTACTTCAGCGTTCAGGTTTTTTACTTGGGGAACAGCAGATGTTAGAACTCCTGGAATGTTCTCTTGCTCTTGAGCGGTCTCAGACAACCACGTTATCTCCTAAGGTGTTCTATGAAACTAAAAAAGGGCTTAAAAAGAGATGTGTGTCGCATAGAAGACAGACTCACTCCAACGTCTTTTTGAGCATACATTGAACCACCGCCTTACACATAAGGCATTCATCAGGAACAGGCGCTTTCAAGGAGCGCTCCCCCAGATAGCCTAGATGATTTTTGCATTCGGATGATTTTTCACTTGATTGAAAAGTATTTGGCGCGGAGGCTTGTTCTGCGGCGTCGTCGCTCTCATCATCAGAGGTGATTTCAGTTAAGCAGTATGGGCACGCAACGTACGGCACCCCAGACTGTTTTTGCAGATTGGAAACGTTAAGAGGTTTAACAAATGTTCTGCGGCAGGAAGCATTCGGGCAACGGAAGCCGATAGCTGTTTCTGTTTGCCTGTCTATTTGGGAAATAGTAGATAGCCCTCCTTTGGGATAGGTTAAGAAGAGCAGGCTTATAGTATTGATGAATTCTGGATAAGTAAAACCAGATTACTCGATATCGCAAGTTTGTTCGGGAGACGCCAGTTTTTTGAGGTCGTTCACGCCTTCCGCGTATCCTGACGCTATCAAGATGTCGCCTAACTGAATCTTTGAGTCACCTTTAGGGCGCAGGGTTTTTTCGCCTCTTCGGATGGCTAGAACCGCCATGCCCGTTTCTTCATGTATACGGGCTTCCTTGAGGTTCCTGTCAATTAGTGGAGAGTTCTTTGTGACGCAAGCTTGTGTAACGGTTTCTTCAGCTTCTTTTATGGTGAGTTTCAACACAGGGTGCGGTTCGATGCCTCTCAAAACTACTTCAGCCATCTCTGCTGCGGCATCCGCTATTTTCTCGGTTGCCAAGCCCAACCTGATTAAACCCAGAAGGCCAGAGGCTTCTTCTTTTTTGAAGTCAATCTTCAGCACGAGCAGCTCAAAATCCGTGTGCCGCTTGTCCATGTATTCTTCGAGGCGCTCCACTTCTTCAGCTAATTCTGGGCTGTTCAACAAAAGCGAAGAATAAGCTAGATCTATCATCAACTCAGAGGTGTCCTTAAGCTCAACGAACCGCGCCACAATTTCTTCAAACTGTTTCTGCTCCGCCAACTTTATTCCTCCATTTGTTTGAGTCTGCCTTCAGCAAGGTCTTTGAATTCCTTAGTGCCCAACGGAGCGCCGCGCGTTATAAGAGTGTCCCCGGGCTGAAGCCGCTCTGTGGTTTTCGGATTTATTATCCAGTCTTTATTTCGGCGTATCGCAATAATGTCTATGCCCATTCTTGCTGCCAAGTCGAGGCTACCAACCTGTTTGCCAGAGATTATCGAATCTTCTTTCATGGTGGCTTTCATGAGGCGCTCTTCAACTTTCTCAAAAATTGAGCCGACAATGGGATGAATACCAATATCGCGCGTCACTATGGCGGCGATGTCGGCTGCGGCGTCGGAAATCTTGTCTGTGGCAGCAGCTACGGTGGAGACGCCTATGAGGTCTTCTGCATCTTTGGGGTCGCCTCTGGCGGCAATCATGATTTCCATCTCCAACAGGTACGCCAAATCGTCGATGTGGCGCTCAAGGACCAGCACGTCTTCGGCTAGTTCTTTGTCGTTGAATAGGGCTGCGGAATAGGCTAAGTCTATCATAAGTTCGGATAGATTCTTCATTTCTACTAGAAGATCTCGGACGGGGATGGGTTTGTACTCTATTCTTTGAAAGCGGGGCATACGGGTAGAGTTCGCTCCATCGTTAAGTATAGGTTACTGAATATTTTAATCATGCTATACGCTACCTGCCAGAACTAAAGCCACAAGCAGCGCGGTTGAGGTTATGCTTGCGGCAAAGGCGGTTTCTATGGGAATGACAAAGTTGCCTGGGTCTAGCCCTTTTTGGAAAGCCACAATCGAAATTCCAAAGGAAATCAGGACAATTAGTATTACAGCTATGACATTTGCAAGCAGCAAAACTGAAGTAAGATTGTAAAAAGCAGCCACTGAAAAGTTCCCGTGTATAAGCGAAGCCGCAGCGGCCAGCAGAACGGATATCACAAGTGAAGGGAGCCAAGCGCTGAAAATGCTTCTGGCATGGTTTTTGATTGAGGAAAGTTTTGGTTTGAGCATGCCCAGAGCAAGCTTTGTGGTTGCAGTGGAACCCACAACAGAGCCGACGTCGCTCACTAAACCTATCAGCGCAGGGTATATCGTGTAGATTTCGCCGCGGGTTCGCACATAGCTGCCAATTCCCCTGAGGATTGTTCCCGTGACGTTAACGACGAGTGCCACAATCATCAGCGCAGCCAAGGATTCCCGTATGGTTTTAATGAATTCGGATTCACGCAGGTTCCGTGGAAAAATGTAAAGCACCAAAGCAACGTGCGTTATGCCTAAAAGCGCAGTTGTCCACATGCCAATGTCGCGGTAGGAGAAGAACAAATTCAGAGTTGCGACGTAACAGAGGGTGATGAAAATGGTGGCGACGGCGGACATCACAGGGTAAACCATGATGTCGGGGTCTAAACCTTTTTTGAATGAGATAAAGGCTACTTTTACCGTGATGATTATGAGGGCTAAACCGATAGCCATGGTTGCCACCACTACAGAGAGGATGGCGGGGAAATCAGCAACTGTTATGCCCCAAAACAGGTGACCAAAAACCAGTGAAATAGCGCTCATTGACACGCTTGTTATCAAAGTTAAAACGATAACGGCTTCAATAAGTTTGTAGAAACTCTTGGTGTTTCCAGAAAACTGGGGGCGCGCAATCCCCAGGTGCAGTGCAGTGCTTAGGCGACCACTGAGTAAGCCTTCAATTACGCTTTTTGCGCCGATAACCGCGGGGTAAAGCGCTAAAGCCCATGGAGACGCTTGGAAAATGCCAAGTTGAGATGCCACAAGGAAGCCTGCAAGTAATCCGCCGATGTTGAAGAGGTAGGCAATTAGCGTTTCTCTTAACGTTTTTAAGAAGTTTGAGCCGCCAGTGTGCGCCGTTTTATGTTGCCTCCCTTTAGATGCCTTTGGACTTTGTTGTTGAGTAGGAACCTTTTAGAAAACTTTGAAGCCCCAACGCTCTGGAATTACCTGTTTTAACAGTGTTTTCTGGTGTCTGACTGGATGTTGCAGGTAGAAGAAAACGGCGTTGGCGACCTGAACCTGCGGTTGTGTTCATTTTGTCCACCTTCTCGCAAACACGGTTTGTTTTTGCCCAACCATAGAGCACCCCTTCACTAATGTTCCTACATGTGGCTACCGAGCGCCACCCCAACAGGCTTCCTCTGGATTTTCTATGTGGTGGAGTAACAGGGCTTAAATACATTTCTAATGTTTAGCGGAAGTAGTGTTCTATTTTTGAAGGTTTTCTGTTGTCTTATGGAAAACAATTCTAAGACTTATCGCTCACTTTTGGTTGCTTTTCCGCGTTTTTTGGTTGGTGTACGCACCACGGGTCTTCTTTTAGGTAGTCGCCTTTCAACTCGGCGGGTTCGTGAAGGTCCCCGCAGTAGTCTATGAAGTCGCTTGAGAGCCCGTATGCGCGGGCGCGGCAGCCTCCGCATAAACTTCGGTATTCGCATGCGCCGCATTTGCCCTTAAGGTTGTTGAAGTCGCGAATCGCGTTGAAGACTTCGGCGTTGAACCATATGTCTTTGAAGGATTTTTCGCGGATGTTCCCCAGTTTGACTGGCAGATAGGGGCAGGGAGTGATTTCGCCGTTTGGGTAAACCCGACAGTAATAGAGCCCAGCCATGCAGCCGCGGACCCACTGTCTCATGTCTATGTGCATGTCTTTTGCGATACGCATGAACTGCGGCGCGCATGAGGGTCTTACGTTGAGCTTGTGGCGAGCGGTTTTCGCGAAGGTTTTTGTAATCATGTCCTCGTACATGGCGGGTGTTATGTCAGCCATTTTTTTGCCTCGCCCAGTTGGCACAAGGAAGAACAGGTGGAAGTTTTCAACGCCGAGTTTTTCTGCCAACGACATGATATCGTCGATTTCGTCGTAGTTTTGCTGCGTCAGCGTGGTGTTTACTTGAACGAGTATGTCGTTTTCTCTTAGAGCTTTAATGGCGTTGACGGCTTTTTCCCATGATCCTTTGACGCCTCGGAAGTCGTCGTGGTGCTCTGGGATGTGGGAGTCTATGCTTATGGAGACGGTTTTTATGCCTGCTTCTTTGAGCTTCTTCGCAACTGCATTATCGATTAGCGCACCATTACTTCCCAAGCCCATGCGCAAGCCTTTCTGGGTGCCGTATTGGATGAGTTCGTAGATGTCTTTTCGCAGAAGAGGTTCTCCACCGCTGAGTATTAGCAGGGGGTGGCTGACTTCGCAGATTTGGTCAATGAGCCGCTTACCTTCTTCAGTAGTCAACTCGTCCATGGCCTCTGTTGAGGCGGCGTTTATGTAACAGTGGGAGCATTTCAAATTGCATTTCCGAGTGACATTCCAAGAAAGGACCAGGGGAACATACTTTTCCGTGTTGGTTGCGTTTGGTGAGTGCCCAAGTTTAAGGTAGAATTCGCATTTTCCATGAGTAGCCATCCGTTGAGGCTGCGTTAACCCGAACGGGAAGGGCAGCACGGTTTCCAGCATGGCTTTGGCGTGGGCAAAACAGAAGTGCGTGCAAAAAAGCGAAGCCACAGAATCGGTTATGCCCAGTTCGTTACCGATGTATTTGTGTCCGCCATAGATAGGGCAGTTCAGGAATTCCATGTGTCCATCCAAGGTTTCCATGTTCATAGTGTAGTTGATGAAGTGGTCGCTGAGCATGATGGATTGAAGTTTTTCGCGTCTTAGCCCAACTTTGAGCGTGACGTTGAGGGCGATGTTGACGGTTTCTTTACCGAATTTGTCTTGCACTTTTTCCATGGCCGTCTTTAAGCGTGGAACGCCCATGGTTTTGGAGAGTTCGGCTAAGGTTAGCAGCCCTTTTATGGTCTCGTATTCTTGGCTCATACGCGTTTCTACAACGTGCTTTGCCCACTCTTGGAATAGTTCTTCCAAGGCTGAAGTGGCCTTGGGGTCTTTGTGGTCAAGCATAGTTGAGACGGAGCGTGTTTTCTCGTTTAGCTTAGTGAACAGGCTGATTTTCTCGTCAGTGGTTAAATTCGGCTTTGCTGCACCTTCTTGTGGGTTTATGTTAAGCGGCACGGACGCTTTGGTAAGTTCTGTTGCGTCAGAGGCGAAGTCGCCAAAGAACCGCCACAACTTTTCGTCTATGTCAGGTGCGGCTACATTCAGCTCCTCTAGAAGGACGCGGCTTTCTGTCTCCATTTTAGTAACCATGGCCATGTGGTATAGGAGGGAACCAATCATGCCTGGGTCAGCTTGTTTGCCAGAAACCCCGTAAAAGATCTCTTGGAAAAGCCGTTTTGCGTTTGAGTAATCTTCTTGGGTTATGTTAGCTAAGAGTTTGTTTAGTTTCTCTCGTCGTTGGTTTAGGAGAAGCGCCCATTTGTGGCAGTGTCCTTCATCAAAGGTTGTTACAGTAACCACTCGCCTGTTAAGAGCTAATTACATTTGTGGTTCGGTAAAAAAGGTAGTGGTTCAAGGGCACCCAAACGGCACATTCGAAAAGTAACCCTGGCTGTGACTAGATAACCTATTAAAGCTGCGTGGATAAAACATAAACAATTCAACAGGTGAAACATTGATGTACGATTGGATTTACGCGTTAGTCGGTTTCCTGATAATGATGGGCGTTCTTGTGGGCATTGGCATCAACCAGCCCAGAGGCGTCAGCGTCAAAACATGGTGCTACGGCTACCTCGCCATATCCGTGGTCTTTGACTTACTCGTAGTATTAGCACTGCTGAACGCTTCACAGTACGTTTGGCTCACCAATCTGCTGCTTGGGCTTTCAGCGGGCGCAGCAACAGGCTTAGGCATCCACGTAGCACACCACATATCTGAAGAGGACGAGCACGAACACAGCGAAGGCACAGAGAACAAAAAACAGAAAACAATGTTCGGCTTCTAATTTCTCAAGCAAGTGCTGCTGGGAAGGGATTCGAACCCCAATTTACTAGTAAAGTGCCGAGATAAAAAAACCGTGAAGAATGCAGTCGTAATCGAATGCGCGGTTGGTTCAAATCCCCACGCAGCAGATGTTTAGACTCCTCGTTTTTGCCACTTTTTTGTGGTTTCACAGCAAAAAAATACTGTGCATACTATAACCACGATTGTGGCAAAGAAGTAGCCACTCGTCCAAATAGCCGATCTAAAGAGTGAAAACTATTGTCGAGCGACTAAAGAAAAATAGCGGAGCAAAACTCATCGCCAAGCCTTCCATTGCTACTACGAAGCCCCTTTTGCTTTGCCGACTGATGAACCTAAAT
>CAYGJP010000024.1:0-8280 GCA_964350175.1 uncultured Candidatus Bathyarchaeia archaeon
AAAATCAGCCTCGAAAAAGCGTTCTTGAAGACATACGTGCAGCTCAGCCAAGCCAAATCCGACCCACTGTTGCGCAGTAATGTGTTGTTGATTGACCGTTTGGCGTATCCAGAGTTTGACTACAAACCCCAAAACACCGCCGTATTCATTAACGCTATGAGCGACGGCACAGAGGAACCCGTGGAAACGTTACTGTTCAGGGATAAAACGGTTCCAAACAAGCTCCAGAACCTAACCATGAACCTACTCATCGCCATGGCGCCCGCAAACATCCCCGAAGCATTCGGGCACAACAAAGCGCTGTTCATCGCGGATAAAATTGCGAAGTGGAACTACAGCCAATTCAAAGCTGTGGTTGACTCGACCGCGGTTTGGATTTTGAATAATCATAAATTGCGAAAGTTCATATTTTACATGAGTACTTTCCGAGAGAGGCGAAGCCAAATTGAGCATACACGAAGAGAAAAAACTTAACACCAACTGTTTCACAGATTTCGACGGCAAATTCAACGCGCGGTTAGCCGCGGTTATCCCCCGCATGTTCGGCGGCGAAGAATCCAAAGTTTCAGGCACCAGCGCCCGCTACCAATGCCGCATAAAAATCGAATACCAAAAAGACCTCATGGGCCTGCTCGAAGAGGGCATGCTGTTGGCGGTTAAAAACTTCAAGCAGCCAACCGATGGGGCGGAGCGGTTTACGCTTATGGAAATTAGCCGTGTTTGGCCTGAACATTTTGGCTTGCGCGGCTTGAGTGACCATGGGTATTATCCGATGCAGTTTGAAATTATCGAGCAGTCGGAGGAGGACTGGCAGACAGACGACAAAAGCACGATGATGATTCAGATTGACGCCGTACCCGTGAACTACGATTTAATCCTCAAAAGCGACTGCACCTTTGAGTTCTGCAAAGGCTTCAGCTACCCAGTCGTGGGCAGCCCCGTGTACCTGCTGAACAGCGACATGATTAACCGCATGTACAACAAGAAAATCACTGACCAACTCGGCATCGACCCAACAAAGACTTCCTCAGATGCCCGCGTGGACCCGAGGCTGGGTGTGATTAAGATGTTTGAGACGGACAAAACAAAGATTCCAATTTACGTGGACTTCGAGAAGCTCGTGCGCTACCACTTCGGAGTTTTTGCGTTTACAGGCGGCGGCAAATCCAACCTGATGTCCAATATTCTCAGGCGAATGCTGCTGCACACGGATAACACAAAAATTGTCATATTCGACATCAGCTGCGAGTACGCTTTCCTGCTGCTGGATGTTTTGGCTGACCCGAACATGAACGCAAAACTGGTTTTGGAGCACCGAATAGATTCACCTGAGGACTTCTACAATTCCGTGGTGAAACCCCGCGAGTACGAGGACGACGAGCGAACCAAAGCTGGCTTGAAGGCAATCATGAGTCAGGGAAAACTAACGTACTACACCAAACCCAAACAGAAAATCCCCACGTACAGCCAATTCATGGACGAGTTAGATGACCAGCGCAAAGACGCCGTTGCCAAACCGCACTACGTGAACGCCATCGACGCCATCCACGATGCTGTGCGCGATTACGTAGAAAAGCAGGGTTTGAGCGAGAACCAAGAAGTCAGCGAAGCCTTCGTGGGATTCATTGATGGTTTAGCGCGGGAGACCGTGGAGCAGTTCAAAGTTCATGATAAAAGCGGGTTGTACGCTTGGGCGACCACTCGGAACACGATTGCGGATATATTCAAAAAACGCAGTGACAAAGAAGACAGCGCCAAAGCAGGCTTAACCGTGGAAGGCATACGCGAACTGCTTGAAGACAAAACCACGAACCTTGTGGTGCTCTCGATTAGCGACCCGTTCACCATTAAAGAATTGGCTATGAGCCTCACACAGAACCTGCTGGTTAGGCGAAAAAGACGATTCATCCTCAAGCCTTACATACTCGTAGTATTCGACGAAGCGCAGGAGTTCATAAGCAGCAAGGAAGGTGGCTTAGACGGTAAAGTCAGCCAGCACGTCGAAACTCTGCTTCGTCAAGGCAGAAAATACGGGTTAGGCGTCTGCATAGCCACCCAACGCATCGCTTACTTGAACACGAACGCCCTGCAACAGTTGCACACGTACTTCGTGGGCACCTTGCCCAGACCGTACGACCGCATGCTGGTAAGTGACACGTTCATGATAGACAAAGGAATACTGGAGAAGACGCTGGAGTTTGCGCCAGGCGAATGGCTGCTGTCAAGCTACATTGCGACGGGGATTGAGAACGTGCCCATATTCATCAAAGCCGACAACGCAGAAAAAGAAATAGAAAAATACCTATCACGGGTGAAACAGGCGTTTCCCTAAAATCCTCAGTTGACTGTTTACCACCGTAGAGTTCAAGGCGGCTATCTGCGCGTTGGAATTTGACAGCTCCGAATCTTTCCCATTGATTGGGAATCAGAAAGACGTAGGGGGAAGGGGTAGAGGAAAACGATAGGCTCCCTACTAAGGGTCAACAGTTTTGTTTTGTTTGGTTAAGCTTAAAGTGATAACGCCCACCACAATCAGGATTCCACCCACAAACTGATTCATCGTAGGTACCAACGCCAAAACAGCAAAAGAGAATATCGCCGTCAAAAACGGTTCAGCCGTACGAATTGACGCAACCTTGGACACCTCATAAACTTCTAGCGCCTTAAAAAACAGTATGAAACCCAAAACTCCACCCGTAAATGAAGCCACAACAGAATAGGCAAATACAACCGGTGGAATCGCAACCTGCAGCTTTCCAAACATAACTGAATAAGTAAACATAAACAAAAACACAAAAAGCGCGTTGCCACCCGCCAAACTAAAAGGATTAATGTTTTTGACGTAAACCTTTGATATCAAATTCGAAAAAGCAAATAACACTGCAGCACACAAAACCGCCACGGTGCTGACGAGTTCAACATCAAAATGCCCGTACGCCAAAACAAACACGCCAACCACCGCAGCAAAAACTCCCAGCCCCTCCTGCCGCGTAAACCGCTCCTTCAAAAACACCACGCCAAACAGTATGGTGAAAACTGCTGTGAACTGAAGCAGAAAACCCGCATTAACAGGACCCGCAAGCAAGACACCATAAGTATAAAGCAAGAAACCTATGGTGCCAAGCAACCCCAGCAAACTCAGCTTCTTCCAATTCCTAAAAATAACCACAAAATAATGACGCTTTTTGACGAGAGCAAAAAACAAAACAAAAAGCACACTTGAAAAGCCAGTCCACACAACGTTCATAGTCTCAACATTCACCAACTCAAGAACCAGAACCATGAAAACTGGATTAAAACCTAACATAAGACTAGTCAGAATGGAAAACAAGATGCCTTTGCGTTTATCACTCACTGTTCCACATCACAGCAACCCAAGTCCCAGCAGTCTATTCTCATGTAGCCAACTACTCGCTCCAGCTTTAGCTACTTGCTGCACTCCAACCATATAAAATCTTTGAAACAAACAATCGCTTACCGCAAAAACAGCAGTGTGTCCACACAACTTAACAGAAGAAACAAAAAAGAAAAACAAAAATGAAAAGTTGGGTGTTATGCCGTTTTTGGCTCTTCACCGCATTTCTTGAGAAGCTTTGCCCAGCGTTCATCGGTCCAGCGTTGAATCTCATCAAGCACATGTTTGCCCTGAGGCTTGAACAAGTGTCTATAGCGTCCTTGACCATTCAGGTAATCGGTGACTGGTTTTTTCTTCTGCGGCGCGAGGGCAATAAGCTTGCTTGGCGTTGACAACTGATATTGTCCGTTGATGGCTTCCCACAAGGGAAACACACAAGACTCCACCGCCAGCTTTGAATATTCTATACCAGTGGCAGAGTCGCTTCTCCAGCCTCTTGGGCAAGGCGCGAACACATGCAGAAACGCTGGTCCTTTAACTTCTAAGCCTTTTCTCACTTTCGTCATGAGGTCTTTCCAGTAGTAAGGTGATGCCGTTGCTGCATATTCGATGCCGTGCGCAACAATAATGTCGGATATAGGTTTCTTGTGCTGTAGTTTTCCAGGCATTACTGAACCTGCAGGTGTTGTTGTTGTGGCAGCGCCAAGTGGGGTTCCACCGCTTCTCTGAATGCCAGTGTTCATGTAACCTTCATTGTCATACAACACAAACAGAAAATCGTGACCACGCTCAATAGCGCCTGAAAGGGCTTGAAAACCAATATCGTAGGTTCCACCGTCTCCAGCGAAAGCAATCACGTCCACATGTTCCGGCCCAAGCTTGCCTTTCTTCTTCATTATCTTCAACGCAGATTCGATGCCTGCAGCGTTTGCAGCAGCTGTTTCAAAGGCAGTGTGAAGCCAAGGCGTAGCCCACGATGTGTATGGGTAAATCGAAGAGACCACTTCCATGCAGCCAGTAGCTTCAGTTACAATTGTTGGTCCTCGGGTAGCCTTCATGACCATTCGCAGAACCGTCGCAGGTACACAGCCTGCACATGCGCGGTGTCCGGAAAGGAAAAGGTCTGGTTTTTCAGCTATGTCTCGTGCCGTGAATTTCCATTCTTGAGTTGTCATTTGTTCATTCCTCCATTATTCTCTTAAACCTAAAAAGTGCACCAACTTGTCCACGTGTTTAGTGCGCACTATGCGCTGTAATTCTTCGTACACTTTGCGGAACTCCTTTGGATTGGTGTCTCTTCCACCTAAGCCGTAAATATAGTCTACAATGAAAGGACGAGCAGCTTCATCGTACATTGCGTGACGAACCTCGTGACAGACAGCGCCACCGTTTCCACCGAAACTCATGCTTTTATCCATGACAGCAACTGCTTTCACGTTTTTCAATGCGCTTTGAACTGCTTCGACGGGGAAAGGTCTGAAAGTACGAAGCCTCAACAGCCCAGCTTTCACGCCCTCTTCTCTGAGTTCGTCAACAACCGTTTTCATGGTTCCCGCGGTTGATCCGGTGCATATTGTTGCGATTTCTGCGTCTTCAAGTTGATACGCTTCAAGCAAACCGTTTCCGTAGCTTCTGCCAGTCAATGCAGCATATTCATCATGTACCTGCTGAATCATAGATAAAGCGTTCTTCATCGCTTCTTCTTGCTGCCTCTTGAATTCGAAGTAGTAATTCTGCAGGGCAATGGGTCCGATGGTCATGGGATTTGCTGGGTCAAGTTTGAAAGGCACTGTCTTGCCCTCCTGATTTGTTACATTTGCAAGCTGACGCGTGCCAACAAACTGCTTAACGACATCAGTGGTAAGTGCAGTTACGTTTTCCAGTGTGTGACTTAAGGTAAAACCGTCTAAGCACACCATCACGGGTAAAAGTACCTGAGTGTTTTCGGCAATTCGGAAAGCTTGAATTAGTGTATCGTACGCTTCCTGCGAGTTCTCCACGTAAATCTGTATCCACCCTGAGTCTCTCTGGGCCATGCTGTCAGACTGGTCACCGTGTATGTTCAGGGGAGCTGACAAAGCCCTGTTCGCTATAGCCATCACAATTGGAGTACGGCAACCAGAAGCTACAAACAGCATTTCATGCATCAAAGCTAAACCTGCTGAAGCACTAGCAGTGAATGTTCTTGCGCCTGTAACAGAAGCAGCTATGCAAGCGGTCATAGCGCTGTGTTCTGATTCTGTGCAGACGAATTCTGTTTGAACTTCGCCGTCAGCAACGTATTCGCTGAACTTCTCAACGATAATGGTCTGAGGGGTAATGGGATAAGCGGCAACAACATCCACATCTGATTGTTTAGCAGCATATGCCACAGCTTCGTCGCCATTTAGAGCCATACGTTCTTGTTTAACATTGTTCACCATTTATTCGTCACCTTTCTCAAGTTTCATAGTTATCGCTTTAGTTGGGCACTCATTAGCGCATATTCCACAGCCCTTGCAGAAATTGAGGTCAAAATCTATTTTTCCCAATTCTGGACGCCAACGTATGGCACCATCAGGGCAGTATATTACGCAGATTAGGCAGGTGGTGCATTTCTCCAAGTCTCGCACGGGTGTAAATGTCTTCCAATCGCCCGTCAAAAAGCCAGTGCTGGATTTGGGACAGACGCCTGCAGGCGAAATTTCTTTCCAAGTTTTTTCGCGACTCATTCCACTTTTGCCTCCTCATATGCCTGTTTGATGACCGCCATGTTTTTCTCGGCAATGTCAGTTCTGAATTTTTCTTTGACCGTTACCGCTATTCCGCTCATGGAAACTATCTCCGTCGCACGGGCAACAACGCCCAGCAAAGCGGTGTTCGTTATTGGTGCTCCTAACAGGTTCAGGGCAATTTCAGTTGCGGGAACCGTCCACACATGCCCTTTTTCCACTCTGAGTAGTTTTTTAATCACCGAGGGTTCCTCTGTGGAGTTAATTATGAGAACGTCGTCATCTCGGTTCAGGCCAGCGGTCACTGGAACAGTTTTCAATAAAGTATTGTCCAAGACTATAACCACATCCGGGTCATAAACTGAACAGTGAATCCGAATGGGCTCGCTACTGATTCGGGTAAACGCCGTCACAGGTGCACCCATTCTTTCTGGACCAAACTCGGGGAAAGATTGAATATGTTTTCCTTCGGCAAGGGCTGTCCGCGCTAAGAGTTCGCTGGCTGTCCAAGCGCCTTGTCCGCCTCTACCGTGCCATCTGAATTCTAACATTTTTTTCAAGTTGTCCCTTTACTCCCTTGATTGTTTATAGTGTTGTTAAAGTTCTTTCATATACATTTCGACATAAAACACAGGTATAGACATATCAATTGGCAAGTTGTGTCTTTCATACTAATATGTCGACCTTGACTTTATCTACAAAACTGCTTGGACTAATATAAGTTTTACACATTCAAATGAACGAAATCCTTGTTGAGTCGGCTGTAGGTAACATGTGATTGCTCGAAATGTTTTTACCGCTAAGGAAACTAAACTATAGATGAGGGAGAACATGCCTCAGGTACTTTTGACAAGTGACCGAACGTTAATGAGTGACTACCACAAAAACGAGTTTGTGGGTTTCGGTACATGTGCGCCTCCGAACTTCGTGCCTGAATGGCTCTACACTTATCTGTTTTTTCCCCACATAAAAACAAAACAGGGCATTCCTGCCGCAGCATCTTACGGCTTGAGGAAAGCTGAAGCACAACTTCTGAAAGAAGGCTTTGATGTTATCACAGTGAGCCCAAAACACCTGAAACGCTTCATCGGCGAAGCGAAAGTTTTAGGCATCCACGTTATGGACCCGTTTGGGTTAGGTCCTGCTTCCAGTACACTGGCCGCGATTTTGAAGAAGGAACCGTATTTGGCAAAGCACTTCAAGGGTTTGCTAAACACGCCAGAGGTTGTGGAAGCGAAAAAGCGCGGACTAAAAATAGTTGTTGGCGGTCCAGGAGCGTGGCAGTTCAAGTACCGCCCAGAATTTGTTGCGAACAACGGGATAGACTGCATAGTGGAAGGCGAAGCGGAAAAAGTTTTGGGAAAAGTTTTCAAAACCGCCTTGAACGGCGAGAAACTGCCTAAATACCTTGACGTTGATGTGGGTGATATTCCTAAGTTTGAAGATATACCAGATATTGTTCAACCTTCCGTGAACGGACTAGTTGAGATTGGACGCGGCTGCTGCAGAGGCTGCGAATTCTGCAATGTAACGTTGAGACCTTTGCGTTGGTATCCAATTGAGAAGATTCTGCGAGAAATAGACGTGAACATTAAACTGGGCAAAAATCTCGGGGTGTGCCTTCACGGCGAAGACGTCATGCTATACGGTTCAAACAACGTGACCCCCAACGATGAAAAATTGCTTAAACTTCATGAAGTCGTGCTGGAGAAGGCTAACAGTATAAGCTGGAGTCACTGTTCGCTGGCTGCAGTAGCATCGAAGCCCAAACTTTTCGCCCAGATAAGCGAAATGATACTTGCCAAGCAAGCGTGGTGGGGAGCCGAAATTGGCATAGAAACAGGTTCGTCGATGCTTGCGAAGAAAATTATGCCTGCAAAAGCTCTTCCGTTTAATGCTGAAGAGTGGCCCAAAGTGGTTAAGCAGGGTATGGGTTTGATGCATGATAATTTGTTGGTTCCTGCGGGAACTTTGATTGTGGGGCTGCCTGAAGAACGTGAAGAGGACCTGTTGAAGACGATGGAGTTGGTGGATGACTTGAAAGACTGCCGAAGCCTAATTGTGCCCCTGTTCTTTGTTCCGTTGGGCAGGCTGAAAAGTGAGGACTGGTTCAAGCAAACAGAATTGACGGAACTGCACAAACAACTCCTCATTCAATGTGCTGAGCATGATTTTCGCTGGGTGGGCAACCTTATGGATATGACGTTCGCGGGC
>CAYGJP010000024.1:8290-16325 GCA_964350175.1 uncultured Candidatus Bathyarchaeia archaeon
CGCGTGGGTGGCTAAACGCAAAACAAAACAGCACGTCAAAGGGTTTCACTGAATAACTAAACTTAAATAGTCTTTTTCAAACTGAGAGTGGAGAAGTACAATGTTGTGCCGCCGTGGCTCAGCCCGGTAGAGCGGCTGGCTGTTAACCAGTCGGTCAAAGGTCCGAATCCTTTCGGCGGCGCCACTTCCCAGTCACATTTATACTGAATTGTTGGGTCGAACGGTTTTTCTATGCTAAAGTACACAGTATTTTCAGGGTGTTTTTATGGAAGATAAAAAGCAGTACAGAAAACTAACCCCTGAAGAGGAAAGCATCATCATCCATAAGGGTACGGAGGCGCCTTTCAAAGGCAAGTACTTTGCTTTCTGGGAGAAAGGCACCTACGTCTGCAAACGCTGCGGCGCGCCACTTTATCGCTCCGAAAGCAAGTTTAAGGCTGACTGCGGTTGGCCAAGCTTTGACAACGAAATTCCAGGAGCAGTCAGAAGGAAAACCGACGCGGACGGAGAGCGCACTGAAATATTATGTACTAATTGCGGTGCCCACTTAGGGCACGTGTTCATGGGGGAGCGCTTCACGGAAAAGAACACGCGACACTGCGTCAACAGCATTTCAATGGACTTCATTCCAGATAAACCTGAAAAGTAGCTGACTATAAAAAAGGAAAGGATGCATGTAAAAGAAAAAAGAGTCTACTGGCAACTATGGAGTTATTTTGCGTTTAATAGGTTTCTTCGACTTCGGTAAAAGACCAGTATTGCAAGCACTATGATTATTACTATGGCGATGGCAGCGTAAAAGATTTCAGGCGGCAGCGAAAAACCTGAGCCGCTTGGCGCATGATTAGCTGGAGGTATTGATGAAGGCGAGGGGCTAGGGGAAGGACTGGTTGTGATTTGCGGCGATGGGGAAGGCGTTGGAGTAGGAGTTGGGGTAGTTGAGGGCGTTTGTGTAGGTGAGGGCGTTGGAGAGGAACTGGGGGATGAAGTTTGTGATGTTGAAGGGTTAGGTGCAGGAGTTGGTGTAGGTGTGGGGATTTGTGCAGGAGTTGCTGTCGGGGTTGGAGATGGTGCAGGTGCTGGGGTGGGGGTAGGTGACGCCGATGGAGACGGAGAGGGCGTAGGTGAAGAAGGAGGTGCATAAACAAAGAAAGCAGTTAAATTGTGATTTGTCCCAGTAGTCTGCTTTGACAAAGTCACTGGATTCTCAGTTGAATTTTTCCCGTCTAAGAGCCAGTAGCTGAAAGAGTAATTCGCGTCAGGTACAGCTTTCACCGTTAAAGGTCCAGTTACATTCTGCAAGCCAAACGGGTCAGTTGTTCCACCTGCCGAACCATTCACCTCTACCGACACCAGCCATCCAATGGGTGTAGGAGGCAATTTAGTGAAAAACGCTGTCAAAGTGTGAAGTGTCCCCAAAGTTTGCGGAGGCAACCACAATAGATTTCCAGTCATTCTGTTTCCGTCAAATTGCCAGTGACTGAAAACGTAACCCGTAGCTGGAAACGCTGAAATGTACAAGCCAGACGAAACACCCACAAATCCGTAAGGATTAGTTGTACCACCTTCTGGTGGGCTAACATCGGTTGCCACTCCCCAGCCAGTCGCTGCAGGGTTAGTTGGAGCAAGCTGAGCCATCTCAGATATCATCGCCCAATTCAGTCGACCTGGTTGATTTGAACTCACTATTGTACCAACAATGTAGCTTGTACCGGCTATGCCACGAGACTTGAACATTGGCCATACGATGGCATAATCTGTGCTCCAGCTGTCATCGAAACTCATAACAACCACGGCTTTTTGACCGGCAAAAGTGGAGTATGCTTGGCGCATTGTTAACACTGAGAGTTCGCCTTCATTCTGCCGTTCTACGAGGTAGTCGAGAACTTGTGCCAGAAGCGTTGGAGTACAGCCTTCGCTCATGGGCGGATCAGAAACTTTGTTAGTGTATAAGCACAGCAACGCCTTTTGTGCCACTGCTTGGTCTACCCAATTTTTGATTTCAGCGTAACTTGTGTCTGCCCTGATCCATCCTGAAGTTAATTCGTACCAGTTCGGCAGTGGATAAGGTGGGGGGAAAAGCGTACCGTGACCACCAATTCTGCCGCTCAGCCGGTACTGAGAAATTAAGTTCATTGTTGCCGCATTGTAGGCCCCCAGTGGGTAAGCATAATGTACTGGCGCAGGCAGACCAAGTGCTTGGAAAAGTGCATCAGTCTGGGTTAGTTCATTTAGAATCTGTTGGCTAGTTAACGTGGTTATGTCAATGTGGCTGTAGCTGTGGTCCTCGAAATCCCAGACAGGGATAGTTGTATTCGCTTTTGTGTTTAGTGCAGGAAACGTGGCGAGGCCTATTAATACGACCAGAATAATAACAAAGTACGCTTTTTTTTGCATAAAAAACACATCCAAAAAGATATGCATTATAATACTTATTCGACTGATTCAGTCTTAAACCTATGTGGCTAGCAGACTACAACAACACATATTTTTTAAATTGCTTCTCGTGGCAACTTGGTCTTTTAAACAGCCTGTCTTAACGGCATGTCGTGTCTTGCAATGGAGAAAAAAACGCTAAAGGTGCATTCAACGTGAACCTTTTAATATTCTTTCGAAGCATTGAATTATCTGAGCACATTTGGAAAACCAAAAATACAAAAAATTTCATTTCCAAGAAATTGACGGCTTAATCTATTTCCCAACGGAGGGCAACGTAGGGAAATACCGCAATTACACTGTTTTTCTGGCAGACAGGAGAAACAAGGGAGTTCAGTCTGAAAAATGCGTTAAACTTGGAGATTTTTTAGAAAGCCCAGAGATTGAACAGAATTATCCGCACACGGTGGGTTATTTCAAGGTTTCCTCCGGAGAAGGCGGGACCTTTAAGCCGGAGTATTTGGAATTGAGGATTATTAAAACGGTTGAAGAGTTCTGGCTGTTCCTGAACGCTTTAGACATATAGTGTCCTAAAACAAAAGCGCAATATTCTTCGCACAGTCTGAAAAAAGGGTTTGTGATGAAAGCTAGCGATCTTTGAATCGGGTTCGGGGTTCGTCTCGCGCCATACCCTGGTCAGGAGCGTCTCCTGGGCCCGTGCTGTATTCGTTGCTGTTGTCTTGGTAGTTTTCGTCAGCAGAAACACTCGACAGTATGGCTCCGCAGAATACACTCATCACGATCACAAGCAATATGCCAACGGCAATTATTTTTTTCAAATGTACACAACCTCTATTGTCTCTGATACAATAATGTGTCATTGTAAGATTTAAGTGATACCCAAACAACCCAAAAAACATGCCTATTCCCTAAAAAAATTGGGTAGAAGCATAAAGTGAATCCACTAACCCTAATAGTGTGGGTTATCACCATAATGCCATTCAACGGAGATACTGTAGCTACTTTCTTAATTGGTATTGCTTTGATCTGCTGCCCAAAACAATAACTTTTTTGTGTCTTGGGCTAAGTTCGCATTTACTTTTCTCCTTCTCCTACGGCTTCTGAAGTTGAGGTCCCAAAGAAACCTCGACCCTGCGCAAAATAGATGTTTATGGGTTTCTCGTTGCGAAGAATATCCACTACGCTTTGGAACATTGCTGACGGCAAGTGCATCTTGATTATGCCCCCTGCGTTGCTGTCTGCTTCAAAAGCCATTCCGGCGTCGTTGAACCTAACCCAAGCTACTACGGTGTTGCCGTTTTTGAGTTGTATTTGAGCTCTGTTTGTTTGGTATCCTTGTTCGCTTCCGTAGATGAGAATGTGGTAGCTAGTAACATTCACCAATAACAATCACCTCCTCCCGAATCTTGATACATAGTATAGTGGTTATCCTTTTTAAGATTTTTTGCACTCGATAAGGGTGCTTTTTTGCTTTTCCGTTCGGGAATAATTGCATTTGTAGAGACGTAAATGAAATGCAGCGTACACTTGTTAATTGAATTGGAAAAATGGACCTCTCAAACTTTTGGAGGGCAAAACTGTTAATGCTTTTAAAGTGTCGGTATGCAAAAGACTTAACAGTGTAAAACATGTTACATTATATTGAGGTAGAAATGTTTTGACTGAGGGAAATAAAATGGCAAAAAAAACAGATGATTTTGGCGACACTTTACTTAAGCTGATTGACAAGCTCGCTGGAAAAGAATCTGACGTAAAACTTAGCTTTCAAGACCTCACTTTGGAAGTTGGCATGCTTAAAGCCAAACTTAACGGCTCTATAGTTTTGGATGTCCTTTACGTATCCGAAAAGAAGTAAGACGCTTCCATAAGGCGGGTGTAGCTGTGCAGTTACCAACTTGGTTAGGTCAGGTTATCAAATCTGGAGAAGCCACGTTATTCACTGGTGATGTTGAAGCTCTTAAGATAAAGGCTGAAAATAATAGAATTGAGCTTAAAACCGATAACAAAAAATTTTTGAAAGATATTGTGGGTAGCGCAGGAAATAAAAGAGACATCCGAAATAAGCTTGCACAGCTAAAAAGCATGGCGAGTGAATTGAAAGATGAGGGAATTACGTACACCCTTTCTTACAAGGGCACTCGCGTTCTAACTATAGGTTCAGAGGCTAAACCAAAGTTTTCGCATGCAATAACGAGGACGAATGCGATAGAAATTAACAGTATGCGTAAGTTGATAGAAATAAGCGTTTAAGACGCTTGTTCAGCCGTCAACTTTTTGCTATTCCTGTAAGCGGTTGCATATGTAGCACGCAAAAATAGGATATACCTACAAATTTAAGAGTTAGCAGATTATTGTTTGGGTAACCTTCAACAGGGTGTGGATGGTCTTGGGCGTTTTTGTGATAAAGGCAGACGGCTCCAGACAATTATTTGACAAAGAGAAAGTTGTTAAGACCTGCTTGAGAATGGGCGCAAACAGGCAGGTTGCTATTGAGGTGGCAGCGAAAATTGAAGAACGGCTCTATGATGGCATAACAACGGCTAGGATTCTTCAGATGATTTTCAGGTTCCTGCCAAAGTACAAGCCCGCCACGCGGCACCTTATTGATTTGCGGAAAGGTTTAAGCTTGATGCGTTCGAAGCCAGAATTTGAAGTGTTTGTTCAGCTTTTGTTGGCGCACAATGGTTTTGAGGTTAGCCCAAACAGGCTGATTAAGGGCAGATGTGTGGAGCATGAAGTTGACGCTATAGCAAGAAAAGGGGGTATCACATATTTTGTGGAAGCGAAGCATCATACGAACTATCACACGCCGACGGGTTTGGATGAGAGCCGCATTGCTAGGGCGGTTCTGGAGGATGTTGTTGAGGGGGTTAGTTTAGGCGGAAATGGCTTGAAAATTGACCGTGCCATGATAGTCACTAATACGCGGTATTCGGAGCATGCAGCACGTTATGGTGAGTGCAGGGGCATACTTCAGGTTGGGTGGAGTTCACCGATAGACCTTGATTTGCGGGGTATGATTGAAGAAAAAAAGCTGTATCCGTTGACGTGCCTTAGAGGTTTACGAAGGGAAGCGCAGGAGAAGCTGGGAAACGTTGGGGTAGTGCTTATGAAGCAGGTAATTGAGGAAGACCTGCCCAGGCTTGCTAGGAGAACGGGTCTTTCGCAGATGGTTCTTGGGGAAGTCGTTAAGAGAGCGCGTATTGTAATGAGAGACCTTTGATAGACGATAGTGTTAGGATTTTGGTGTGAGCGTTACTGTGGAGTAGCTGTTTTCTTGAAAGTACCTGTTTGCGGTTTCAGCTATATCGTTTGAGGTGATTGCTTTCAAGTTCTGGATGTAGTCAGTTAGGGCATTTTCGCTGCTAAACAGCATCTCCATACTGGCGAGGGTTTCAGGCAGGTTTGCTGGGCTGTCAACTTCGCGGTATATTGCGCCCAGTATCATGTCTTTGGCTTTGTTAAGTTCCGCCTCAGGTACCTTTTCGGCGCGTATTTTGTCCAGTTCTTTACGGAGGAGCTGGGTGGTTTTGTTTAGGTTTTTGGTTTTTACGGCGCAGTCAATGTGGAAGTATCCGTAGTCCATGCCGCATTCTTGGCTTGATAGGATGTTGTAAGCGAGGGCTCTTTTTTCGCGCATCTCGATGAACAATCGTGGACTTGCGCCTCCTCCAAGTATTGCGTTGATTAATTCGAGTGCGGGTATGTCAGGGTGTTTTCCAGAGACGGTCCTTGCCCCGATGCTTAGGTATGCCTGGGAGAGACCTGCTTTTGTGGTGGTCATTGCTTTTTTGGGTGGTTCACTTTCGGGGCAGTCTATGGTGTTGGTTACGGTTTTGCTGTTTTGTGTGGAATCGGAGAAGTTTTGGAGTATGTTTTCAACTTGGGTTTCTGAGAATTGACCTGTTATTACCAAAACGATGTTACCCGAAACATAGTGTGCGTTATGCGTTTCCTCTATGTCTTTGAGAGACAAGTTGCGCACGGTTTTCTTGTACCCTGATACGGGGCGTCTTACGGGATGACTACTAAAGAGACATTGAGTGAGCATCTCGTCAAGTTGTATCCAAGGGTTGTCGGAGGCTTCTGCAATCTCGTGCAAAATTATTTTGCGTTCACGCTCAAAATTTTCCTTCTCAAACCGTGAGTCAAACAGCAGTTTGGACATAATTTTTGATGCCCTGCCGACTTTTTCAGGGGCAACATCTGCAAGGGTCATGGTGTAATCGTGGGTGGTAAAGAAATCGACGCATCCGCCTAATCGTTCTATGTCCCTTGACAGCTGGATTCTTTCAGGTGTGCCACCCGCTATCATGTGTTCAAGAAAGTGGGCGGTTCCTGATTTGTCTTCAGCATCGGCGTTTGAGCCATACTTCAGGGCAACTGCCAGTTGAGTGGTCATTCCAGAAGCACGGGGAAAAAGCAGCACTGTCAAACCGTTTGGCAGAGTTTTTCTTTTCCACTGTAGACTACCTTGCATGCTAAAAAGAGGGGCGAGTGCCCTCTAAAATAGGTTAATGGTTAACGTTTGCTTTTTACTACGAGGACGTTGCAGTATGCGTTGCCGACGACTTTTTTTGAGACGCTGCCCAGTAGCATTGATACTTTTCCGCCTAAGCCTCGACTGCCCACCACAATGAGGTCAATATTCTCCTGTTTAGCCATGGTCGTCAAGATTTTTGCGGCGTCAGAACCCATGACGACAGCTGTGTCATGGGCGATGTTTTCTTTTTCTAGCTCATGCGCGGCTTGGTTGATGATTGTTTCTGCTTTCTGTTCTGAGCCTTTCTCATAAACGGCGACTACTTTAACAAAACCTGAAAAATGGTTGGCTATGGTTATTGCTTCAGCGAGGGCTTTTTTTGACTGGAGTGAACCATCTACGCCTACTAGAATTCTAATTTTTCCAAACATGGTGCCCAACACTAATTAAGAGCTGCAAGAAGATAATATTTTCTATGTTTTTGAAATACCTGTTTAAAGTAGTGACCTTAAATAAACTACTGAAGAGCAAGAAGTATAAATCGCGTAGCTACTTGACCAAAAAGTTAGCATTTTGAAATATATCAGGAACACAAACAGACATTGTCAATAATAAAAAAAATCAGCCCCAATTGACAGAAGCAAATAAATAGTTTATAGTATATGAAGAAGCACGATTTACAGAATTTGGAGAGCCATTTATTGAATTACACAGAACAAATCAAAGTTTTACATGTTGACGATGATTCTTCTCTTTTGGAGGTTTCAAAGGAAATACTAGAGGCGGATGGCAAGTTCACAGTTGAACCAGCCTTAAGTGTGGATGAGGCACTTCAAAAGCTACACGAGGGTTCTTTTGATGTTGTTGTTTCTGATTATGAGATGCCTGGAAAAACAGGTTTGGATTTTCTGAGGGATTTAAAAGAAAAAATGCCCGATGTTCCATTTATTTTGTTTACTGGGAAAGGCAGAGAAGAAGTCGCCATTAAAGCCTTGAACTTAGGTGCTAACTATTACCTGAACAAGCATGGTTCACCTGAAACCGTTTATGGAGAATTGGCACATAACATTAGTCTAGTTGGTGAACGCAAGAAAGTTGAGGAAGAGCTGAAGCAGAAACATGAAATTCTGGAAAATGTTGTGGAGAACGTAGGCG
>CAYGJP010000025.1:0-16323 GCA_964350175.1 uncultured Candidatus Bathyarchaeia archaeon
CCCACAACAACAACTAAACAAAAAAAACAAGCATCTTAACTAAAGGGGTATAGTCTTTGCCGAGCACAACAGACAGCGCTAGATTTCGAATTTTTCTATGATTTTGCGTTCTTTCTCGCCAGTTATCTCCGCCACAACGTGGAAGTACTGTTGGAGTCCTGAGTTTTCTATTCTGGGCTTAAGCAGCTCGTCGATTTGGAAGACACCAGCAGAATTTGACATCGTTATCTTAATCGTTACGGGTTTCTTGTCGCCTTCCAGAATTTCCACTTTCTCGATGGAAAGCGCGGAAACAGCGTGGATGTCGATTTTTCCTGCTTCAAACGGAATCCTTGCCCTGCCAGCTTCCATGTCCAAGGCGTCTGCGATTCCCACGATGCCCGCTTCCACCGTTAACGGTTTGTTTGTGGGCACGTTTGGGTGTTCATGCGCTACAATGGAGTGCAGCACTTCAGACGAGATTATGGCTCGTTCCTCAACCGAGTAAACAGGAGCTAAACAACGCTCAAGGAACTCCAGCGCGATTAACCCGCTGTAAACTTCATGGTGATTCCGCATGACAACCATGCCTAAATCATGAAAAATCGAACCCAAAACCACCACAACCTCCGCATCCTCATTCTTCATGCCATAATTCTTCACTATACTGGGTTTAACGTCCTTGTCAATCAACATACGCATAAGCTTCAGCGAAAGATTCGCCACAATCTTCACATGCGTTGGACCATGATCCGTATAACCCATACGCTCAATAGCCATAACGTTGGAGCAACGCCAGTAAGTATGCAGCTTAGTGTCCTTCTTAATTTGCTCCATGACCTGCTGGAGCTTCAAATTTTCCCTGTAAGGTATGTTAAAAACGTAAGACAAAACGCATCCTCCGCTTAACTGCACAAACACGTGCCTTTTTTCGAAAAATTAAACCAATATGCAGGATAAAACAAAACTCATCTTCTCTCAAGCATAGGGCTTCGCTCTGGAGGTTTATAGGCGGCTTTCCGCGCTTTCTTCATGCCTTCAATCCCGTCTTCCCAAGTCAACAACGCCGTAGTTTTCACCCTTTTAACAGCACCACCAGCCATCAACCCCATAGAAACAGCCGCTGCAAGAACATTATCAGGCATCTGAAGAATCGCAACCACATCATAATCTCCAAAAGATAGAAAAGCGCTTTCGATTTTTCCCCCAAGGTTTTCAAGCACCGGACGCAAAACTTCTATACGGTTCTGTGGGTCTTTTATCAAAATATCCCAAGCTTTAGCCGTATAGGAAACTTGCAACAAATAATAAGGCACTCTTTCACCTAACTATCCATAGTTTGATAGCTTAGATAAATCTTGTCGTAAACCATAACATTCACGCCAACGCGCCTAAAAAGTTGGCGCATTTGATGAACAGGCTTTTAAGGAAGGTAAGTTTTTATCGTAACAACTTCTTTAACCGTTTCACGGCGAAAAATTGAATGAAAGTTTAAACATTATCAGTGAACCTTTTAAGGAAGTTTACATAAATCTTTTCACAAATACACCCGAGATGTCTAAATGGGAAAGAAAAAAGTGCTAAGCGAAGGCGCACTCCACGAAATGGTGTACCCTTCACAGAACGATATTTTAGGCGTAGTAGTGAAGTTGCTCGGATTCGACCGCATCATGGTCAAATGCCAAGATGGCAAAGAAAGATTATGCCGCATTCGCGGTAAAATGAAAAGACGCGTTTGGATACGAGACGGCGACGTGGTGCTGGTTTCCCCATGGGACTTCCAAAGTGACACCCGCGGCGATGTTGTATGGCGCTACACACATGCGCAAGCAGAGATTCTCCGCAAAAAAGGATACCTAACCGTTTAACAGCTTTTTTAGGTTACAAACTTTTATTTTACTTTTTTAAGCTTAAACGTTTTTAACATCCTCCTTTGATAGGTTATTGGTTACACATGTCAAAAAAAGCCCGCGAAAGAATAGCCAACCGAGAAAAACACGTTGAAAGACGCGACAAAATGTCAATTCACGACTTCACCCACGACCGAGCAACCATAGAAGAAGTTTTTGACCAATCAACACGCATGGTCATTTATCGGTTCCTGAACAGCGGAGACCTAAACGAAGTTAACGGCGTTGTAAGCGCGGGAAAAGAAGCACGAGTTTACTGGGGCAAAAAAAAAGACGGAACAGAATTAGCCGTCAAAATTTACCTGACATCCTCAGCAGAGTTCAAGAAAGGCATGATGATGTACATCGAAGGCGATTACCGATTCAAAAGCGTCAAGCGAAACACCAGATCACTAATTTACACATGGGCCCAAAAGGAATTCCGCAATCTGCAGGAGGCAGCACGAGCAAAAGTCCGAGTACCAACACCGCTCGCTGTGGAAAGCAATGTGCTACTCATGGAGTTTATTGGGAAAAACGGTGTGAGGGCTTCATCTTTGAAGGAACAACCACCAGATGACCCAGAAAAAACCTACAACCAACTGCTCAAGTACATGGAACAGCTGTACCGCAAAGCAGAACTGGTTCACGGCGATTTAAGCGAATACAACCTAATGATTTGGAAGGGCAAACTTGTGATGTTTGACATGTCACAGTCCGTGCCAATATCGCATCCGCTTGCCCAGTTCCTTTTGAACCGAGACATAACAAACGTGAATAGGTTCTTTAGTCGCTTAGGCGTTAAAGTCCTCTCAAGCGAAGAAGTCTACAGGAAGGTTACAGGTTAACATGTCAAAACCAAGCGCATTTGTCAGAATTCCAAAAGAACGCATCGGAGTACTCGTTGGTCCAGATGGGAAAGTGAAACGGGACATCGAAGAGAAACTTCAAGTGGAGCTTCGCGTGGAAAGCACAGATGGTGGCGTAGAAATAACCCTTAACGAAAACGCAACTGACCCATCAGTAATTTTCAAAGCCAAAGACACCGTAACCGCCATCGGCAGAGGCTTCCCACCTGAAAACGCCTTCCGCATCATCCGCAACGAAGACACAGTGTTTGACTCCATTGATTTACGCACAATTTTTGGCAGATCAGAATCAGACATCAAACGCGTCAAAGGACGCATCATAGGCATGAACGGCAAAACCCGCCGAACCATCGAAGAGCTAACCGAAGCAGACATGGTAGTTTACGGACACACCATCGGCTTGATTGGCACATTTGAACAGGTGGACGCTGCCCGAAACGCAGTCCAAATGCTAATCCAAGGAAGCCAACACCACACGGTCTACAATTTCCTGCAAAAGAAACGCCGAGAACTAAAGAAACAAATGCTGGAACTATGGGAAAAACCTGAAGAGAAAAAATAACTCTTTAGCCCTCAAAAATAACCCCGTTTTACATGGGCTGAGCCGCTCCCATGACAGCCCCTATAGTTTCTACCTACCCCTTCCCCCTTACGGCTTTTCTAGAAACTAACGATACTACGAGTATAAGCACTTAAAAGCACCGTTTAATTTTCGCAGCAGCTACATCCAACTGTTCTCTGCTTACCACAAATAGGTCTGTGAACCGCGGCGTCGCTTGCCCTTCAACCCTAGGAATAATATGCACATGCAAATGAAACACATCTTGATTTGCGGCTCTACCGTTCTGCTGGATTATGCTTACGCCATCCGCATTTGTGGCTTTTTTCACGGCTATGGCAACCTTTTTGACAACTCGGTTTGTGAACGCGTTTAATTTTTCTGGGATTTCAAAGATATCTGCGAAGTGCTGCTTGGGAATCACAAGCGTATGACCTTCACTTACGGGTCTTATATCCATGAACGCCAAAACATGCTCATCTTCGTAAACTATGCTTGCAGATGTTTCTTTGCGAACTATCTTGCAGAAGATACAGTCTTCACTCATGAAACCAGCATCCACGTTTCAATAGTCACAAGCAACAGTTTATATCTTATGCGAATTTTGTGGTGATGTCACCTCTCTACGGGCACCCATTTCCCGTTTCTTTGTTCGTTTTAGGAGCGGTTCAGCTTGGCTTGTGAGTTTGATTTTTCAGATTTTAAACCGCGCATCCGAGTTGTCAGGCTCTCGAAAAGTAAAAGTTGGAGTTTATCTCCCGTTTGACTCTATTCTAAAGTTACGAGCTTCATTAATCAAGTTTCTCCAAGTACTCTAGAAACTCCTTCAGTTCTTTCTTATCCATGCAAAGCAAATTTCCCTTTTCTGCCTTAACAAGTTTTTTTAAACGCTTCAAAGTTTCAGACGCAGTTGAGTTTTTCTTCACTGTTTTTATTTGGTCACGTTCAATCTTTATCCTGTAAAGCGTAGCTAAAAACGTGGCAGTCATAACTAAAGTGTTTCCGACTATAACAATTGTTTCTATAGTCATTTAATCCACTCGTAATGTTCTATTGTTTATGGTCTAAAGTATTTAACGATGTTATAAGATTTATTTTAGGCGATTTATTCAGCCTTTGACGATATTGTTCGACTCAATTACTTCATTTTAGTGAACGCCCATGTTCCAATGGCAATCATCACCAAATCAAAAACACCCACAATGGCAAGATCCACGAACAAAGGCTGCACCTGAAGAGACTGCCACGCTCCACCCAGAATCACATGTCTCAGAGCGTCCACACCGTACGTCAAAGGGTTAAGTTTTGAAACATCTTGCAACCAAGTCGGAAGGCTTTGAAGCTGGAATAATGCGCCGCTCAAGAAGAATAATGGCAGGTTGATGAAGCTTTGAATGGCTCCGAAGCTTTCTAGGCTGCCCATGAAACTAGCTATAGTTAAGCCGATGCTGACTAAGCCGAAAGTTATGAGCAACATAACAGGTAAACACAGAAAGAACGCAACTGGGTCAATGTTTATTCCCACAATCAAGCCAAGGACCAGAACTATGACGCCTTGGATTAGCGCATCAGTGCTGTCACCTATCATTTTGCCCAGGAAAATGGAAAACCGCGAGACCGGGGCAACTAGGATTTCTTTCATGAAACCGAATTCTTTGTCCCATATCACGGAAATGCCCATGAACATGGACGTGAAAAGCAAGGTTTGCCCAACTATGCCTGGAAAAATCAGTTCCTGATACGTCATTCCAGGAATGGGCACTACGCCGCGTAAGCTGGCGCCTATGCCTACGCCGAATATGACCAGCCACAGTAAGGGTTGAACGAAGCTGCTGACTATGCGGGTTCGGTCACGTAGGTAGCGTTTGACTTCGCGGAACCACAGCGTGTAGAAGCCCCTGAGTTCAGTCATCTTATTTTTCTCCTCTGAATTGCTGAGAAGCCGTGGAGTTCTCTGCCGCTGTCAGCACGTATCACCCTGCCCGTATAATGCAGAAAAACATCTTCCAAGTTTGGTTCGCGCAGCAATATGGATTCAACGAAGATGTTGTTGGCTGTTGCGGCTTCCACTATGCGTGGCAGGAGGCTTTTGCCTTGTCGCACGGTGATTTCCAGTGTGCCATCGACCACGCGTGTTTTCGTTAAACCCATTTTTTCGGCGACCAATGTGGAAAGCTCGTCGATTTTGTTTGTTTTAACCATTATGACGTCGCCTTCCAGCGTCTCCTTGAGCTTGGGCGGAGTGTCCAGAGCGATTATTTTGCCGTGGTCCATTATGCCTATTCGGTTGCACAGTCGGTCAGCTTCATCCATGTAGTGCGTGGTTAAAACCACGGTTATGTCGTGGGCTTCTTTGAGTTCGCGGATGTACTTCCAGATGTGGTCGCGGGTCTGCGGGTCCAGCCCAACCGTGGGTTCATCTAAAAACAGCACTTTTGGGTAATGAATTAAGCCGCGCCCCAGTTCTAGTCTGCGTCGCATGCCGCCTGAGTAGGTTCGCATGAGGTCGCCGGCGCGGTCGTCTAGTTCAATAAGTTTGAGGATTCGGTCAATTCGCTCTTTCTGTTCGCTTGCGGGAACCCCGTAGAGGTTGGCGTGCATGTACAGGTTTTCTCTGCCGGTTAGCCTGTCGTCGATGCTGGGGTCTTGAAACACGATGCCTATGGATTTCCGCACTTGGTTGGCTTCTTTGACGACGTCAAACCCGTTAACTTTGGCGGTTCCAGAGGTGGGTTTGAGTATGGTGCAGAGCATGCTGATGGTGGTGGTTTTTCCTGCCCCGTTTGGACCAAGCAAACCGAAGATTTCGCCTGACTCCACGGTTATGTCTAGTTTGTCAACTGCCATGAGCCCGTTGAATCCTCTAGTTAGCTGGTTAGTTTCAATTATGTGCGTCATTAGTGGGTCATCGGATTCTGCTAGAGTTTTACGCTCTGCAATGAGGCGCAAGAAGATTTAAGGATATATCCCAAGTGCCACAAAAAATCAAAATACGTCTTCACTGTTGAGATAAGTAAAGTTGGTCAGATATGCAGCTTCAGATAAGAGGCATCAACAACCGCTACTTCGTGATACTTTGCATAATGGGGGCCTTCGCCATTTTAAGCTCAACTATGTCGAAAAGTCCAGTTTTGAACCCTTTTGCCCGAAGCTTAGGAACCCCCAGCGACTTGTTAGGTTTAGTTGCTGCGGCTTCAACCATACCGGGGATTTTGATAAGCCTGCCTGCTGCTTCCCTGTCCGACGTAATTGGCAGACGCAAAGTTCTGCTGTTTTCTGCGTTTGTTTTTGCTTCAGCGCCTTTTCTCTACTTGCTGGTGGGTACGTGGTGGCAGTTGGCTCTGGTGCGGTTTTACCATGGCTTTGCCACTGCAGTTTTCGTGCCCGTCACTGAAGCCGCGGTAGCTGAGCTGTTTCCAAACAAGCGGGGAGAACGCATATCCCTTCTAAATTCCGCCACGGGGATTGGACGCACAGCTGCGCCCATTTTAGGCGGGCTAATTTTGGCGTTGACGAGTAATGGTTATGCTGCGCTTTATTTGGCGGTGGGCATAGCAGGCGTCACCGCGTTAATTCTGGCTTTTCTTTTATTAACGGAAAGAAAAAACCCTGCAACACAACCTCTAGCTGCCAAGAAGGTTACGGCCAAGTTGTTTCAGGGGTGGCGTGAGATTGCGCGGAACCGAAGCGCGTTGTTGGTGAGTTTTGTTCAGGCAAGCCAGTACTACGTTTTTGGCGCGGTTGAATTCTTCATAGTGGGCTACGCGATTGAAGTGGCTAAGCTGGATGTCTTCTATGCGGGGTTAATTGTGAGTGCCCATGTGGCAACTGTAATCATAACACGACCAATATTGGGCAGAATGTCCGATAATAAAGGGCGCCGCACTCCGATTATTCTTGGCTCCATCATCAGCTGTCTACTGTTGCTGGCGGTTCCGTTTACTGTACAGTTTCCGCTGTTGCTTCTTCTTTCAGTTGGATATGGCGTAGGCTTTGCAATGGTGATTTCGTCAACTTCGCCTCTTATGAGTGAACTGGCGCCTGCTGGTTTGGTGGGTGCATCTATGGGGTTCCTGTGTACGATGATGGATGTCGGGCAAACTCTTGGTCCAATAGTTAGTGGAATAGTTCTTGCGAGCCTTAGCCAGCAATACACTGCGCTTTTTGCTTCCCTAAGCGTCATCTTGCTGGTGTCAAGCGGTATCTTCGTCCTGTCAAAAACAGCCAAAGCAAAAAACTAAAGGGCAACTTCTTTATAGCGAAAGCCTTACTCCAAAAGGCAAGGAAAAGCACATGTTTATTCACGCCAGCATCAGAACCAGCAACATGGAAAAATCAATAGACTTCTACACCCGACTTATGGGGCTAAAGCTCCTGAGCAAACGAGAAATTCCGCAGAACCACGCTGAAATTGCTTTTCTCCAAGACCCCAACGCGAAAGGCGCCACGCTTGAACTCACCTTTTACCGTACACAAAAAAAGTTCCTCCAAGCAGAATATGAAGACCGCCTGTTCGACCACTTAGCCTTCGAAGTTAAAGACATGCAAAAAACCATCGCGGCAATGCGGAAAGAAAACGTAACAATAACGGATGAGCCATACCGGCTTAGCCCTGCGGGTTCGCTGATAGCTTTCGTGGAAGACCCCGACGGCACATTAATTGAGCTAATTGAAAGAAAATAAGGCAACTAAAACCGTCTTTTCGCTGTGGTCGCTTTAGGTACTCACCATTACCTGCCCGTTTTCCACTTTAACCGCGTATTTTGGTTCAGGCTCCTTCGCGGGTCCCTTAACCACGTTGCCTGTTTTAACGTCGAACACTGCGCTGTGACAGCCACATTGAACCGTGTCGCCTTTGAGTGAGCCGTTTGAAAGGATGCAACCGCGGTGAGTGCATTTGTTGCCTATGGCGTAGTAGGTTCCGCTCAGGTTCACAAGTAATATTTTTTTGCCATTCGCTTCTACAGCTTTCATCTGGTTGGGCTTCAAGTCTTCAACAGAAGCAAGTTTCACAAGTGCCAATTGACTTTTCACCTCCGAAAAATGCACTAGAACTTATGAAAACTCCAAAATAAAACAGTTCCTTTCCAAGTCGACGTTCACCGTAATTGTTAAATTTCTCCGCTTCCTGTTCACTAGTGAGTTGATTTTGATGCCTGAAATGAATTTTGAAGGAACTGCAACTTGGAAAAGCGGAACCGAATGCGACCTCTCAGTCAAAGGAAAACACATAATCACCGTTAGTCCTCCCCCATCATTCGGCGGAAAAGAAGGCTTCTGTGTACCTGAAGACATCTTCGCCGCAGCGTTAGCTTCGTGCATCAACACGTTGTTTCTGTTGATTGCCAAGAACTCCCAGCTAGGGCTCAGAAACCTCGCCACAAAAGCAGAAGTCAAGATGAACGTTGAGGGTATGGAGAAGCTGATTTTCACGCATGTACACTTTGCCATGGATGTAAGATTGGAAACTGACAATGAACGCGAACGGAAAAAAGCTGACAAAGTGTACCAGATGGCGCAGAAAATTTGCCCAATTAGGCAGTCATGGGGCGAAGGTGTGCCCATAAGCTTTGAATTGAATTTCAAATGAGAGCCGGCAAGCCAAACTATATTGCCCTGACTTTTTTCTTTAAACCTTTTTACAGAAAAACAAATTAGTGCAGTCAGCCGAGATTGAACGCGGGACCTGAAGCAATGAGTGGCACTCACAAAACCATCACCGTCAAGGGGAAAAATCTGGGCATAGTAGTCTTGGTTGCAGCCCAGTTACTCATCGGAATCATACATGTTGTGTTCGGGTTTTGGCTTCTTTCTGCCCCACGCATAGTACCCTTTATAGGTGCAGCGCCAGGTCCTGACATATACAGCATATACACCATAATCTTCGGTTTGCTGACCCTGATTTTTGCAGGTGGGCTTTGGCTGGAGAAGCGCTGGGGGTGGGTAGGCACCGTGGCAGTCGCCATATTCGTAATCATAGCAGACACTTTAACGCTTCTGGATTTGCCCAGCATCCCCGGAATCCCAAAACTTGCAGGCTTCGGCGAAATCACCTACAGCATCCTAATCCTGCTCTACCTGTCACAAACCCACATCAGAGCAAAATACAAAATCAATAAAACATAAAAAAGAAAGTGGTGTTGGCTCATAACCTGATTGTGAAGCCGCCCGAAGAGAAATACCCAAAGGGCACTTTGAGCCTCTCGCCGTACACTTGTTTCAGCAGATTAACGTGTTCGTCATTTTTGTCCATCCTGAACTCATACTTTCCCTGCGAGAAGTGAACTTCCAGCTCATACTCGTGTCTTTGAACTGTATCGCCTTGCCTGTGCAGGTCCTTTAGTTTCACCTTCACCTCTCGGATGTCGGCGTTGCTAACAAAGAAGTTGCCGGGCGTCTCAGCCAATGCCGCGTTCGGGTCCATGCTGAGATACCGCTTTGTGTAGCCAAATGACGCTTTAAGCTGCTCTTCCCATTGACCCCAAAAGCCTCTGCCCTCGCTTTTCGCTTGGTCTCTGGCTGCCTGTATTGCGTCTTTGAGCATGTCGCTGGTCATCTGCGCAAAAATCATCCTACGAGTGGTGACAACTCCTGTGAAGGTGTCGTATCTGCCCATAGATTTTGGTTTGCGCAGCAGCATCACGCCCACTACGTTCTCCCCGTAGCCGCCTTGAACTGGCGCTTGGACAGGCGCATTCATTGCTGGTTGATATGTCGACGGCGGAGGTGGAGGAGGCGGTGGCATACCGTGAGTCGGTTGAACTTGCTGCTGCTGCGGCATCAAGGAAGCGCCGCAGTTCTGGCAAAACTTGAATTCAGGGTTGTTTGCTACACCACAATTCCCACAATAAGGCATAACAATCACTCAGACCAAAATAACTTCTTTCGCCTAATAAAGTTGAGTGCGCTGCTGTCACTTTGCAGTTTTGGTGACTCCGTGCAGCGTTTTCTCCCAGTAAAACGGATTCCTAATCAACTGTATCAAACCACGCCAAGCTGCCACACTTATCAGTATCCAGTAAACAGGCATAGTCAACGCTAACGGTATAGACTTGTACTTTTTCATCTTTGTACACGCAACAGTGTAAAGCAGCAGGTACGCGGAGTTGCCCACTACCAAGTTGAATATGCAGATAGACTGGATAGGCAGCAAGTACAGACTGCTGAAAAGCCAAGGCGCAAACAAACTTATTGCAGTGATAATCCACAGAACAGGGTTAATTAGCGGCATCGATATGGCGCCTCCGAACGTGAACTGGAACAGGAGAAACTTTTTCCAGCCGAGGTCTTGAAGCAGCTTAACAGGGCGCCTCATATGAACAAGGTACGTCTGCACATGACCCTTGTACCATCGTGACCTCTGCTTAACCCAACTCCACACTTTCAGCGTGGCTTCCTCGTATGTGTAGCACTCCAGCATTGCGGTTTTCATTTTTCTTCTAGAAATCCTAATGCCTATGTCCGCGTCTTCAGTCACGTTGTATGGGTCCCAACCACCCAATTCACGCAGCTGATCAATTCGGAAGTGGTTACTTGTGCCACCTAAGGGGATGGGGACATCAACCTTGTCAAGTCCTTCCAAATAGAAATCGTACCAATATGAGTACTCTATGCTAAACCATCGGGTCAGCAAATTCTCGTTGGCGTTGTAAAAGTTCAGTTTCGACTGCAGACAAGCAATGTTCTCGTTCGCGTTGGAGAAAGCGATAGCTGCTTTCTTCAATTGGTCCTTGTCAGGGTTATCTTCAGCATCGTAGATTACGCAGTACTTGCCCTTCGCACGTTGCAAACCGTAGTTACACGCTCTTGGCTTCGTGGTAATGTCCGCTTGTGGTATGACCACGGGGTCAAAAACTTTCAGAAACTCCCTGTACTCTTCCAAAGGTATGCCCTCAACCCGATTCTTTGGGTCTCCAAATAATCCAAGGCTTCGGGCTTCTTGGAGGGTTTCTTCGTCTTTTTCTTCCATGAGGATTTTTACGTCAAGCTTATTCTTTGGGTAATCCATCTGGTACAGGTTCTTCATCACTTGAGGCAGAACGCTGGCTTCATGGTAAACTGGAACAAGCACTGTGTATACGGGCAAATCTTCGTTTTTGGTTGCGTTAACTTGTTCTTGCGAAATGTTACGGATGTTTTTTCCTTTCTGGAATCCTCGGAGGGAGATGTAAATTTTCAGAGGGTTAATGATAAAATATGCTACGTTCACAGCGACAAAGAGCAGCGCGAAGGTAACCACGGAACTGACTATAACTCCGAGGGCTATTGCTATGAGAACGCCTATGATCCAGTATTTCTGGTTTTTGAAAAGCACTTTATACGCTGACTCGTCGGGTCTTCGGTAGTATAGATCACGCAGAGCATTCTGTTTGTGAATTTCACTGTAAACTTTCTCGATAGCCATGTCGATTGACTCAGAAGACGCCAAGCACCAACTTATGTGTCTGTCGCCCAGCAGAAGCTGTAGAACTATCATGGCTTTGCGGTTAAACGGGTTCGCTAACGCCAGCTTCGCCGTTGTCGTGTTAATCTGCAAGGGGATAATGAGGTACTGTTCGATGACGCGGTATGGCAACACTGTGAGGAACTTGCATTCGTTTCCGTGTTGACAGAACTTCTTAATTTCCTCTTGACTAAGAAAGGGCAACTCAACTTCGCGGGCTAATTCTTGGAAGAAAGCTTCGGGCACGTTCACTTTTGCTTTCCGCAGTGTTAGAAGCATGTCTTCTACTCTGACTTCGGGGCTCTCTAGAATTTGGGTTTCCTCGACGCCGTTTTTCTTCAGAAGGGTAATTAGCTGCTGTTTGCTGACGTTAACACTGGAGAAGCCTGTTTCTCGACGCGCATTGGTAACTACCGTATCAACCTCGATTTTCGAGGCCTCAACAGAACTGTTTTCCATTAAGATACCCGACTCTGAACCAAGTTTAAAAGGTTTAGGATATGTTAAGGTTTCCTACTTGAAAATACTGATTACAAATACACTGCTCCACGGGGAGCGGGAAAGAGAGCGCTCATGAGATCAGGAGTTTTTAACGCTTGCCAAAAATGCCCGTACACCTGCAGGAGGATAACCCGAATAGTACTTGCTAAAGTAGCCAAGAGGCGCAGTCCCCTTGTCTATGATTGGTTTTAGCTGGTTTGCCCACGTTCGGATGCTTTGGGTCCTTTCAATTTCGGTTTTGCCCATGGTGCCAACGTGCACGTTTGGAACTATTCTTTGCCTTTGAGCATCAACCAATTTTTGTCGCCGCCCCTTTTTAGCCGCACCAACACGTAGCGGCCTGTGAGTTTTTTGCCGTTTAAAGTGAACTCTACCATTTTTTCGTTCCAAACTTTGGTTTCGTGTGTGCCCTTATCCCAGATAGTGACTATGCCAGCGCCGTACTGCCCTTCAGGGATGCTGCCTTCGAACTGTGCGTATTCTACTGGGTGGTCTTCAGTTTCCACAGCTAACCGCTTATCCGACGCGTTTTCGGGTATGCCTTTGGGGACTGCCCAGCTTTTGAGCACACCGTCACGTTCAAGCCTGAAATCGTAGTGGAGCCGTCGGGCATGGTGTTCTTGGACCACAAAAATCTTGCTTTCACCCTTCGGTTTTTCGCCGCTGCCTGGGGGTTCCGCTGTAGCTTCAAAGTCGCGTTTTGCATGGTAATCCTTGAGTGGCTTATATTCGCCGAGTTGGTTCACGGTGTACTCGGACGGTGACTTGTCTCTTCTTTTTGTTTGCTTCTTTTCCATGCTGCGCGCCACCAAAAAGAGGTTGTTTAACAATTTTAAAGAAGCGGTGCGGAAATTTAAACTGCACCGCACTTTATGCAGCTGGACTTATTTGCCTACTTTGTAGACTAACCATACGAGTCCTTTTTCGAAAGTCTCTTGTTTGAGCAGTTTAAGCTTGAGGTTCTTGTTGAGGCCGCTGAACATGGGGTAAGCTTTGCTTCCCACAAGTATCGGATGGACAAGCAGACTTATTTCTGACACTAAACCTTGCTCCAAAAGCAAGTTACCTAACACTCTTCCCGTGTCAGTTAACACTTTTTTGGCTTTGTATTTTTCAGCGAGAAGTTCAAGTGTTTTCTTCAAATCAGCATGCTCTTTGCCAACGATGTGGTAATCGTAGTTTCTTTCTTTGAGAAATTCAACGTATGCTCTGGGAGTTTTTTCTGAAATCAATACAACAACGTCTCGGCAGTACTCGAACCTTCGGCAAGTATGCAGTATCTCCTTTAAGGCGCCTTTGGTGTCAATTATTGCCCAGTAAGGAAGACTTGGATCTCTTGTGGGTCTTTCAAAATCCGCGGCTTTCTCTGGTGTAACTTGGTTTCCAAACATTTCAACTCCTGCCCTGACCGTGTTTGAGCCAATCACGTGAACTTGCGGTTTGTAGTTTCCCGCAATTCGATAGTGCAGTTCCATGTTTGGTTCAAAATTGGTGAGCGACCCATCCAAACTTACCGAGTTGTGAATTACAACCTTTGGCAACATATTCTCCACACCCTTCTTTTCAATTGGCTAGTTACCTTTTTAATGTTTCTTCCATCAGGTTTGAAGCTGCACACAAAGCGTGTTCTCGCTTAAACCTTAAATGTTACTTAAAATGATTCTGTTTTGTATTTGCATGATCCAAGCCGCTAACCTGACTATACTAATCTGCGAAATAGTCGGAATGGTCTTCATCATCTTACTTGGGTGCGCTCTTCATTTCACTTATGTTTGGTCTCGACGGCACCCACTTGTCGGCATATTCTCAGCTGTAAACGAGAGCATCTGGGAACACCTAAAAATGGCATTTTGGCCCTCATTACTCTACATGACCGCCGAGTACGGCTTGATAAGCAATTGGAGCACCAATTTCTTTTTCAGCAAAATAACTGGAATACTCACAATGATAATTCTTATTCCAACAATATTCTATTCGTACACCACCTTGACTAAGCGAAACATTTTGGCCATTGACATTTGCACGTTTGTAGTTGCCGTCATAGTAGGGCAATTGGTAAGCTTCACATTGCTCACGTATGAAGTGTTGCCGCAAATCTTTGACGCCCTCGGTCTCGCAGCGGTAATATTGCTGGCTGCTGCTTTTGCCATATTCACCTTTTACCCGCCGCACTTGCCCATCTTTGAAGATTCAGTAACAGACAACTACGGAATCACCTAATCAAAGACGACCAAGCAGCCAACCACTATTTCGCTCTGCAGCCAAATCTACACATATAGGGGGCAGGTCTGCACAGCAGAAAAAAAGGGTGGACGGGGTAGGCAAAACGATAGGGACCTATCAGAGGTCAATCTTCGACGGCAGAACACATTCATCGCCTGCAATCCGCAGTTCACTTTACTTCAAGAACCATTTAGAAAACGAAACCGCCTGTGCAAAAAAGAAATATACCTTAAATACGCATTAGGCTCTCCAAGCCTATTGGAGGATAACTTCAGCCTTGAAGCTACTCTACATAATCATTGACGGTATGGGCGACCTGCCGATCAAAGCTTTGGAAAACAAAACTCCCTTGGAAGCAGCAAAAACGCCGAACATGGATTCTCTTGCCAAGAAAGGAAAAACTGGCTTGATGTACTCTGTCAAGAAGGGCGTTGCGCCTGAAAGTGATGTGGCGGTTATTTCTCTTTTAGGTTATGACCCGTTCAAGTTCAGCACTGGGCGTGGCGTTATCGAGGCGGTTGGCGCTGGCATAGACATGAAAAATGGCGATTTGGCGTTGCGGTGCAACTTTGCAACTTTAGGCGAAGGAAAAAACATCCTTGACAGGCGAGTAGCTAGGTCACTTAGCACCGAAGAAGCCATTGAGCTGAGCAAAGTTGCCAACGAAAAAGTGAAACTTACCTCTCACCCAGCCACGTTTGAATTTAGACCAACACTTGGTCACCGTGCAGTTTTAGTTATTAGGCACAAGAATAAGCCGCTTTCAAGCAAAATAACCAACACCGACCCCGCATACACCATAGTCAACGGCTTAGGCGTAGCAGAAACCAAGGTCAACATGGTATTGAAAACATGCGAGCCTATGGATGACACTGGGGAAGGGCAAATAAGCGCGGACTTGGTGAACGAGTTCACAGAGAAAACCCATGCGTTGTGGGATAAGCACCCGATAAACGTGAAACGCGCAGCAGAAGGCAAACTAAAAGGCAACGTTGTACTTTCCAGAGATGCGGGTAGTCAATTGCCTAATTTTTTCAGCATAAACGAAAGATACGGCGTAAACTTCGCTGCACTTGCCGATATGCACGCTGAAAGAGGCATCGCCAAACTTGCAGGTATGCAGGCATCTTTGCTTCCGCCGCCTTCGGGAGACCTCAAAAAGGACTGTAAAATTAGAGTCAAATGCCTACTTGAAACGCTGCAAAAGCATGATTGCATCTATATTCACCTGAAAGGTCCTGACGAACCGGGACACGACGGCAACTGTCACCTTAAAACCGACGTAATCTCTGCAATCGACGAGCACTTTTTCGGTAACTTGCTGCCCGAAATTGATGAAAAAGAGGTCATCTTTTGCATCACAGCAGACCACGCAACGCCCTGCGCTTTGAAAGTGCACAGCGACACACCTGTTCCGCTGCTGATTTCGGGCGGTTCAATTGCAGATGAAAAATTCAGCAAATTCTCGGAGAAAAACTGTATGAAAGGCGGCTTGGGCACTTTGGAATTTGGTTATGAGCTTATGCCCAAACTCATGAACCTCTTAAAGAAACAGTAGCTGCAACAAAATTTGGGGAGTTGGTTTCGCACCAACTTTTCCGCTGTTTCTTTCTGGTTATGCTTTTCCTGAGCTGCCGAACAGCTGCATCTTGCTCTTGACAACTTGCTTCATGGCTTCTTTGGCTGGACCCAGAATCTTTCTGGGGTCAAACTCTTTGGTTGAGTTGGTGAGGACTTCGCGCACTGTCGCCGTGAATGCCAAACGCAAATCAGTGTCTATGTTGATTTTTGCAATGCCCAGAGCGATGGCTTTTTTGTATTGGTCTTCAGGGATGCCTTTTGCGCCGCCCAGCGTTGCGC
>CAYGJP010000026.1:0-16150 GCA_964350175.1 uncultured Candidatus Bathyarchaeia archaeon
ATTCATACCGGGAGCATCACCGCCCGCTGTTACCACGCCGATTCTTTTCAAATTGGTATCTCCTGCAAAGAATTAGTTTTTACCCAAAATCTCTTTGATTGTTCGGTGAGCCTCAAGGACCGACGCTGATGTATTGACGACATAGGTTTCTAAAGGAGTGAAGAATTCTTTGAAGAATTGCCTTCTCAAGTTCATCTTTCGCGCATCCTTCACGAGCATATGAGGATTACAGAAGTCCACACGCTCTATGTAGCGGGTTGCTTCTTCGGGTGATAGCCTGCTAACGATTGTCTTGTCCTCGGGGTCTCGCTTCAGCACTATTGCTTTTTTCAACGTGGTTATCGGTAGCACTTTTCCCTTCCCAACAACCCACCGAACATTTACAACCGCTCTGCCTTTTGAATCAAACTCGGCTTTGTCCACGAGGTTCTTGTACTCGCCCCAGTTCTCCGCTATATCAGCTTGAATATAGTAGTTTTTCTCAGAGCTGAAGGCAACGGCTTGATCAGCCATGAATCGGACGAAAAACCAGTCATCCGATATCACACGAACACCGTTGAGTCTGAGAAGGCCATACGTATGCGTTGTCTTGCCTGTTCCCGAGGGCGCTATCAAACAGACCCCTTGACCGTCTAGGTCAACGCAGGCGCCATGAACCGAGTTTATTCCGTGACCGTCCTCAAGAATGTCGCCGGCAATGCTTAAGGCTATGGATTTCACCCAACCGTAGTAGTCTACGTTAATTAAAAAAGCAGTCTTTGAGAGTGGGTCATAGAGTACTCGCTGTTTTTCAGTCTCATCTTCGACCACGATTATTCTTCCGTGTGAACGAACGTGCGCAGACATTGGGTAGAAGTTTTCTTCCCAACGTTCTTTCACATATTTACTGTCTGTCAAAAGTTTGATGCAGCATCCGTATATGTCGGCTCTTTCTTCATAGAGAAGGTGCTCACTGTATTTTCTCATTAAAGCATTCTTATCGTCTATCGAGATGAGTTCAACTTCATATTTTGATGACATACCAATCACTTTTTCACTTTGCTTCTAACTAATTTTCTTATCTCATCAGCAATAAAAACTGAACTGGAAACAAGAACTATTGTCAGCCAGTCCCAAACCGAAAGCGCAGTGGTGCCCAATGCCGTTTGCAGCGGAGGCAATACTGTCGCCAGTACCTGCAGCGAAACAGAAGCTACAATGCCTCCAAGTAAGTACTTGTTGGTGGTTAAGCCAATTTTGAAAACTGATGTTGTTCTCGATCTGCAATTCAGCGCGTTGAACACTTGAAACATAGCCATGGCCGTGAAGGCTAAAGTCCGAGCTCTTTGAAGGTCTCCATTGTTGTATCCGTTTGTGAAAATCCACAGGGTTCCAATAGCCATGAAAGCGCCCACGTAGATGATGTTTAACATCATGTCTCGGTTGATTATTTTTTCTTTAGGTTTTCTTGGAGGCTGATTCATAACACCTTTTTCTTTTGGTTCCATGGCTAGGAACTTGTCGAGCAAGCCGTCGGTTACCAAGTTAACCCATAGTATCTGAACCGGGGTGAAAATGAGCGGAACACCGGGTAAAAGAATTAGAGCCGCGAGTATAGTGATGATTTCTCCAGTGTTAGTTGAGATAAGGTATTTGACGACTTTCCTAATGTTTTCAAACACCACTCGGCCTTCTTCCACGGCGTTGAGAATGCTCGCAAAATTGTCATCAGTCAAAACCATGTCAGCCGCCTCTTTCGTGACGGCGGTTCCTGTAATGCCCATCGCAACGCCTATGTCAGCCACCTTTAAAGCTGGAGCGTCATTGACTCCGTCTCCCGTCATTGCCACAACGTGGCCTTTGCGCCTCAGTGATTCCACAATCCGATATTTATGCGTCGGAGATACACGAGCAAACACTGAGGTGTCGTTTATTACAGCGTCTAATTCGTCATCGAGCAAACCGTCAAGATCGGCGCCTGTGAGACCTTTTGAGTTTGTCTCTATAAGGCCTATTTCTTTTGCGATAGCCTCGGCGGTAAGTTTGTGGTCCCCTGTAGCCATGATTACTTTGATTCCAGCTTTTTTGCAGAGTTGAATTGCAGATTTAGCTTCAGGTCTAGGTGGGTCGATCATTCCTGCCAGACCTACAAAAACTAGTTTGGTGCGTCCGCGTTGGATGTCTATCTTGACGTTTTCAAGTTCTTTTGTTTCTATTGGCTCATAAGCCATGGCGAGCACTCTTAATGCTTCGCTAGCCATTTGTGTGCTGGCTTTCAAAATCTCTTCTTTCTTTTGCTGGGTTAGCCGTTTTGTTTTGCCGCCTTCGAGAATTTCGGAACACATTTCTAAAATGGTTTCTGGTGCGCCCTTAACGTAGACATCCAGCTTTTCCGTTGAGATTTTGTGGAAAGTAGCCATGTATCTTTCCTTTGGATCAAATGGAATCTCGTCAATGCGTGGAGATTTTTCCTCTAATTCGTCTTTCTGTAATCCTGCTTTTGCCGCAGCAACAATTAAGGCTCCTTCTGTTGGATCGCCGTGTATTTCCCATCGAGTTGCATCTTCAAGTTTGTGTTGCCTTAGCCTTGCATCATTACAAAGAGTAGCGATTTGGAGCAAGAAACCAAGCGATTCATCCTTTGTCGCATCTATTTGACTGTCGTCTACCTCAAAATGTCCTTCTGGAGCGTAGCCGACGCCAGTGACCTTAACCATTTTGTTGTTTACAAATATTTTCTGGGTGGTCATCTGATTGGTCGTTAGCGTTCCAGTTTTGTCTGTGCAAATCGCTGTGGCAGAGCCTAATGTGTCAACTGCCTGCAACTTTCGGATTATAGCATTCCGTTTTGCCATTCTGTGAACCCCAATTGCCAAGGTTATTGTAATCACCACTGGCAACCCTTCAGGGATAGCTGAGACCGCTGCCGCTAGAACGAACAGGAATGCCTCAAAGAATGCAAATCCGCGCAGAAGACTAATTATTAATATCAAGCCACTTGCCAGAAGAGCAAACAATCCGAGTTTCCTACTCAGGTCTAATGTTTGTTTTTGAATTGGAGTTGCGGCTTTTTTGGTTTCTTTTATTAGTTTAGCTATTTTGCCTATTTCGGTTTTCATTCCTGTGGAGACAACAACAGCTTTTCCTCTTCCGCGAGTAACTATAGCGCCCGAAAAAGCCATGTTTGTCCTATCAGCCACTGACAAGTCTTTCTTAAGGGGGGCAACCGACTTTTTCACTGGTGTTGATTCGCCAGTTAACATGGATTCGTCTATTTCAAGATTTATAGCCTCAAAAATTCGGGCGTCAGCTGGAACTTTGTCTCCAGCGTCCAGGTCTATTATGTCCCCTGGAACTATCTCTCTTGTTTTGACGCGCATTTCAAGGCACCTGCCTGTTTCAGTGCAATCCCGAATTACTTCTGCTTCAGGCGCCGTCATTGTTTTTAGGGCTTGAAGGGCGTTTTCTGCCTTGTATTCTTGGAAAAAGCCTATGGCGGTATTGAATGCTAAGACAACGATAATAACTGCCATGTCAATATATTTGCCGACGAAGAACGAAATTAACCCTGCAGCAAGAAGCACTCCGACAAGAGGACTTTTCAGTTGACCTAAGAGTAGAGCCAATTTGACTGATTTCTTTTCTTGTTCCAGCTCGTTTGCTCCATAAGTCTGCAGTCTCCTTGCTGCTTCGACCGTTGTCAATCCTCTTTTGCTTGTCTCAAGTTTTTGGAATGTCTCTTCAATTTCTAAATCATGCCAAGCATTTTCTTGAGTCAACGCGTTCTCCTCTCGGCTTCTCATCCTGATATCTTTCACCTATAATTTAGATGTGGTAATTAAAAGTCATGGTGGTAAAGAGGGCGCAAAAGAAAAATGTTCAACGTTGTATGAGAAGCATGCGTGCGCACAAACTTGAATGGTAACTGCGGTAAAGAAAGCCTCATAGCTTGTCGATCACTGGCACTTTGTAGTTCTTGATTTTTATAATCTGTCTTTTCGTCGACCTTGATCTTATACTTTTTGAATAAACCCAGTTCATGGGTTGTTAAAAAAATTGATGTTGCTTCCATATCTTGGCTTAAGTCTCACCAAGGAATTGACAGTGCACCTGCCGTTTCGGTAAGAGAAAACCTATAGTTTAGGCATGTCCAGTTGGAATTTAACCTTGCGTAAGTATGCAAGTAAGGAAAATTCTAACTGATAGAAACGTCCTTTAAGAAAATATTATTATTCTTGTTGAGGTAACTGTACACTAAAAGGAGATATGTGAGGTATTCTGTTTTGCGAATAGGTTTTTTTGTCTATGAGTACCCACCGAAAATTGTGGGCGGTTTAGGCACATATGCTGATTATATAACACGTGAGTTTGTCAGTTTAGGTCACGATGTGTCAGTTTTCACCCTTAATCAGGGCGATTTGAAGACTAGAGAGGTTTTGAAAGGAGTGGAAATCCATCGTCCCTTGATAGCGGATGCGGGTAACGTTTTTCCAATGTTTGTTGCTGAAGACTTGAGAGAGTGGGGAACTAACATCCGCTTTTTCAGCGACATATTCATACATAATGTTCTGAGCGCAACAAAATTCATTAATGATTTGATTAAGAAAGAGGGTTACAGTTTTGACGTAGTATGCATGCATGACTGGTTGAGTAGCATAGCAGGATTAATGATTAAAAATGAAACAAAGATTCCTGTGGTCTTTCATGTGCACAGTACTGAGTGGGGCAGGAGCGGAGGACACGGGTCAAAGGTTGTTTCTCATCTTGAAAGGGCAGCAGCCCATAACGCAAATGGAATAATTACAGTGAGTCATTCAATGCGGGATGACTTAACTCGGCATGGTTGGCCACAATCGAAAATAAGTGTGGTCTGGAATGGAGTAAACCCCCAACGCTACAATCCGCAGAATTGCCAACCGGATGATGTACAGGAGATTCGGGAGAAATATGGTGTTGAAAAAGATTGGACAATGCTTCTCTTTGTTGGGAGACTAACTTGGGTGAAGAGTGTTGATAATTTGGTTCAGGCAATGCCCATGGTTTTAGAGGAATATCCGAAAACAAAACTTGTTATTCTGGGTAAAGGTGAGGAGCAAAGGGACATCGTTGAAACGGCGAGTAGGCTTGGAATAAAAGACAAGATTATTTACCGGTTTGAGTTTGTGCCAGAAGACGAGAGAATCCTGCATTACGCTGCTGCAGATGTGTGCATTTTTCCATCGGTTTATGAACCGTTCGGCATCGTCAGCCTAGAAGCCATGGCCATGGAGAAACCTGTTGTGGTTGGCTCCAAAGGAGTTTCGGGCTTTCGCGAACAAGTAATACCGTCCGGTCCAGACCAAAACGGAGTCCACGTTAACGGCGAAGAAGCAGCCGACATAGCTTGGGGAATAAACGCGGTGCTAAAGGATCCGCAGAAGGCAAAAACATGGGGCAAAAATGGGCGCAAAAGAGTTTTGGAATATTTTACATGGAGGAAAGCCGCGGAACAAACATTAGAAATTTACAAATCATTTTTGCAGAAGGAGTGATGGAGGCATCGGTCACTTGATTAGTCTACCTCCTCTGAATGGTCTGCCCGAAGTTGTATAGGTCCCCTTATCGGACAAATGCTTAGGCTTTGACAGTTGCGCATAAGCTCCAGCTATTGCTTGATTATTATCGTCATTTCTAACTGCAAAGTGCGTAGTTTTTTGAGATCTCTCTTTCCAAGCCACTAGCTGACTTTAATGAAGTTGCAGAGCTTCCAATACGCTTAGCTCTTGAGTTGTGTATGCCTCAATATTTGTTTTTGGGGCTTGTCCGAAATTGAAGAAGAGCCAAAGAAAGTCAGCCTCAAATTCAAGAGGGCTTTGCCCGGACCTCTAACCAGTATTATCATTGCGCCATTTTCATGGTTGTTGAGACAAAGTAAGCGAAGCCATTAACCACTGCGGGAAACGGAAATGCAAAAAAAATTTTAGCCAGACACCATCTAAACTAAGTGTATCGCTTCAACGGGAACGACGTGAACTGAAATTGAAGTCAATCTTGGTTATTGCTGATGGGATGGCTGACAGACCAATAAAAGAATTAAACTGGAAAACACCATTGGAAGCAGCCCATAAACCCTCACTAAATGAAATAGCAAAAACTGGAATCAGCGGCATAATAGATATAATATCGCCTGGAGTACCACCTGGAAGCGATACAGCCTCGCTTGCTCTTCTGGGCTATGATGCCTTAAAAGTTTATTCTGGAAGAGGCGCACTAGAAGCCATAGGCTCAGGCGTGGAAATCCTACCAGGCGACGTTGCGTTTAGATGCAACTTTGCAACAGTAAATAAAGACCTTGTTGTTCTGGATAGACGTGCTGGCAGAATAGGAAATGAGGATGCAACCCAACTATCTAGGAGCCTTCAAAAGATCAAACTGGAAAAGCCACTAGCCAAGGTTTTATTCAAAAACATCATTCAACACCGCGCGGTTCTAATTATTCGCGGATCAAAGCTTTCAACAGCCGTAAGCGACTCAGACCCTGGAAAAATTGGAGAGAAGGTTTTAGAGATAAAACCGTTAGATAAGAGTTTGGAGGCGAAGCTTACGGCTAAAATTCTCAATGAACTTACCGCTAAATTCCACGAAGTTTTGGAGAATCATCCAGTTAATAAAGAGAGAACTAAGCGTAAATTGTCGCCAGCGAACACCATTTTATGTAGAGGTGCAGGCGTCGTCCCAAGCGTCAGGACCCTTTCCGAAAAATATGGCGTAAACGCGGCATGCATAGCTGCTTCATCAATTGTTAGAGGTGTGTGTAAAGTTGCTGGAATGAAACTGATAAATGTTGAAAAAGCCACTGGGACGCCTCAAACCGATTTTATGGCCAAAGCCAACGCAGCGATTCAGGCATTGAAATCAAATGATCTTGTGGTTTTGCATGTCAAAGCAACGGATGTCGCGAGTCACGATGGTAACTTTAACCATAAAATTGAGTTGATTGAAAAATTCGATCAAATGCTCGGTTACATGATGAATAACATTGATGTTGATTCCACTTATGTGGCTGTGACCGCTGACCACACAACCTCTTCAATCACGCTGAACCATGAAGGAGATCCGGTACCGGTGGTAATAACTGGCCCGTATGTTCGCCGTGATGATGTTAAAGAATTTGATGAACGATCCTGTTCCAGAGGTGGCTTAAATAGGATAAGGGGTATGGATTTAATGCCTATTTTAATGGATCTAATCGGCAAAACTAAGAAGTTTGGAGCTTAAACTCAGATTAAGCGGGCATGTGTTTAATACAATGAGGGAAAGGGATGATTCAAGGCGAATCAAATAAAATTCCAGACATAGGGAAAGTTTTCTTCTCTCCCGATTCTATCGCAGTTATCGGAGCATCTCGCCGAGTGGGAGCTGTTGGCCACGAGGTGGTAAAAAACCTATTAGATTGTGGTTATCCCGGCAAGATTTACCCTGTTAATCCGAATGCAGATGACATCTTGGGTTTAAAATGTTACCCCAGTGTCTTGACAATCGGAGATGACATCGACTTAGGCATCGTAACAGTCCCAGCTGAAACCGTGCCTAAAGCAGCTGAGGAGGCTGGAAAAAAGGGTCTAAAAGGTCTCATAGTAATCTCGGCCGGATTCAAGGAAATAGGTTTAGAAGGCATCAAAAGAGAAAACAAACTTTTGGAAATATGCGGAAATTATCACATGCGTCTAGTAGGACCAAATTGTTTAGGTCTTATTAACACCTTTACTCCAATAAACGCCTCTTTTGCCTCTCAAATGCCCAAAAAAGGCGGAATAGCCTTCGCTTCCCAAAGCGGCGCTCTATGTACAGCAATCTTGGACTGGGCGAAAAAGGAAGGCATAGGCTTCAGTAACATCATAAGCCTAGGGAACATGGCGGACATGGACGAAACAGACTTCATGCAGCTACTATCGGATGATCCTTCAACTAAAGTTATCCTAATTTATGTGGAAGGAATAAAAGAGGGAAGAAAATTTCTGAAAGTTGCGCCTATCGTTTCCCAAAAGAAACCTGTGGTCATCCTAAAGCCAGGAGTTTCAGAGGCAGGGGCGAGGGCGGCTGCTTCTCACACAGGTTCTGCCGCAGGAAGCGGAGTTGCATACGATGTGGCCTTCAAGAAATGTGGAATACTTAGGGCCAGTTCTATAGAAGAAATGTTTAACCTAGGTATCGCCTTTTCATATCAATCTGTACCTCACGGAAGAAATGTCGCTATAGTTACAAATGCTGGCGGTCCAAGCGTAGTGGCGGCAGACGCCTGCTCTTCACATAATCTTAGAATGGCTTGGTTATCCCCAGAAACTAGTGAATCTCTTCGCAAAAGTCTCCCCCCGCAGGCTTCTTGGATTAACCCAATAGACGTTTTGGGTGACGCTCTTGCGGATCGGTATGAATTTGCTTTAAAAACCATCTTGCCAGAAGACTACATAGACTCAATAATTGCGATACTAACACCGCAAGCCATGACGCAGGCTCTGGAAACCGCAAAGCATCTGATAACGCTCAACTCAAAGTTTCCCGATAAGCCCATCTTTGCCGTTTTCATGGGTGGTGAGAGAATTGAGAAAGCGGTTAAGGTCCTTAATGAAGCAGGAATCCCGGTTTATTCCCAGCCTGAAAAAGCAGTTTTGGCGCTTGCGGGCATGGCACAATATAGAGACCGCCTCACCCATATTGTAGAAGATGAGTATCCCACTTTCAAACCAGATCGAGAAACTGTTCAGAGGATTCTCAACAGGGTTAAAACCGAAAGACGAACCAGCCTAATAACCGAGGAGTCACGACAAATAGTCCAAGCCTATGGAATCCCAATTCCTCCAAGCGAACTGGCTCAAAACGTAAGGCAAGCTGTAAATGCCGCGAGCAAAATAGGTTACCCAGTGGCTTTGAAGGTGGTTTCACCCCAAATCCTCCATAAGACGGATATCGGCGGAGTTAAGTTGAACATAAATTCTGAGAGGGAAACAATAGCCGCTTTTAATGAGATTATTAGAAACGCAAGTTTCTTTATGCCTGAAGCAAGAATATTCGGTGTTGAAGTGCAAAAGATGGTGCCCAAAGGTAGAGAAGTGATTATTGGCATGACTCGCGACATCCAGTTTGGCCCGTTACTAATGTTTGGGTTAGGTGGAATATACGTTAACATCTTGAAAGATTTCTCTTTCCGCTTGGCGCCAGTCTCTGTTAAAGACGCCTCTGAAATGATGGCTGAAACCAAATTTTACGCCTTGTTGAGAGGGGTTCGAGGCGAACCCAGCTCAGACATCAGCTCTATTGCCAATACAATTTTGAAAATTTCTCAGTTGATAATGGATTTTGAAGCCATCAATGAAATTGATATAAACCCGCTCTTCGCATATGAACGGGATAAGGGCGTGTTAGCTTTAGACGTCAAGATAACAGTAAATTGAGATGAGTGAAAAATGGAGAAAATACCCAGCCTGTATGTCGCATGCGCCACTAGCCAAGACATCGGAAAGACTGCTCTGTGCCTTGGTTTGGCGCTTAAATTAAGAGAAGAAGGCGTTAACATCGGATATTTTAAGCCTGTAGGGTGGCATACATCTTTAGAAGCGGAAGCCTTAGACGAAGACACACTTCACATGAAAAAGATACTAAACCTAGAAGAACCACTAGAAACAATAACGCCTGTTCTGCTTGAATATCAATACATCGATCAATATTCAACAGAGAATACAGCTTACCTTTTAGACAAAGTGAACCAAGCATATCAGCGGGTTGCAAAGGATAAGGACTTAATGATTATAGAGGCACTTCACGAACCAAGTTTGGGGGCATCCTTAAACCTCTCTGCTACGGATTTAGCGAAGGCGTTTGGGGCGCATCTACTGCTGCTTTCAACGACCAATCGCGATGCGGCTGTGGATGAGATTCTTTTTGAACATCTTTGCATCTCTCAGAGGGGAACGAAATGTGGTGGAATAATCTTTAATCGCGCGCGAAGTACATTTGACGACCGTATAAGGAAGGTGATCGTTCCAGCTTTAGAGAAACAAGAAATCCCTGTCTGGGGGATAATTCCTGAATCTGCGATTTTGACAGCTCCTACTGTGAAGGAACTGGTAGATGCCTTGGGCGGGGAGGTTCTCTGCGGAGAAAGAAATCTCTCAAATCAGGTTGAGCGTTATCTTGTGGGGGCCATGACCCACGACAGCGCTGTACGCTATTTCAGAAGCGCCCCAAGAAAGGCAGTAATCACCGGCGGCGACAGACCAGATATAGCTTTAGCAGCCCTCGAGACAGACACTTCGGTCCTCATATTGACCGGAAATTTTTACCCCGACGTTAGAGTAAAAGCAAAAGCTGAAGAAAGAGGCGTCCCCATAATTCTCGTTTCTTACGATACGTACAACACGATGGAAAAAGTTAGGGACATCACAGGAAAAATTAGAGTCGATGATAGGAAACGTATAGACGAAGCAAAGAGGCTGGTCTCTGAATACGTAAAGTGGGACGAACTTCTCTCATACCTCAAAGTAAAATAAATCTTAACATATCTATAACTTCATTACAAAGTTATTCACTTATACCCAGATAAAAACAGGATTCAGAAGGAATATTGGATGCATACAAACCTTTTTATGGGGTAAAAGTCGTAATACATTTGGTCAATGGCGAAATTAGGCCGTTCTGAATGGGGAATACGTTTTGTCTTTGAAAATTGGTAAGCTTTTAGGTGTTCCAGTGAAACTTCACTACACGTTGATTCTTGGCGTCTTGCTCATTGCATGGACTCTTGCCGTGGGATATTTGCCTTCAGAATACCCGGGGCTTTCTTCGGTGACGTATTGGTTAATCGGGGTGATTGGGGCGATTGTGCTTTTTGTATCGGTTTTAGTTCATGAATTGGCCCACTCATATGTAGCTAAGAAAAACGGGTTACCAGTGAAGCGCATAGTTCTCTTCATTTTTGGCGGAGTATCCGAAATTGAAGAAGAACCAAAGGAGGCTGGTCTTGAATTCAAAATTGCTTTGATCGGACCTATTACGAGTTTTATCCTTGCCTTGCTCCTATGGTTGCTGCAATATGGAGCGCGTGCTTTCGAAGCAGGCGTTGTGATTGTCGCACCTTTGGAATATGGCGCTTACATCAATGTTTTACTAGGCATCTTCAATTTACTGCCCGCTTTTCCACTTGACGGTGGAAGGGTTCTTAGAGCTGGAATTTGGCGTTGGAAGAAAGACCTCGTGCGAGCAACGAGAATAGCAACCCGAGTGGGCGTTTTATTCTCTTATGCATTAATTTTTTTTGGTTTCATTTACGTGATTGGAGGAGTGTTTATTGGAGGCTTATGGTTCATACTGATTGGTTGGTTCTTGAAAAGCGGAGCCGAATCAAGCTATAGGCAAACTGTCATCAGCGAGGCTCTGGCAGGCGTATTTATCCAGGATATAATGACGCGGGAAGTACACGCGGTTGATCCTGATGCTTCAATTAAAGAGGTTGCGGAAACGCACTTCATGAAACATAAACATGGGGGGTTTCCAGTGAAAAAAGACTTCAATTTACTGGGTATAATCACACTCCAAGACATGAAAAAGATCCCACGAGAAAAGTGGCTTGAAACAAAAGTGAGAGATGCGATGACTCCATATGAGAAGTTAAGAATTGTGCGTCCAGATGAGTCGGCGGCTGACGCGCTTATGAAGATGTCGAAGCATAATGTCGGGCGCCTTCTGGTTATAGAGAATGGGAAGCTTGTGGGAATCGTAACGCGTAGCGACGTTTTTCAGGTGGTAAGGATAAAAACCGAAATAGGACGTGAATGATGCAGAAGATGTGGAAGAAATACCGTGAAAAAGTTGCCGCATGAACTTTAAAACTTCCTTTCAGGCCATATTTCTTCTATACACTTAGACTGCAATGTAAAGAAGTAGATCACTAACTCCATATAAGCAGAGTGCGTCCATGCATGGGGCGACTATGCTTTGGTTGGAGGAATAACAAGGACAAGACTATCAACAAATAGTTCAATATGCTCTCTGGATTTTGTTAATAAGAGGCAAGTTTTTATGCGTTCCTAACTAATGAATTTCGCTGAAGGAGAGAAAAAGGCATGTATGAAGGTGTCACAGATGCTTTATCAGGTCTATTGGTAGGTATAATGTCTGGAACTGTGGCCTTTTTCATCGTCATGCTATTGTCGTTCGTTTACCGTTATTTCACAACGGAGAAGCTTTCTTCATTTCTTGGCATCGTGTTCGGATTGGGTTTTTTGGGCTTCTCCGGGGGTTTGCTAGCAGTTCTGGAGCAACCAACTGTTGGCGGAGTAATCGAAATTGTGGCGGTGAGCATTTTCACTGTGTGGGGAGTTAACATTGGAGACAAAATAGCTGAAAAAATACCGACGCACTCAGGTGCTCTATCACGTGGTTTTGGGCGAAAAAGAGATACTTACATTAAAGTGAAATTGCCTATTGCAGAAATGATACTTGATATTCCCTCTAAGAAGAGAGTAGCTAACTCTGTTAAGACCGAGTTGTCTGAAAGAGAATTTGTTCTGCCTTCTGATTTGCCAATTGAAGAGGTGGGTCAGCGGATAAGAAGGCGATTGGTTACCGATTGGGATATAGGCTATGCGGAAATAGAAGCCGATAAAGACGGCAAAGTCACCCATTTAGCGATATCAGCTAAAGAGGAAGGTCTAAGCTCGTTAATACCCGAAGGAAATGTAGCTTTGCCCATTGAATGCAAGATCATACCCTCTAACTTGGTTGCAGGTGATTTTATAAGAATTATTCTTAGTAAGAATGATGTTATTGAAGAGGTTGAGGTTATAGGAGTGAATAGTGATCAGAAAGTGGTCACTATTGTTGCTCCATTTGATTGGATTGAGAAAATACGCGACAAAAAGGCAGAATTGGTAGTTGCTTTACCCCATGTCAGGCAAAGGCAAAAGACAATAAGCGTCAAGCGCAAGTCAGGAGTGGTTGAAGATTTCAAGGTTGAAAAAATATACAGCTCTCTAAGTAAGTTCGGAGTCAGCGACGAAGTAGCAAAAGACATCGTTATTAGAGTTGAGAATCACCTGTTAAAGGTTGAGGGCCCAGTTTCTACGGGTTTCATAAAATCAGTGATCTTTGAAGAACTGGAGAAAATCGCCCCAGAAGAAGCAAAAAAATTGAGAACCCGAAAAGTATGGAAATTATAGTATGTTTCTTGAGCGTATTTAGACGGAATGTACATTCTTTTCTTATTTGAACTTATCCAAATCCATAGTTGCTGACAAAACTGTACGAGCGCGTAAGTATAAAGATCACTCGAGTAGCGTGGGCGAAAAATTCCCGCGTTTTTTTGGTCTTCTTGGAGCCGTGTCATTTCGCTAATCATATGTTTGCGACCGTGGACAGGTTAATTCTGCGTCACGGAGACCATCTTTCAAGTATAGCACTAAGTACGAGCGTTCATGCTTATGTAGTGTTCAGTTAGTTGCTCTTGTTCTCTAGTGGGGTTGAGACCGTTGCACATCCGCCTGAATGCTTCTTGTAGCTTTTCCATGTCATTTTCTGGTATCTGGAATGCAAGTCCGCTGTTTCTATAGGCAGCCAATATTGAGTCGAAGCCGTCAATGTATCTTCTGTTTCTAATAACGTTCTCGCGTTTTGTCCTGAATTTCCTGAACAATTCTGATGCTTTGCGGTTTGTTATTTGGTCAATGCACGTGTTTCCTACACGCAATCTTGGACCATCACTGCTCCTTATTACTGAGACCTCTTTGATCGGATAGTTCATGCATACATCGCATCTCGTCCAAGGCGACGCTACATAATTGTCGATTAAATGGTAGGTTTTATTCTCGTATTCGAAGGGGAAAAAACTCTTCAGGTTCGCAGCGAAATTCCTACTTAGTTCAATTGAAACATCGTCTGTTTTTGTCAATTTGCCTGAACCTACTACATTTATGTCAACGGAAATCTTCGCCTTAAATATTCCTTTGCGAATTCACGATCATGTGACAATTCCTTACATTTCACAATTTGACCCTCAAGCCTATCCAAAGCAACCCTAAACGTCTCTTCCACACCATAACCCTCACCTGAACTGAAAAATGAATCCTTCCTCGTTCTGAATTGCAGTCGACAGTGAATCAACTGGTCACCCTTGAAGTTTGTGCCATGTGTCTTCATGTAGACAAATAGCGTGCCAGCCTCTAATTTTTCCCCGTATCTATGGGCGAAAGACTCGAAGTCGTTCATAATGAAGCCTCGTTGAATTTCATCAATCTCCAAGTCTTTAACTGAAAACTGCACCGTAAGCTTTTGCACCGGCAGCTCCATTTGAGCTAAAGGTTCAAGAAAGTCCCGTTTAGTTATGATGCCCACAGGTCTTCCTTTGCTGACGATTACCAACGAGGAAATGTTGAATTTGCGCATTTGCTCTTCAGCATCTCGCAATTTGGTTTCGGGTAAGACAGTGACCACAGGTTTCACCATTATACCCTTCGCTGGGATGCTCAGGACAGGAACTTTCTGGCCTACTCTTTCGCCAAACCTTTGCACCTGTCTCGGCTGAAAGATACTCTCAATAATATCGTAAATACTCACAATTCCCACGAGTTTTCCTTCTCTGACGATTGGCACATGAGAGATTCCTTCGCCTCTAAAAAGGCTTAGCACCGCCCCTATCGATTCGTCTTCTTCTATGACAAACGGCTTCTTAGTCATTACCTCTTCAACATGAGTATTTCCCCATCGCTCATTTACAGCTCCATGGATAACGTCCTCATCGGTGACGAAACCTAAGAGTTTCTCTTCACTGTAGACTGGAAGTTGCCTAATCTCGCTCTCAATCATCAACTTAGCGACCTTGCTAAGAGGATCTTTTAGGTTAACAGCAGGTGCTGGGCGCATCAAAGTTTTAACTTTGGTTTCTGAAGCAGCGAGACTGGAGCGTATTATCGATTTGCGAGAAATAACCCCTTTGTACCTGCCATCGCTATCTATGACCGCTAGAACAGGCGGCGTCTCTTTTTTAAAAAGTGATAGACAAGAAGAAAGCGCATCATTCTCGTGCACTTCTAAAAAACCTTTTGAAAAAACATCTTCCACAACTTTAACCATAGAAACCACTTCGGTAGTATATTCTCATTGCGTAATTTAAGCATTCAAAGAATAAGGTTGCAGCCCTTTTCGGAAAATAGGTAACTGTAGCGCAAAAATTAGGAACGGACTTTGAAAATCATTTCAACTTTTGGAGATACAATTATTTTTTGTATTGGCAATCACCGGGATTAAAAGCGCGCACTTAGCCATTAAAAACCTTCTCACCAATTTCTCCTTCAAAAAAACACAAAGAGTTGATCGAGCTGGTTCTCGTTTGGTATGAATGGTGGTGTTCTAACGTTTAGCAGAATCTGCGATGTGAATTGCGTTAAGTAAATGGGGCTCAAATGCCTATTTCTATCAGTTTAAGCAGACTGTTAATTTCTATGGCTTTTGTTCCTGTTACTAGACTTGAGAATTTAGGGTTTGCGTCGGAACCTAGGGTAACAACAATGTCGCCTTTGTAGGAAAAAGTTACAGTAATTCCTGCTTCACACAATTCTTCTGCAATAGCCTTAAACATATCAAGCGTACTTCGGGCAAATTTAATTCCAGTTACTTTTTCTTTTACGCCCTCACGTACGCCCTCGACCTTATTGCCTCTTCGTATGGTTGCAAGAGTGTCTTTTAAGAATTCTTTGTTAGTAGCGTTTATGTCAATTTTTTTGTTTGCCGCTTTAATCTCCAGAGCTTCAACGTCATTGGCAGATACAGTGACTTTTCCTGATTCTATTATCTGCATCAAAGCTGATAGTTGCATTTTCTGCGGGCCTTTAGAATAAATTTAAGTTGTGGTTTCTTTTGAATAAACAACGTCTAAGACAATTGAGCCATTAAGTCTAGCTTTTACCATGCCTACTTCAAGAGTAAGATCTTGAAAACTGAGCTTAAGATCGGATTCTTTTCCAGCAAGCTTATCGATTACTGCTAATAAAGTGTCGCCCATGGTTTGAGTAGCCTTTTCTATATTTCGTTTAGTTTCCATTCATAAAACACCGACTAAATTAAACGCTTAACAGTATAAATACTTATACAAATATTCGGCTTTGGGACATAAGTCAGGTGGCGCCTCCTAACCAGAGAAGAT
>CAYGJP010000027.1:0-16131 GCA_964350175.1 uncultured Candidatus Bathyarchaeia archaeon
AGCTCTCGAGTCAGCTAACAAGCTTAACTGACGGAGATGCTGTAGAGGTCTACCCATGGTGGGCTTCATTCTAGCCTGCTTAGGCCACAGTTACCGAGCTGTCGCAGGTTCAAATCCTGCTCTCCCGACCAACAAATCATACCTTTAGGCATTTCAATTCACCTTGTCTAATCACATTTTATTTTGTGAAAATTCCTTAAAAGCCCAGGTTCCCCAGCGATAGGTAGCAAAATGGTGACTTGTCAATATGGCAGGCAAAAAATGGGCTGCACAGCAGGAAGCCGAACTGCAAGCGCTCGTTGAAGCAGATACAAGCGTTGAAGATATTGCCGCTAAATTCAAAAAAACGCCGGGCGCAATAATTGTGAAGTGCCAGCGCCTAGGCTTACCTCTCAAAGCTAAAGGCTACGTGAAATCGTCAATTTATCTCCCACGAGAATTGCCCAGTGTCGAAGAAGCACTGAGGATGTTGGCGGGTGCCCTAAAAGCCGCTGTAAAGCCTGGTTTGGATAGAGTTGAGGTGCAGCGTTTGCAGGCGGTAGCGACTATTTCTAAGACCTACAAGGAACTGCTCACGGATTACATTAACTACCGAGAGATTGAAGCTAAACTTAAAGAAATGGAAGAGCTCAATGCGCAACTACTTAAAGAAAGAAGCCCGAGCCCTACGCCCCAACCGAATCCTGCCTCGGTGGCGTGAACTCCAGCAGAGCAACAGCCAACTGCGGCAAACGGTGGAACAGAAAACCCAACAGTTAAGCGATAACCCCGCCGAGTTTTTCGAGCAAACCTTGGGTTTTAAGCCCTATAGCTACCAAAAAGATTTCGCCCAAATTTTTGAGGATAACCAGTTTACTGCTGCCCGCTGGTGTAGACAAAGCGGCAAAACCCAAACCATATCCGCACTCCTACTGAAGTACGCGGTAAAAAACCCAAACGTAGCAATCGGCATCGTGGGACCATCTTGGCGGCAAACCAAGCGCATCATAGCACGCATAGCCGCCTACAGCAGGCAGCTTCCGCAGGGGATTGCTTTTAAGCCCCAGAAAACCCAAATCCACTTTGCCAACGGAAGCAGCATAGAAGCCTTCCCAAACAACCCCGAAACCATCCGAGGACCCACGCTTCACGTGGTGTACGCTGACGAGTTCAACTTTGTAGCTAACGACCAAGAACTCTACGACGCCATCCTCTACACGCTGGGCGCAACCGACGGCAAATTCGTATGCAGCAGCACCCCATGGCACACCGACAGCGTCTTCTTCAAAATATTCAACCACAAAGACTTTTGCGACTTCAAAACCAGCCACGTCACCGTTGAGCGAGCCCTGAGCCCAAACGGACCGCTTAAACCCAACATTATCCAGCGAATTAAAACTCAGATGGGAGACGACCCTTCACGTTGGCGCAGAGAAATGGAAGCAGAATGGGTTGAAGACGACAACGTTTGGTTAACCCAGAGCCTGATTGCTTCCTGTATAGGCACGCAACCGAACTGCGGGCAGGAGCTTCGTGAATTCGACCCTCAAATTCCCAAAAGAGGCGACTTTTTTGCAGGGTTAGACTTGGCTCAAACACGCGACTACAGCGTCCTCTCAGTAGTTGAACGGGATGGCGACCGCCTATATCTTAGGCACCTCAAAATATTCGCCCAACCCACAGTTTACGCCACAGTTCTGGGCTACATCAAGGCTCTGCAAGACCGCTGGAACGGATTTGAGCGGATAAGAGTGGATTTTACCCGTGAGGGACCAAGCTTCATCGCCGACATGGAAAACGCAGGCATCAAAAACGCCGAAGGCGTCAACTTCAGTGTGCCCCGCAAAAGCGAAATGGCTTCCCTGCTAAAACAGAGAATGCTAAACAAACAATTCTACTACCCACTGCTAAACTGGGAACGCCCATACCAAGGAGACCTCTGCACAGAACTCAACATAGAACGCTACGACCTACGCAAAGACGGCAACGTCGGGTTTTCGCATCCGTGGGGCACCCATGACGACGTATTCTGGAGCATCGCACTGGCGGTTTACGCAACCGCAGACATGGGACCAGAACCTTTTTTGGCAGTTGTTCCAAGATGAAACAAGCCACTTAGATGGAAACGGCATTTCTTTTGCTTTATTTATCCTTAATAAGGTATTTTAGTAAGGTCATAACATTCAACAATAGGTGAAGTTGTTGGAGCTCAATATCCCTAAAGCTTTAGTTGATGACCTTAGCGAGGATGAGTTGAAGCTTTACTTAGCCATAATGCTCTACAAAGAAAGAAAAATCTCGAAAGGTCAAGCTGCAAAGCTGGCTGGCGTAACAATTCACGACTTCATGTATGAGCTTGGCAAACACAAGGAATCATTCACCAACATCACTGCCGAGGAGCTTGAAGAAGAGCTAAGGCGAATAAAGTGATAGTCTCAGACGCTGGCCCTCTGATAATCCTGCTTAAAACAGGCAAGCTCTCAATTTTAAAAGAACTATCGGGAACAGTCAACGTTCCAGTGGCTGTTTACAATGAAATAATAGCAAGAGAACAAGAAAAAGCTCTCTTCCAAAAAATGAAATGGATAAAACCTGTAAAAATCAAAAAATATAACGACTTCAAACTTTTAGAACAACTCGTCGATACAGGAGAAGCAGAAGCAATTATTTTAGCTAAAGCGCTTAAGCTTCCCCTGCTGGTTGATGATGCAAAAGCAAGAAAATACGCCGCTTTACTTAACGTTGAAGTCATGGGCACTTTGGGGCTTCTTAAACAAGCTAAAAACCACGGCGTAATTGCTTCTGTTAAAGACACAATCAAGGATATGCTTGCCCAAGGCTACTACATTGATAGCAAACTAATAGCCAAACTTTTAGAAGATGTCGGCGAAACCTAAACCAATCGCAAACAAGAAACACACGACGACGTTTTTTGGAGTATTGCTTTGGCGGTTTATGCGACGGCTGATATGGGACCTGAACCGTTCTTAGCAGTGGTCCCCCGAGAGTGAAATCAACAGCAAAGCTTTAATGCCGACAGTTATACATGTATAATTTATGGTTGTGAAGACAAAAGTTAGATGCTGGGGAAATTCCTTAGGCATAGTCCTCCCCAAAGCACTAGTAGACGAAGAAGAACTAAAAGAGGGCGAAGAAGTCGAAATAACCGTCCACAAAGTATCTGACGTGCGTTCCCTCCGAGGAAAATACCCCTTCAAAGACCTGCAACGTGAGAAAGACGAAATGAAACGTAGCTGGGAATAAATTGGAAAAACCCCGCTTCTTCTACGACAGCTATGCAGTTATGGCTTATCTCAGCGACAACCCCAATTACAGGGCTTTTTTTGAAGAAAACGACGGCGTCTTAACCAAATTAAATCTAGTAGAAATCGCGTATCGAACAATAGAACTCCACGGAAACGAAGCCGCAGCCCAAGTAACGAAACTGTTTGCCAAATACGCCATTGACTTTGGGGTAGCTGATATTGTTGGTTCGATGAAGCTTAGGTTGAAGCTCAAAAGAAAGGGCCGTAACATATCTTACGCTGACGCTGTTGGATATTATCTTGCGCTAAAAAATAAGCTGAAATTTTTAACAGGCGATAAAGAATTCGAAGAATTAGAGAACGTTGAATATATCAAGTGATTAATCTCCAAACGCTCACACCTTCTAAGCTGAAAGTCAGGGGTTCAAATCCCAGCGGACCCCACTACTCTAGTGACGGATACGTACCGCTTTTGGGCTACTCGCCTATGCCGCGGGGACATCTGCACAGAACTCAATGTAGAGCGTTACGATTTACGTAGGGATGGCAACGTTGGCTACTCTCATCCTTGGGGTACCCATGATGACGTTTTCTGGAGTATAGCGTTGGCAGTTTATGCGACGGCTGACATGGGACCTGAACCATTCCTAGCAGTCATTCCCCGAGAGTAAATTCAAAACATGAGGCTAAGCATTAATGGCTTGAGAGCCTAAACACGATAATATCGCAAACACGACATACAGGGCTACTTGACTTGAACCCAGGATCGCGTACACCCCAGGCACGTATCCTGAGCAATGCGCTATAAATCAAATTTACTTAACCATATTAAGTCTCAATCATTTTCATGGTTCTTTGAAGTATATACCTCTTAACTTCAACAATTCTAAAAGGTATATTTGGACGCTGTCAATTATGCTCTCGCTTAATGCCTGCAAGCTTTTAGTATAGTCCCTTTGATGTGCGATCGGATTCAACTTCTCATAGGAATCTCTTACATTTTGGCTCAATTCATCTATTGGTTTCAATATGTCATCAGTTAATGATTCGTTTGAACCTAAAATCACGTATTTTGCTCTTTGACGTTGAGTTGGTTTGCCATTTTCCGACTCTGACTTGAACCATCTTGTAGATTGTACTTTGTCATCAGGTGCCATTGTAATTAATAAATCGGAAATGAGTTCCCTTGCGGAGTTAGCAGCCTGTGAGAACCTATCTTCATTTGCAGTATCATTGAGGGTATACCAAGCACCTTCAAGTTTAGTTGCCAATCTAGCTTCAATCTTTTTAAGCATTGGACTAAGTTGATTTTTTCTGTCGTTCGACGTTGGTTCATCCATTTTGCTTATTACATAAGAAACAGGCTCAGTATCAATCATTGACTTTGCTAAATAGATAGCTGAAGAAGTCATGTTTGTTAAAGCTGCAGTGGATGTCGATACAGTTCCAGCAAAGATAGTACTTTCATTCTTTAATTTCTCAGCAACAAAGAGAACATTTTTTGCTGATTCTTTTTCAATAACGCTGAGACTATACAATCCAGCAAGTGAACTGCCTGTTACTATGTTCATTGGAAGATAAGCGCTCGATTTGAAAACATCCCTTATTTGACATAATCGAGTAAGATCATTCTTAATCTGCCCTACAGATTTGCTTACATCATTTTTTGCTTGGTTTGTATTTTTGAGTGCTTGTTCCTTCAAAGCTATAGTTTCATCTATGTTTTCAATAATAGGCTCTTTCTTCTTTGCCCAAGCTTCCTTATCCTTCTCTTTGTTTTCGTCGGTCATGCTCCATCAGCATTATTGGCAATTTTGTATAAATAATCTGGCATTAGGCAAGGCTTCAGACGCTTTCTCAGTCATAGTTGGGCTTTAGTCAAATCGCATAGATAACCCTAGTACTATGGTCAGTCAACTGTGAGTGCGGATAACAAAGAAACAAGAGCTTTGTTACCATCAGCTGCTTTTAGTTCCTCTGGGGGCATCTTCAGAATACGATCAAGAGCACTGACGGTATGCGTATTTGTGGCGCGTTTTCGCAGTTCTCGACAAATTACTAAGAATCTCTCAGCGCATACATCGGCCTGCAAACGTGAAGACACTTCCTTATCCAATAACAGAGATGCAACTTGTTGGATCTCGGCTTCTTGAAAGCGAGAGATTAGCTCATCGTAGTAGCCTGTTGCAGCATATGATATTCCATAGAAGTTGCCTATCCGACACAGTATTATGGTCCTGACGTAAATTTCTCTTACAGCTTGAGGAATTACCCCTGTCTTTGGAACTAATTCAGCAAGAATTTTAGCATGCGATGGTTCATTATAGAAGTTGTTCATTCCATAATGTGCGGTGAGCAAGTTCTGTATTTTGTCTTCTAACTCCCTAGCAAGAGTCTCCTTCGGAAGGTATGACATACCGCCTATGATCTCTAAGAACTCTCGCGCTGAGTCACGGCGTGTAATATCAGCGTTTGCAGCAAATGTCGCATATTTCAATCCTACTTCATATCGACGTTCATCAGGTGCTCCTTTCCAGACCGCCTTGGCAATGAGCTTGATGTTATTCTTGGCAGATGCAGCCATATCTGGATCGGTGTACATTCCAAAAATGGTACGCAATAGCGATGAGACGATTTCTATTGGAAGCTGTTGAATGTTTGTAATTATAGGATTTACATCCGCGGAGGTCAATTCTATTGACCGAATGTTTTGTAGAAGCAGCCGTATTTGTATCGCTGGTCCTGAAGGTTCCTTTCCAATCACTTCTTTAATGCAAGTCTCAAGCCAAGAAACAACTTGTAGACCGGTCAATTGATTCTGGTTGGGATGAGCCGCGCTTGCCCAGTTTCTCATATCTCGAATATAATCTAGGTGTTTGAACCCAATATCAGATAATATTCCTGTTAGTTGGCATCCTCTGACTAGTTCCCAATCTTCCAGTTTTTCGAGGTCTTCGGCTGTTTGTAACTTCGAACGCCTATTTTGGTCAGTCACAACGCTACTGAAGAAATATTCTAGATCTATCCGAGCGGCTTTTTGGCGAAGACTTGCGATTGTCTCATTCCAAAGAAAATTTAGCGCGGCGTCAAATAATCCAACTGCGCATGCTGCTGCAAACTTCGAAATGTAAATTGAATTTCGACGCGAGACAGCATCAAGTTGTTCAACGACCGAGGGGAGATTATTCAAGACCTTCTTTCTTTCACCTATGTTTGTTAGAACACCCTGTGTAGGCAAGCCCAAGGTCTTGAGATACGTCGTAAGCCCGCTTGTAAAGGAATCGACATCTTTTTGTATTTCACCGGGCTGATAGATAGTAATATCAGTCTTCCCTTTACCCTCATCGTTGACCATTTGTATCCCCTATTGTCTGGATATTATAGCACATTTAGGTCTTGTGGTTGGGGAGGTTTAGCGCACTGGACTACCAAGTGTCGATTATTGATGGTGGGGCTGCTGGGATTTGAGCCCCTCTATAAACTCTAAATCAGCCCTCGCACATTCTATTTTCTTTAGAGCATTCTTCCTAGAACGGGTAACGTTAGGCGTTTCTATCCTAAGTTTGCGAGCAATCCTATAATCAGACACGCCATCAGCCTTCAAACGCAAAATCGCCTTCTCACGCTCGGTCAACGCCATAAGCTATGTCTCCTCTTCAGAAGGGTTATGCAGTGCCACACCTTCAGCTAGCAAATCCTTCTCAGATGCCTTGTAAGCGTCCACACCGAAGCTTGTCATAGCCCAGCACCAACCACGTCGCTCAACAACCGTGGAATCCAACTCCCTTAGCCAACCGCTTATTCATCCGAACAATTCGACGAGTCACCTGATGCCTAGCAATCTTGACTCAACCAACTTAGCTGGTATCTCTTTAGGCAACAGCCCTAGAGCGTATGAAAATAAAAGCAAGCTTAACATGGATTTACATCCGCAACTTGGCGCCTTCAACATGGAGCTATGTAGGACGTGTGGAGAAAATCGCTGACGAAGTGATTGGATAAATTGAAACTGGGCAAGATTTGGTGTTATGTATTTAGGTACATAATATTGTATACTCAGAGCCTTTGATGATGGCCCTGAAGGCTTTGTGGCGGGAGCTTGTGCAATCCGCCTATCAGTGGTCCCCAGATGATAAATTACAAATAAACGAGGGAAGTCTGGTAGTTTGGCCCGTTTATATGCGAATGCCTTATAGGTATTGCTGTGGTAATGGTATATGGTGATTCCATTGGAGGTTGCAATTGACAAACAGGGACGCATAGTGATTCCTAAAGAGATCAGGGAGAAATACGGTCTTTCAGATGATGGAAAATTGGAATTGGTTGCACGAGAAGACAGCATAGAGTTGATTCCTCTGGTTGCAGAAGACGATTTGGCAACTCGTTCTCTGAGAGAGCCCTGTAAAACTGGCAACATAGAAGCACATGACAAGCTCTTTTTACGTGAAAAGGCTTGGAAACGATGAGAATAATCGACGCCGATATTCTTTCTTACGCACTCTTTCAGAAGCATGATGCGCACCCATACTGTTGGCCATTGCTACAAAATGCCGTTCACGGAAAAACCAACGTAGCCATCGCTACTGCAAACCTGTTGGAAGTATATCATGCGTTAGTGGAAGATTATGGTGTGGACAGGGAAGATGCGTCATATAAGCTTGATGCGCTGACTAGAAGCACAAAAATAAAGTTTTTACCCTTAACAGTTGAGGTAACCCGAAAAGCCCTCGAAATTGCTAAACTGTACAAGGTACGCTCTTTTGATGCGAATCTAATAGCGACCGCAGAAATAAATCAGATAACAGTAATTGTGAGCAACGATGCCCACATCGCAAGATTATGTAAGGAACGGTGCCTTATCGTCGAAAATCCGATACCTAAAGAAGTCTCAAAGAATATGAAGCTCTAAAAACAAACGGTGCGTTGGAAATGTTTGATGCAAAACTAAACCTTTTCGTAAACCTACGTCAAGATAATGGAGCTAATAGACAAAATATAAGGCGGCAGTTTTGAGCAGCCAAGAATTTTGTTTTTATCATGAGGGTTTGCTAAAACTTCCAAAAATATTAATAATTTCGGAGAGGATGACATTGGTGGCTTCTTAAGTGGGAATTAAATGGTGTCGGAACTTAGACCGGAGTTTGTGAAAGAGGTGCAGGAAACTCTGGAAAAAGGCAAATTTGTTAGAGTAAAAGATTTTGCTGAAGAATTCGGTCTAAAGTGAAGGGCAAGCAGTCTTGTTATCTAAATATGGCTGACGGGTCAAAAAGGTGCTTCATCTGCTGTCGCGGTCTTCTCTTATGCTCTTCACTGCGTCGTCTAGGCTTATCTTTTCGAGTATCGGCTTTAACTTGTTTGTTTCTTTTTTTAGCTCTTTTATTTCTCTTTTTTTCACTTCGTCCTCTAGAGCTTTCTGCGGGATTTTAGAGGGTTTAGTTTTGGGTTGCAAAATTTTTCTCTCTGAGCTGTTTTGGAATTTTCGTGAAAACAGTTACCCAACTACTACTGAAAAGTAAGATAAAAAGTTGCCCAAACAACACAGCTTTAACCATGTGAAAACAAAAGCAACCTCAACAGGGTTTCACAACCACACCGCGACGTTTTCAACATGGAACCATGCAGAGCATGTGGAAAAAAACACTTATCCCACACCAAAACAGGCAAAGAAAAGCAACGCAACAGCAAAACGCAACCTTTCCCTCAAGCAGGCTTATGGCAGCCTTAAAACAGCCACACCCACATAAAGAACAGCGACTAAAGACAATCAACACATGCGCTAAATCCTGCTCTCCCGACCACAAAGTTACTAAAGAAAAAGTTTGGACACTAAGTTTTTGGTGTTAAAAAATGGAAAAAGGGTGGAGTAGGTTTATGCGGTTTGCACGTTGGTTTCGGAGCAGTAAATTGCCTGCGTTGTAGAAATGACTATGCGCACGGGCTGTCCTAGGTCGTAGACCATTACGCGGTCGGGTATGGTTATGTAGAACATTATGGTCCAGCCCGATTTGAGCGTTAAACCTTCGCCTGCAACAGTGAAAACGTATGGTTGGTTGCCTATGGTTATGGTGTTGTTTCCGTTAGTCAGATCTGCAATGTAGGGCAAATCACCTGGCAAAGTCTGGTTAATCTTGTTATAGACAACAAAGTTTGTCGAACCATTCCAAGCACATTGAAGCCCCTTCACCACAATTTTGGTGAGAACTATGTCGGTTGGTCCCGTGTTGGTGACGGCGATTGCACAAGTACTATAGGTGCTGTTGGCGTACCAAATGTTGCTACTCGCTATGTACATGCTTTCTTTCTGCACCTGCGATGTGGTGACGTTCATGGCAAAAGTAGTCACCGTCAAAGACAGCAGCACGGCAGCGGTTATCACAATGAGGTTAGCTACAGGGGTGCCTAACGCACGCCTATTCCGAAGGAATCTTCTCACGACGTAACATCCCCCTGCGATTCAGCTTCCAACGAAAACTCAACGGGCGCCGCCAAAACTTTGACGTCATTATCTCGAATCACACGAAGATAAGTAAGCGACTTACACTGATAGATCACCTGAGAGCCATTACGATTGTTGAGATACTTCAACAGATTCAGATACTGCTTTTCAGTGCCCTTCAAAACCAAGGCTATGTAAAAATAGGGTTCAGACGAAATTATTTCCTTTTTACTCATTCACTTTTCCTCTTTCAATCAATTCATTGCCTCGATTTCGCGACAATGCGACTGTATAACAAGTATTAAGTCTTAATAAACATTACTGATTCAGATTCAGAATAACCAACAAACCCTACGAGTGCCCTCCTTCTTGCAGCGTTTAAACTAAACGTAGCCTAACTTATCTTTCTAAATGTTAAAATTTTTTTAGACGCGCCTCTTAAGTGGTGGGCGCATCGGGTTTTTTCTTGAAAACAGCATGCCTGATGTTTTTACGATTTGTGGTACGCCGGCGAGGTCTTCAATTATGAGTAAGCCTCGGGCTAATATGGCGAATGCTCCTGCGGGTGTGGCTGCTATGCCTAAAAGTCCGAAGACGCCGACGATACCGAATTCTTGGATGCCTGCGCCTGCTGGTGTGATGGGCACGAAGGCTAAGGCGGTTACTAGGGGATGTATCAGGAAGTAGCCTATCAGCGGTATCTGGGTGATTCCTAAAGCTAACCCCAGGAAGTACCATTCGAAACCTTTGAGTATCCAGCAGGCAAATGTTAGGGCTGTAATTTCTGGGAATGCTTTGCGTGTTTTTTTGGAGTTTTCTGCGTATTCTTCAAGTTTTCCCATTAAGCCGCCTGTGAACCTTGCCAGAAGCCTATGGCTTGTGATTCTTTTGACCAAGGAGATTACCCGTTGGGACCAGCTCATAGCCGCCAGCAAGATTGCTCCCGTAAGCATCAAGCCGATGCCTAAGCCTATGATTAAGAAGTCGCTTGTCTGCAGTGGCACCACCGACATCTGCATTAAGAAGACAAGGGCGCCTATGCCGCCCACGACTTTGATGAGAAATTCGACTGATTGAATGCCCAGAATAGCTGAGAGGCTTACTGGGGCTGGGATGTTTTGGTCTTTTAAATAAATTGGCGTTAAGATGTACCCTGACCGCCCCGGGGTGACGTCGCTGGTGAGCATGCCTGCGTATTGGGCAAGCAGTGTTTTGCCGAAAGATGTTTTGATTCCTTCTCTTCCAAGAACTCGCCTGAGGCGCACAGCAAAAAGCAAGTTAATTCCAAAGTAAGCAGCAAACGCAAGAATTAAGTATTCCACTTTGATGTTGACAAGTGTGTTGTAGAGCGAGCCGAGTCCCACGTACCACAGTAGGGCGGCAAATATTGCTATCATAATAGCTACTTGCAGCAGAATACGGGTTACTCGTTTTGTGTTTGGGTTCAATTTGTTTCGCTCGCAGGTGTTTTAGAGTAAGTTAAAGATTTTACTTAAATGCGGGTTATATTTATTGTGTAAAAACGGGTTTTGTCCAATCTGGTGCAAGCTAAGAAAAGTGAATGCGGTGAGACGACCCGGATATTTCGTTTAAATAAACATAATGGATGTCGGGTTTCAAATCGGAATTCTTATCTACACCTTTCAAAGTTGTGCAGTAGAGCTCTAAATGGTGGATGGTGCTGCAAAATGAAGAAGAGACTTGCTTTCGTAACTTTAGGCTTGTTAACTTTGGTTTTATTTGGCATGTCTGCATTTAGTACCATAGCTGCCGAATCAACAACTGCCCCTTCAGAAAACCCCGCGCATGTCAAAGTGGGCGTATGGTTAGTGAACGTGGAAAAAGTAGACTTGCCCGCTAACACCTACAGGCTTGATTTTTACTTGTGGTTCAAGTTTAATCCTGCAGAAATAAGCCTAAACGAAGTCAAAAACTTCGAGTTCGTTAATGGGCAACCATCAAAATACGAAGTTGACACAAACGAAGAACAGGGCTATCTGGAATACCGCGTTAAAGGCGATTTCATCACCGTTTTCGATTTTACCCGTTACCCCTTTGAAAGTCACGAACTCCCAGTGGTGCTGGAGCACAAAACGCTCAACATCTCCCGCATAGTTTTTGAACAGGACCCAGAATCGACAATTGAGCCTGCTGCGAATGTTGCTGGCTGGAATCTTGGCGGTTTTCAAACCGAAGTGACTGAACACGCATACGACAGGGTTTTCTCCCGCTTTGTTTTCAGCGTAAATCTGTCCAGACCCATAGTTTCAGCATTTATCAAAAGCGTTTTACCCGTATCAGTCATCACAATGATTTCTATACTTGCGTTTTTCATGTCGCCAACAAATTTTGCTCAAAGAATAACCTTGGCAGTAACCACCCTTTTGGCCGCCACCACATTCCACTTGTCTTTGCTAAACGGTATTCCTCCAACTGGGTACCTGACGTTTGCGGATAGGATTATGCTTTCCGTGTATGCGATTTTCCTCTACAACATTGCAGTTTCAGTTTTTATTATGAAACTTGTAGATTCAAAGAAATTTGAGGATGCGTTGAAAATTAAAAGCAAAGCCCTGCTATTTCTGCCGGTGCTGGTGACGATTCTAGTGGCGGTCCAAGCAGTTCTGTAGCAAATGTTCCTTATTTAAGACTAAACATCGGTTGATGGATATCGCCTTAACTCTTGTTTTCCTCTTCTTTAAAGCTAAAATAACCTGTAATTACCTGCTCTAGATTTAGCTTGGTGACCTTGTCTTTCAAGGCTGCTGGATGAAAAGTCCTAAAAGCAACCAGACAAAACCTATACTCATGCGAAAGAAGCAAGCAGCCTTACTGGCGATATTCGGAGGCATCACAGTACTATGCATTAAGCTGGTTGCATATTTCGTCTCTGACTCCGTGGCTTTGCTCTCCGACGCGCTCGAATCCCTCGTTAACATAGCCGCCTCAGGACTCATGCTCTTCTCAGTTTGGCTTTCGGAAAAACCAGCCGACGACAGCCACAACTACGGACACCAGAAAATCGAGGATATATCCTGCATGCTTGAGGGAGTATTGATTATTGTTGCTGCGTTGCTTATTGTGTATGCTGCTGCGGGGCGGTTGTTCTCAGAAGTTTTGCCTATGCAGTTGAATCTGGCCATTGGGATATCCATGGGAGCTACTGCCCTGAATGGTGTACTTTCATGGTTCTTAGCTCGGACTGCCCGAAAAAGCGGGTCCGCTGCACTTGAAGGTGACGCTAAACATCTTTTATCTGATGTAATCTCATCTGCGGCTGTGTGGGTAGGTCTATTCATCGTCTACCTGACGGGGTGGGGCGTTGTAGATTCCATTCTTGCCTTCGCGGTTGCAGCTTTGATTGCCCGAATGGGCTTAGGCTTGGTTTCCAAGTCCTGCCAGCACCTTATGGACAACTCATGCAAGGAAGAAGAAGCAAAAATACGCGAAGTCCTACTGCGGCACAAGTTCCGCTTTATAGATTTCCACGACATGAAAACACGAAGGAACGGCAACATGGTTTTCGCTGAACTTCACTTGTCAGTTGATGGCTCTCTTAGTGTAAATGAAGCCCACGACTTAACTGACCACTTGGAAGAAGAGTTGAGCGGTGAATTGCCAAACGCATGTTTAACTATCCATGTGGAGCCAAAAAAAGTTCCCAAGTCTTCACGGAGCAAGAAATCTGCCACTACATGAGGTATCTTCTTTTTCTTCATCCCTCTTTGCAGAGAACTACCGCCTACCCTTTTGAACGGTTTGTTTTGGGCTCCTCTTTTGATTCTGGGTTTGGATTCGGCTTATTCCACGGCTGCAAAAGGCATGCTTTGGCAGAATTCGGCTTGAAAAGGCTTTATTCGATGCCTCTAAAGAAAGTTTCAATGTTTAAAAGTTTCAGCCTTCTGTTGAGGCAACTTAAGAACTGCCCTTCAGGGTTTCTACATACTATTTGCTCTTAACCTTTGAAGACGTCGGCTTCTTTTAGGGCGTCCAGCAGCGTCTGCACGGTTAGGGTAGGCAACTCGCATTTTTCAGGGTTTTTCAGAAAGGGGAAACGTTCAGCTGCGCCTTTGATGATGTGTAGGTCTTCCCATTCGAGTTTGATGTTGCCAGTAAAAGAGCTCTTGTCTATGGTGGATGTCCACGTGCCCGTTTCTATTCTTGCCGCGCCTTGGCTTGCCGCGGTGAAGGGACCAACAAGGCTGTCGGAGTCTACGTTGTACATGAAAAGCACCGACCCCTTCTTTATCCCTTCAAGGTTGTTCTTGGGGTCGCTGGAACAGGCAAACAGCCTTTTGCTGATGCACTGAGCAAACGTAGCTTTGCCACAAAAAAGTACATACCCAGAATACATGACTGTATTACTAGTTTTCCAAGTTAATAAGAATAATGTGCCCCGTCCTGTTCTACTGACCCTTTGGCTTTAGCATTACACATTTAAGTTTCCAGACGGATATGTTAAGTGCAATAGGAGGACAATTCTATGGAGCAGCGATTGAATGTTTTGAAAGCCATGAGTGAAGTCACAGGTCACATGGACATGAAACACTTTGCACAAACAGTTGGCTTAACTCCAAGCGAGACGATAGAGCAGGTGCAGGAACTCGTGAAAGCGGGGTTTGTGAAGAAAAGCGGCAGCGGATATGGCATAACGGAAAAAGGCAAAAACGCCCTCAAAGCAGTAACGCCAGTGCCCGAAAACAAGGAATTCCAGTTCTACAATGGAGTTGACCAGCCAACAGGCTTGTGTGCTGTAAGCGTAAAAGAGTTTTATGATTCAGTTAAGAAAGTTGATGCCGCATCATTAGAGTTCCACTTTTATCGGGGAGATTTTGAAAACTGGATACGTACTGCCATCGATGACAGGACGTTTGCTGACGAACTTGCCCAAATGAAAAAATCAGAATTGAAGGGCGAGAATCTAAGGAAGGAAATCGCGAAAGCCATAGAAGAACGTTACAGCATTGGACCATAATACTGTAAAAACGAAAGTAACTGGCTAAGTTTTTCTTTGTTTCTCTTCTTCCAGCTTTAGCCACCATTCAGGTACTCGGGCGTCTTTTGCTATGTCCCAAAAATCAAACGGCTTAATATCCAAAACAGGCGTCCCATCAAACGCATCCAAACCCCGAACAGTTAAAACGTTACCCTCAACTTTAACAAGTTCCACCAGCGTTAAACCAATCGGGTTAGGACGAATATTGGTTCTCACCGCAAACACCCCAACCAAAGGTAAGTCTCTTCTGCCGCGCGGGTGCACTTTTTTCATTTTTCGCTGTTCAGGCGAGATTTCGCTGAGCCAGAAAAGGACGTATAAATGAGAAAAGCTTGCTATGCCATCTAAGGCTTCGACGTGTTCGCTGCCCAGTACAATCTTTGAGAGGTGGGTTTTGTCTTTGACTTCGTTGCCCACTGCATCTGTTCTCACGTATCCTACGGGTTCCATTGTGACTGGGGGTTGAGAATTCATGGTGTATCCTCGGAGCTTTGATGGGGAGTCAAAATATATACGTTTTTAACAGAAAGGGAGGGCACTGTTGAGTTTGTAATATTCCGATTCCGACATAGGGTTTTATAAATATTCACCCGCATATTGACATTTGTAAGGTGGCGGAAAAGGAGAAGGCTTCCATCACCATTCTTTTCTGTAGGGGTTTTTGGTTTTGTGTATTTAAGTTTAACAGTTGCACACACTACATTAACGGAGGAATATTCTTATATAAGATTCTTTCTAGGTCCTTAAAGTTAATAAAAGATAAACTAAAAGGTCAACTATATTGAAGAATCCATTCAAACACCAAAAACAACGATGGGGTAAAAACTGTTACCACTGCAAAAACTGCAGCCATGTTTTCCCAAAGGAAGAAGGCGTTGTCAGCGGCTGGAAAGACCACGCATATGGTTTGCACATGCATTGCCCGAAATGCGGAGCCACAGTTGACCAACACCTGAAGGGTAACAAATGAGCGGAGTTGCTTTGCGATTGCGGTTGAATATTTCAAAGGGATGGTTGGTTATCTTGCAAAAGTTTATCTTCACGTGCCTTCATATCGTGGAAAGGAGAGTAAGGAGTAAAAACAAATGAGAAAACAGCATGTAATAGCGATTTTGCTCTTAGTCACCATCGTTTTAGCAGCAGCCCCATTTGCGTCAGCCGCAGAATCACTCTCAAAACCCTCAGTGACACTTCCAAGTAATTGGCAACTAACAGATGAAACAGCCTACCCTGGCGCTGTATCAGAACATGATGAGCAAGGTGCAGGCTTATTGGAGTATCAGGACCCCACCAATTATGATGGCGTTATGATTTACTACGAAAGAGCTCCAGCCACAGCCTATTCAAGTGCTCAGTTGCAATCCGAAGCCGAAGCCATATTCTACCGAGACCACGAGAAAATGTACGATGAAAGTGGAACCATGACAGTGGCAGGTGTTCAAGCGGGATTCGCA
>CAYGJP010000028.1:0-15668 GCA_964350175.1 uncultured Candidatus Bathyarchaeia archaeon
GTTAACAGAACAACAAATTTTTTGCCGATGGATTCTTTGGCGAGGGTGCCTTCGAACAGGGCTTTGCCAGTGGTTAACCGACGAATTAGGTTGCGTAGGAGCAGGTAGATTCCGCTTGCGGCAGCAATCAACACAGAGTTGCTCAAGATGGTTATGGGAAACATTATTTGTGAAAGCGGCGACAAACCCTCAGACAACAAAGGCGTTAAGAGGATTGTGGGGAAAACTGGTAGCGCGAGGGCGATGCACATGAGGGCTTTGGAGTCGGCGCCTCCGAATCCGCCAGTGTAGAACAGGAGCAGAGCGAAAACTGTGGTTAAGCCTGCACTCAGCGCGAATGTGGGAAAGATTGCTTGGTCGTATAGGGTGAATTCGGCAAGCGAGAGGGAAAGCGCGATAGGTGCGTAGAGTGCCCAGACCTTGTTGGTTACTTCTCGGGTTTTGTAGTCGCTCCATGAAGCGTAAATGAGAAAGGCTAATGTGACGGCTACTCTTGCGGCTGCGAAGATTAACTGCAAGTCAAGGCACCTTAAAGTTTGGGGGTTTCTTATAGTGTGATGCCAGCAGTTACTAATAAAATGTGCTTAGTTGCCAGTGACCACGGTGATTGTTGGGGGGATTTCGGCAAGTATCCACAAGCCAGTTTTGGTTCCGCTTTCTTGGAATATGGGCGCTGCGCCGTCAAAAGTCACAACTGCACCGCTCCAAGTTATGTCGTACGTGTTGGGAGTGGGGAAGGCAGAAACTTGGCCCAGTGATTGCGTGACAGGAGACAACTCGATTGTTCTGGCGGTGGCGCTGACGTTAAGCGAGCCTGTGACAGCTGTAGCATTTGTGTCAAACTCGTAAAGCCTCTGGTTCGCAGAGTCCGTGAACATTATACCCGTACCTTGCCCCGAGCCCCAAGTGAATTGGCTCCAGCGATGCATTGTAATGTTGGTGCTTGGGAAATAATTGTAGAATGTTCCGGTGCCACTTGCAACGATGGGGTCGCCTAATGCTGTGCCGTTTTCAGTTTGTGTTAGGGTTGGGATTGTGGAAGATGACAACTTGATTGGGCACAAGTCAGTGATTGTTCGAGGTTGCGCGGAGTTTATGAACATCAGCCGCAGCTGGTAGGTGAAGTAGGTTGCGTTCGCGGGCAAAGTCAGCACGATATTCGCGTAGATGTTGGGGCAGTTATCGGCTCCGCTTGACCATTCGGCTTCTTGCTGCACGATGTCTCTTACGATTCCATGGTGAATAACATATGCTGGATTTGCTCCGTAGACGCTGTTCTCTAGGTTTATGCGCATGAAATTTGCTGTGCTTGACGTGCTCTTGCCAACGACCGTTGATGTTACGGTGAAGCTGCCTCCAAATTGGAGATTCATTTTCCCATTTGTCAAAAAGTTGCTGTCTGGGTTGTCGCCCGTGAAGTACGTGTTAGTGAATGCCAATGGCGTCTGGGTTGCTTGGTCGCTGCCGTTCCACCAAATCGTAAATTTGGAAACCTGTGTGTTCACGAGGAAAACTATCATTTGCCTGTTGCCAAAAACCGTGGCGCTATTCGTTAAGCCCAACGGCACAGTGTAGTTAGATGCCCAGTCTTCCACTTGGAAAGGCACCTCCACGTTCCTGCCGTCGATGGTTGTCTGGTTCACGTGAATAGACCGCACGGGGACTGGGGGAATCGGAATCGCCTGAGTTGTCAGTTGCAGGTTTTGCCCCAACCACCGCATTGTTCCATTCTGCAGCACCTCCACTGCAACCGTTGCTGAAGGGTCACTTAAACCCGTGAATAACCCTTGGTCAGACTCAGGCCTCAACAATACTGAATCAATCTGCCAACTGCTTAGCACAAAGTCGGCATTTGAGGCAAATCTGATTGTGAACGTTGACGAGTCTAAATATGGAGCAACTGAAACGTTATTCCACGAGTTACTGGCAAGCCCAGAGAGTATGTTTCTCCAAGAGCCGCCGTACCAAACGTCAACCTTCAAATCGCCTAAGCTAGATGGGCCTGTCTTAACGCAGAGTGTTGGACGGGGATTCATGTAAGTCACATTTACATCTGTCCATTGTTCTTCAAGGTCAAGCGCGTAGACAACGCCAGAGGGTCTAAACGTTAACAAGTCAATGTTTACGTCAAACTGCGACGATATTGACTTCACAGCGGTAACTTTCAGCTTCCATCCTCCAAGTACATCCCTGAACGCCACTGGATTGGTTGCAATCGTCTGGTTTTTTGTCACGTCAGTGGTCCCTAATGTTACGGTAAGGTACCCATCGCCACTTGTGGCATATTGCCCTGTTTGGAAATTATAAAGCTGAAATACCGCATTTACAGTCGTCGTGGCTGAACAATCTATGGTCCAGAGTAAACTGTTCCAATCAGTAGTATCGGACCAGCCTGAAAATTCCACGTCAGCAGTGCATTCACTTGGAAGCTGCGCAGGTTGCAGGAGTACGACTATAGCAACCCAACTCGCAGCTCGCGAAGTACTCCAAGACATTTGCACTGAACCACTGGTTACTGATTGTTTGTCGCTACCTTGCCCCTTGTAGATCGAACTTATCTGAGACCAAAGATTTGTTTGCCCGCTGCCTTCGCTAACAGTATAAGACGACGGGTTAGAGGTTCTATATGAGCCTAAATGACCAAAGAGCACTTTGTTTTGGGATCCTGATGCAGTTAAACTGACCGACTGACTTGTTCCTGAACCAGTGGCTGCATTAATAGCTTGGACAGGGACTGTTTGGTTAACATTAGTGTAAGTTACGGAACCACCAATTGCCAAAGTAGCAGACACAAAAGTTGCGGTTATGGTGTTTGTACCAATCGCTGGATTCCCAAGACAAAAAACGTAGCTTCTAATCTGCGGATTGACAGAGTATAGTGCGGTACTCACTTGCGTAAGTGGCACCCCGTTGTAATTCACGCTTGTCACGGTAGTCGGTGTCCCACTATTGAATACGTCTATAGTCACAATCAGAAGTCTGTCTGTACTTATCCCCGTTGTATGCTTCCACTGAATTGATGTGCCTTGAGAAGTTAACTGGGTGCTGTTTGCATTATCATACCCAATCGTAGTGTACTGTCCCTGATAGTACAATGAAGAATGACTCCTAAAACTCATACGAACGGAATCATTTTCCAATAAATTAGATAGGTTACCAGAAATAAGCGTTGTTGAGTTAAGCGGAACACAAGCTGAAGGAGAATAATCTTGGCTTACTGTACCAACGGTTCCTTCAGTTAGAACATCGTAGATATTATCGGGGCTAGTTTGCTGCGCTGCAAAGTTACTGTGCGAACCTTTGTCTAAAGAAGAGTCGACATTTGAGATGCAATTGTCCACGTAGTCGCCTTCCGCGTAGGTACTGTTAAACAGCAAGGATGCGGTGTAATGGCTAAAAGAGGAAGCTGCCACAGTTATGCCCCTCGTGTCTGCCACTTGTATGGCATAAGAATAGGGGTTAATTTCTGGCGGAACGTTAATCAGGTATGTGCCGTTCGCAAAAGACAAGGGCTCTTCAGTTGGAGCTACCATCTCCCACGTCAAGTTAGAATATTGGTAACGGTAAAACTTGAAGTTCTGCTTACTCAAATCGTTCAGGGGTTTGTTTTCATCTTTAAACACGCTCAAGCATATTTGGCTACTGGAAAAGAACTGTGGAATATGCACTTCCAACCTGCAGGAAGTGGAATAGGTGACGCCGCTTATGCCTAACCCAGTCAAAGCGTACGTGACGGTTATGTTTCCCTCGCTGAAACTATAGTTCGTGAACCAGTTAGTGCTCAACTCTAAATTATTCACGGAGAAAGAGCTACCCCATTCGGGTCTGATGTCTGCTATGTTTTCTAAACCGCTGTCCAGGTAGTTCGTGGCTAGGGCGCGGGCGTAAGACGAGTTTCCCGTGACCTGCAGAACTGAACCGTAGTAGCCTACAGTGAAGCCTATGACTTGTTTCAGTGCCAAGTTGGTTTCGTCTATGGCGCTTAGGGCTTGCGGTTCACTCTGAAAGGAATTGTAGCGTATCGAAGAGTAAGTCACCATAACGGAGGATACGAGAATGACAGCGACAAACAAAGCAGCAATTATGGAGAATTGACCTTTGTTGTTCGTTTCTACACGCCTCCCACTAAACCAAGCTGCAAAACTACCAAACGTGAAGTGCCCTGAGCAGTGTAGCCAGAAGCATACAGTCGAGGTTTGTAATCACTAAGAAGCCCCAATGCGGTAAGTCGGATGTCAGGGGTTCGGGTTACGCCCAAAGCTAGGAAACCACCTCTGAAAAGGGTTACGCCATTTTCCATTACAGTGTGGCGGTAAACCGCGCCAGGGTTCCAGCCGTCAACTGCGCCAAAAACGCGGGTTGTAACGTTCAGATTATACATGTTTATTATGTAGGTCGGTAAAGCTCTGGTGGCTGTCTGATACGGTGAAGGATAAATGCCATAGTAGTTGCAGTCGTCTACCGCCTGACTGGACAGGTACATTACCCCCGAAGGGCTTCCAGTTATAGATGTTGCATTGTAGGTGTATGTCTGGTTGTCTAAGCCTTGTAGAAAAGCGTTGAGTCCAGCTGGACCCACCTGCATCATCCCATAGATGCCCCAATTATTTTGAGCGCTTGGAAACTGGCCTGTGTTTCCCACATAGTACAACGGATAACCGACAATGCTTGCCCAAGTCCAATTGTACTGCAAAACCCTCTGACCCAAAGTGTAACAATACAAAGCATAAGAACTACTGCTAGAGTCATACCCAACCCCAGGGGTCGCGTAGTAACCTGTCGGAATCGGCACAGCCTCGCCACAGGTATTTATGACAACAGCGTTCTGAAGCGTTTCACCCGCAAGCGCAGACCCATTCAATATTTGACCGAGTTGTGCAGTGCTTTGGACCATAATGGTTCGCGAAAAGAAAGGCGACAACAATCTGTACAAGTCGGTTGCCAAACTGTTGGCTGTGTAACCGACCGTCCACCAGCTGTTTGCGTCGCTGCAGTTCAGTATGTACAGAGTTACGCCGCCGCTGCGTTCACCTATCTTTTCAGGGCTAACATCAAAAGTCACGTTAGCCGAAGCCACCAAATACGAAGACGCATCAGAAGTTACGCCTAAACTTTCCGCGTTCGAAACAGACTTCAGGTCCGTGTAGAGGGTGGCGCCGTTTTGGCCGCTGTTCACTTCGTAAACCGTCAAGTTGTAAAGCACGTTGGGCGGCAAAGAAGCAGAAAGAGCCACATGTAACCCGTTCCAAAGCGTCGCGTTTCCCTCATCAAATGCTGCTCGGCTCAAGTCATAGTTCGAATCCAAAGTCTGCATCGTAGTTAGCGCTAAACGCCTAAGGTTTATGGGTGAAACCTGACGGGGCCAAGGTAGCACCGCAAAATAAGAAGAGGCCATGAAGGCGCCTGCGATTATTATGATTACAATGAGAACTTCGATTGTGCGCATCATTAGCCAATCACCTGTTTACCTTTCGTACTCCAAAGGGAAAGTTTCGCCTGATACGCAATGCCATTTACAGTGACTTGCCGAATATCGGTAGCTACCCATTCTTGGTTTTGCGGGTCTCCCCCGAAAGTAACTGGAAAAGCCAAAGAACTCAAGCCCCAGGGCATAACTACGACGCCGTTTTCCACGTTGCTTTTGCTGTACGTCACGATGAGGATGCCGCTGCTGCTGGTGTTTATGGTCAAATTAGCATAAGCGTGCTGCGGGTCTTGGCCGTAGTTTAGCATACCAACGATTTTTCCAGTTTCATTATCTAGAGGCATCTCGCGGAGCGTAAAATCTTCACTTAACAAAACGAAAGTGGCGTTGTAAGCTATCGCAGCAGGATTCTCGCCTGCGTGCAAATCCCAGCTGTGTGCCAGAAGAACTTCGCCTGTTTCAAAGTTGGAAACGAAAGGAACCACGTAGCTCTCGTCATAACGGACGTTCTCATGGTAACCTATGCCTGTTAATCCGCATAGGTGAGCGTATGCAATTAAAACGTAGGAGTACTCGGTTTCATCAAAATCTGGGAAGCTTACGTATGCTGAGCCTGCAGTATCCAACGTAACGTTATCGTAGCTAACCGTGTATGCGGGGTAGGAACCTTGGTCTCTCCCTGTAACCTTAAGGAAACAATAGTTCACCACTGCACCAGCTAAGGGGAAGCCGGAACCTACAACATTTATTCTCAAATTCAACGGATTAGACTGAACTTCTTTTATTGTAACGGTCACAACAGGCGTCAAAGTTAGACTGAAACCGTAAGTGCCGTTTAACCCCATCAGCATCAAAGCAGTTGAATAGTTAACGAGTTTGCTATAGGGAACGTAGAGGGACTGCCCAAAACCCATGGTTAAGTTGCTGTAGGTTAAACCAGTTTTCGGATAGTAAACTGGATTACCTGTTGAAGACATCAAACGCATAAGCGAGAAGGGGCTAAGCTGGTACTGGGTAAACTCAGGGTCTTGCAGCCCAAAGTTTGTAGGAGTGGAATTGCTCAGCCCCCAGTAAATTGGGTTGCCCGGGTTCAGCATGATGCTGTCAAGTACGTCGCTGCATTTGGTGGCGGTTGCTCTATGCTCCTGATAGACAACGGCGGTTTGGATAGTTTGACTGAAAAGACTCGTGAAAAGCAGTATCGCAGCTAGAAAGATAGTGATGGAAACCATGTGATCAACTGCTGTACTTGCCAAAGTTCTTTTCCTCCGCTAGGTTCTTACCCCGAAATACAACAATATAGTGCCGTTCGAGAATTTCTCAGCCGTCACACATGCCTGAGTGGAGTTGCTGGTGAAGGTTGAGTTGCACCATTCAATATTCTGCCCCAGCGTAACTGAGGTTGTGGCTGAAATTTCAAGACCGATCAACTTCAGGGTGACATCAAGAATTTTGCTGCTGTTGAAAGCTGGGTCTAAAATGGTCCGTAGCGTGGCGTTTCCACGGTATGGATAGCCTTCAATGAAAGGTTGAGTACCTAATTTGCTTGTCAGATTACCAGCGGATATCGACTCGTGATTTAAAGAGAAGTAAATCTGCTGAATGGAACTGCCCAAGTGGCTGGCGGATTCCTCAAGCGCCAATGACCTGCGCGAATCCACCCAAGTGTCCATTATCCAGCCGACGGTTAAGGGAAAGAGGAATATCTGCATAATCAGGAGCGGTATGAGAATCATGTATTCAATAGTAACTTGTGCCAACCATCATCACCGCCATGTTAAATGTGCAGTCCCAGCGAGACAGCCACCTCTCCAATGTACAATTCGACGACAGAATTGAATGCCAGTTCAACTGTGTGTTGGTAATAGTCAAATTGGAGGTATTGCTTGTCGAACGGGAAAAAACCTGAATCGAATCCTTGAGATGCCTGGGGAAAATTAACTGTGAATCGAACTTGGCTGACCCCGCTAAAGACGTATTGGGTGACGTTTTTGCCTGTTAACGTGACGGATTGAGAAAGCCCGAGGTTGGTGCCATCTTCAAGCATGGGCAAATAGAATTTGACGTAGTTTTGGGAGCCTATGGTAGAATTCAGCATCCGAATGGAAGGCGCAACCACGACTCTTGTGAAGTTCCCAGCGGCCATTGGTAATTTTTCCATGACGTAAACGTGGCTTACTGGAGCTGATGCCCCATTTAGTAGAAAGGACTCTGTTGAAGATGGAAAAATGCGTTCGAGATAATCATTACCCAGCGTGTAGGCGTTTGTAGGCATGTTGAAAAGTATTATTCCAGTTTGGAAGAGGCAATCAAGGCGTGTCCAGCCACTGCCGTTGTTGATTTCAACTGAATAATCCATCACAAGAGGCTCAAATTTTACTTGAGCGAAACGCGTTGAGTAGCGAACAGTTTGGGTGCGCCCCAGAGTCCAAGCGATGTCGTCGATTTGGAGTCCAGTGGTAAGCATAAACTGTTTGTTGGTGCTGAACTCGTTCTCCGCCATGCGAACGTTTAGGAAGTTGTTGGTGTAAACCATTGCCACGAGAACCATAACGATGACGGCACTGGTTACGATGACTGTGGAAATTGCTGGGCTGACCGCTCGGTTATCTCGACAGAAGTTCTTTTTTTGTGGCTGATTGGTTCGCGTGTTTTTTTCGCTCCTATCAGAACTGCACGAATTGCGGAATAACTTTGGCTGCTATCACCGCGATTACTACGAGTATGGCTGCGTGTTTGAAGCCTGCGGAGATGGATTCTTCGCTTATTTTTCCAGCAACTATGCCTATGAGATAACTGTGGAAAATCACGGATGTTATGAATATCATGGTCATAGCGCTGGTATCTTTTGGAGCTGCCCCGCCTAGTGTGCTGGCACCGAAACCAGTGGTGAAACTCATCATCATAATAGTGGTTGCCACGAGCAAAATGGACGCTAAGTAAGGCATCATAACGTAGGGGCGAACGGACATTTTCTTTTCCTTTTCCACTTCCTGCGTTAAGTTGTTGAATCTGGCTAGCGATTCAATCATAGCTATGGTGCCGCCGCCGACGTCTATAGTTTCGACTAGAAGAAACATTACTAGCTGCACCATCCAGCTTCGGGTTCGCTTAAGGAAATCCATCATCACCTTCTTCACGGGGATGCCCCAAGAAATCTCGGAGCTGATTTTGCGAAGTTCCTTGGTGAAAGCACCGTAGTCGCGTTTGGAGAGACTTTCGATGCATTTTTCAGGCGACAAACCTGTTTTTCGGACTTCGGTTAGGTCTCGGAGGAAGCTGTTGACACCTTGCTCCATGCTGTTCTTCTTTTTTGCCAAGCGGATATGCACAACGGCTGCTGGTGCTGTCGAGACGAACAGAGAGATAGCAACGGCTACGGGCATGTCAACACCCAGTTCGGGGAGTGTACTGAACAGTGGAAGCGGGATGGCACCCATGAAGTTGGTGAGCAACATGAAGATAACTATAGCGAATACGCTGCAGACGCCAAACACTTTGTAAGGACGCATTTCGACGACTGGCGTTTTGGGCTGCATGCTGTGCGCCAAATAGACGAACAACATTGACAGCATAGGGGTAAACACGTAAGTGTACATGATTATGCCAGTGTACAATGATGCCCCCGAACCCCCAGTGGAACTAATCTGGTCCACGGCGAACATGATGTAGAAACACAGCGACATCATAACCATGACTATGATGAAGGTTTCCAGCAGCATACCGAGTCGTTCGGCGGCTGCCTTAACGCGTAGAGCGCGGGTTTTGAATATGTCTTCGGCTTTGCGTTCTAGAAAGTGTCCGATGTCTCCGCCGATGATGACGGTTGAAGCGTAACCGCCCAGAAAATCCTTGAATATGTCCAACGGCGTCTTCTTAGCGGCTTGCTCTAGAGCTGTGAGTGGGTCGACACCGAAGATTTCGACGTCTTTCATGATTTCTCTTGCTTCGCCCCGCATTGCAGGCATGAGTTCTACTTCGGATAGTCGTTTGAAGCTGGTGTAGGGTGCTATACCTCCTGAAGCCATGACGCTGATGTAGGCGGCTGCGAAGGGCATTTCCCGTTCCAAGTTGGATGCGCGGTCGCTGGCTTTAGACAAGGGTATCGCTATAAAACCGCCCATCACGAAGAGAGGTAAAAGAGACAGAACTAGTAACGGAAGAAAATTGTAGGACAGCGCAATCACGGCCGCCACCACAGATATTGGAACGGTCAACAACGCTACGAAGAACATTAAGGAAACGTAGGTTTCAGGGTAAATTTTGACCAGACCTTTCTCCAGTGGAGCTTTGAACTGGTAAACCCGTTTCAGAAATATTGGAGCTATGCGTCCGAAGAGGCGGAAAGACAGGGCTTCAAGCGTTTTTAGAAGCGCCAACTATTTTGACCTCCTCTCCTGCCATGATTTTGTCGTAGAACTGTTTGGGTCGTGCGTAGTACTCCGCGATGATTGCGGCTACTTCTTTGTAGCTGCGTATGTTCTTTGACTTCATCCAATGCAGGACATCTCTGCGCCTGTTCATCTCGGTGAGCACGTCCTGAGTGGTTAATCCAAGCCGCTCGGAAATCGTCTTTACCTGCACGCTGTTATCCAGAGACATTATCTGCTCATCTTTAACTGGGTCCCACTTGAAAGGATGCACGTATTTTTCGTAATCAGCAATCTCGTTAACTGAAAGCACACGCCTGAAAGCTTTCTTTTCGCCGTTCTTGATGAGGTGAACCCGCTGCACCGACATCACAATGTTCATCAATGGGATGTAAGCAGGGGAGATTTCCATGGGTTTCTGCGTTAAACGCTTCACTGCCGAATCAAGGTTTTCAGCGTGCATGGTACACATGCCACCGTGACCTGTGGCTAAGGCTTGGAAGAGAACGTAGGCTTCTTGACCTCGAACCTCACCCACTATCATCAAGTCAGGTCGGTGCCTCATGCAGGTTTTCACAAGGTCAAAGAGGGCAACTTCGCCTACGCTACTTCCACCTAACCCGTAGCTTTGGCGTGCGATAAGGGAAACCCAGTTTTCATGGGACAGGTTGAGTTCGGCGGTTTCCTCGATGGTCATTATTTTGTTTCCAGGCTTGATTAGGCAGCCAAGTGCGTTGAGGGCGGTGGTTTTGCCTGCTGCGGTTCCACCCAGAACCATAACGGAGGCGCGGTTTTCTAGGCAAATCCACAGGTAAGCTGCCATTTCTTCGGAGAAGGTGCCTATGTTGATTAAGTCAATTATCGAATAGGGGTCTTCGCGGAATTTTCTGATGGTGAATGCTGTACCGAAGGGCGTAATTTCACGTCTGTAAGCCACAGCCAATCGGTGTTTGCCTGGCAAAGAGGCGTCAACTATGGGGAAGGCGCTGCTGACGTGTTTTCCCGCCATGTGCACAAGTTTAACGACTAGGTTGTCGAGGACTTCGTCGCTTTCGAATTGCAGGTTGGTTTCGATGCTTTCGTGGTTTCTGTGCCAGATGTAGACGGGTTTGTTGACTCCGTCGCAGCTGATGTCTTCGATGTTTGGGTCTCGCATGAGGGAGTCGATTTTGCCGAAGCCAACGAGGTCGCGTTCTGCGTGGTAGAGGATTTTGTACCATGAAACGTCGGGGAGCCAGCCGAGGCTTATGCGGTATTTGTCAACTATTCGTTTGGCGGCTTCAGCGAAGAATTTGCGTGGGTCAGCAATTTCTTCTTTGGGCGATTCAATTTCGGCAAGGAGCACGTCTAAGATTCGGTGGTAAACGTCTCTTTCCAGAACGTCAAGTTGGAGTTCATCTAAGATGTATTTGTGTTCCCCTGTTTTGGGGTTCTGCACAATAACAACATGGGAAAAGGGTTCGTATAAGGGGTATCTTTCGATGACTTTGAGTCCCCGTGGAATAGGCTTAGACGCAGGCAACGGGATTTGTTGCTCAGGCTTGCGTTTCTTTAAATGTAAGTTAAGTTTGAAACTTTTCAAGCCTGATAAAGAGGGTTTACGGGGAAATTGGGGCATGATGACGCGCTCTCGATTGTAGGTGTCCGCGCCATTCTATTAAATATTATGTCACACGACGCAATACTGAACACCTGTAGAACAAATCTACAAAACAGAACAAAAACGGTGAAAACTAAGAAGTTATAAATTAATTAAAAACGGATTGGCCTGCTTTTCCTCGCCCATAGTTGATGCTGGTCCATGTCCGGGATAAACCATGAGGTTGTCGGGTAGCTGTAGCAGTTTTTTCAAGGATAGTTGCATGGCGCTGTTGGAGCTTGCGGGGAAGTCTGTTCGTCCGATGGAGCCTGAGAAGAGGGTGTCGCCTGTGTAGGTTTCGTTTTCGCCTATGAGAATTATGCTTCCGTTGCTGTGGCCTGGAGAGTGTAGAACTTTGAGGTTGGTTTTTCCGAATTTGACAGAGTCGCCTTCGTGCAGCAGGATGTCGGCTGGGGGTGAGACGCAGTTGAAGCCGAAGTAGCGTGCTGTTGTTTTGCCTGTTTCGCCGAGCATGTAGGCGTCTGCTTCGTGTATGCAGATGGGGACGTTGAAGGTTTTTTTGATGGTGGCGTTTCCGCAGCTGTGGTCAGGATGCCCATGCGTGTTCACGATGAACTTTAGCTTTAAGCCGTTCCAGTTCAGGTGTGTGAAGACTTCTTCAGCTTCAAGTGAACTCCCAAAGCCTGGGTCGATTATGATGGCTTCCCGTGTTTCTGTGCAGTTTGCTATGTAGCAGTTGGTTTGGAGCATGCCGACTTCGAACATTTTTGTTTGCATCATGGGTTTTGGTCTCGGTTGTTTTGGTTGCTGTTGGGGTCAAGTAATGGTGGTTCTGGTTCTAAATGGTTTTGTTTTTTGTGGGTGTTGTTTGGGTTGTTTTTTGTTTTGTTGTTGTTGATGGGTTGGTTGCTTGTTTTCATCAACTTCTTGGGGTTTGTTTTGTGGGTTGTGTTTTGTTTTTTGTTGGTTTTTTGGGTTTTGTTTTGGTTGTGCAGAAAGAAAAAAGCAGATACGTTGGTTTTGTTGGTTTGGTTGTTTGTTTTTTTGATTAGATGTAGTTGTAGTTTGGTTGCTATACACATCTACTTCTTGGGGTTTGTGTGGTGGGTTGTGTTTTGTTGTTTGGGTTTGGTTTGGGTCTGGTTTGGTTGTGCCTTGGTTGTGCAGGCAGCAACAAACAGATACGTGTGTTTTGACGGATGTTTGCCCTCAACATGTCGATTTTTCATGATTCAAGTCTGCAAGCTCTGCTTCAAGCTCTCGGCAAACTCTTCCGCATGCTTGAGGTCTTCCTCGTTGGGTCTACCTTTGTTTATTCCGCCAAAATATTTGAGAAAACTGTTAGTGTTGAAACCTTTGCATTGAAATTCGTCAACAATCAAGTAACCTTTAGATTGTAGTTTTCCTCTGAGTGCCTTGTGGTCTTTGGTGAGTTTCTTTTCTCCTGTAATTCCACTGGTTGAGAAAATGAATGCTTTCTTATCGGTGACTTGTGGCAGTGCATCGGCAAAGTCCAGCAGTTCTCGGTAGTGTTTTCCACTATCTATCCCTGCACCAAAACCTACTAAGTCATACTCTTGAAGTTCTTTTGGGTTGATTTGCTGTGGCGTTTTTATTTGTGCATCCAGAACTTTTGCGAAGACGTTAGCGATTTTCTCAGTATTATTGTGATGATATGAAAACAGAACTAATAGAGATTTCATTGGCAACATAACATTCTCTTACAGTTAATCGGAGTAATTAGATTATCGGACTTATACGAGCAAATGAAAGAGAGAAGTTTTCACGATAACAGAACTTGACCTCTGATAGGACCCTATCGTTTCACCTACCCCCTCCCCCCTCGGTTTTTCTGCAAAATCAACATTACAGTCGAACTAACTGCTCTGCTATCCCCTGCGCTTTTGCCGTTCCCGCTCAGAAAAAGTTCACGACGTTGGGAACCAAAAAATACACCAACAAAAACACCTGAACAAACAGAAAAACTGGAACCAACAAAAACTTGACTTTCCTCGTCTTATGCCTAAACAGCAACATACCCAAAAACGCCCCAAATGGACCAAAAAAAGCAACCAACAAAAGCTTAGATTCAGGAACCCTCCAACCGCCCCTTTTACTCTTCAACTTATCCACACCAAAAACTACCAGAGAAACACCATTTATGACGAGTAGAAGAACCTGCAGAAAGAAAAGTTGCTCCATGCGTTTAATCACGTTGTTACTTTAGAGTGGGTACTTAGCAATTGACGGGCAGGAGTTTATTTTTCTTCTGTTGTGAAAGGCTACTACAGAAATACGTAAAAACAAACGCTAAGAGTGTATAAGACACCGAGTGAACCTCTTCAAACTAAGTAAAGAATCCCGAGTTTTTCTTATTAGCAATAACATTTGCCATACATTGAAAAAGAACATTTTGGTTCTTTACCTTAATCATGAAATCTACTAGAGATAGCTTTTCAACAGGTACAAGTTTGGCATCATCAAACAGAACAACCTCCTTGCTTTCTAAAGCCCATGTGCCATGAGCAAGAGAATTGCGAAAATTACTGTCTACATAAGGTTTCAGTTTTTGCCAAGCGATGGGTGCGAGTTGCGACATAGTATTGCTAAAACTAGATACCTTATGACTAACACCTTTCAGGTGAAAAAGTAGCAACAACTTGGAGAGCTCAGTGTTCAACATACATAGAAGCACCGCTGTCTGCAAATACAGATTTACCAAGTCAGATTCTTTGAAACCAAACTCAGAGGTTGCTTCTACAATTTTTTTTGTCCCGTCAAAGGCGCCAACTAGTAAATTATGGTTTATACTTACCTGATTTAGGTTATCAAGAATACTCTTAAGATGCTCATGTTCAGCTGCGACAAAAGAAATCTCAATCTTTCCATTAGTTTTTAGCTCATCTAACAGTTCAATAAGGATAGGTTCAAGGTCTGTCCAAAGTTTCTTTTCTGCATCACCCAAGGCATCTGGATTTAGCACACGGTTCTCCCACGAAACGGAATTCGCCAACTTTTTCCCCTCTCTGTTATTCATGTGTACAGAATATAAAATATCTCTATCGAAACGAAAATGAGGGGCAGACTTTAAGATTTTCCTCGATTCTAAAACAGAAAAATATTAAACTAAAACCGTTCAACACATATCTAAAGAAGGGCAAATTAATGACGACGGAAGAACATGGAACATTGCAAGCTTTCGGAGTAATATTTGCAATGTGGGTTGGAGTTTTTTTTGGGGTGTGGGTACTTCCAATAGCTGAAAACACAAAAATACTGCTTGATGTTCTTAGTTCTGTTGGTTTCGTCATCTTTGGTCTATTATACTTCATGGTTAAAGGGAAGATACCATTTCCGCGTAAAGAGTTGATGGAACGAGTGATTTTTTGGCTCGGTATCATTAGTTGTATGCTTCAAGCTATGGGAATGTTTGCCCTAAATGTAATCCTCTGGGAAGTTGTCGAAATTAATGGTATCCTAGTGGTAACGTATATTGATTTAATTTCACTTATTTTTGGTATAATGGGCGTTTCTGTTATCGCTTTCATGATTTGGTACATATTCAACAGAAATCCCTATAGAAAAACGGATACCAAAAAAATCGTAAATTGGAAGCTAACGAGAAACACGTCTGTTAAATAACATAGTGCGCAGAGTTGATGTATACCCTCAGTTTTCTGCTAAATTTTGGTCCTAAAACCTGTTTTTTCCATGCGTCAACCTCGAAGGTTGAGGACCGCTACGTAACAAAGGAAGCTTTTTTGTGGATGTTTACTGTGAAAACCAATAACGCACAAAAACGCGAGCCAAGTCTAACGAGATTCTAGCGTTGGTTTCAGGGTCGGTTTTGGTCAGGGCAGTATGCTTTTTGGGGTTAGCTTCTTTTTCCTCTATGCCGCTTAACCTGGGGGCTTTTATTCCTTTGAAACATGAATGTAGCAAATCCACTAACTAAGCCGCCAAATGCTGCACTTATCATTGCTGTTTGATAATTCCTCACCCAAAGTTCGGGCGATTTGGGAATCGCCACATAATCAGAAGGGTTAATTCCGTCTTTGTCGGCGTAAACCACCGTCACTTCCCCAAGATACTCGAAGACAGCTTTACCAGTAGAGTCAGTGTATTTTTCGAACCTCATACTATCCTTGGCAATGTAAACGGTAGCATTTTCGACTGGCAACCCACTTGATGAATTTGTAACAATTACGGTTATCTTCTCGCCAATGTTCACAGGTGTCTCAGGAGAGACTTGAATTTCAAGACTGGGGAGACT
>CAYGJP010000029.1:0-15547 GCA_964350175.1 uncultured Candidatus Bathyarchaeia archaeon
CGCACCCTTCCCCGTGACAACCCAACGATGCGCAATCTCACGCCTATCCTCAACTTTCTTGATGCCAATGGCGTTGCCCAAATCCACCAGACCATCAAAATGCTGAAAACCCGTAAAAACAAGCAGAAACGCCAACGTCATCGCAGGAGCCAAAACCGAAACTAAAAACCCAACAGGCACAACCACCACAACATTAACCAACCCCAACAAAAACCCAAGCAACAAACCAGCAACCACAAAATACGCAGCCCCACACAGCCCAATCAGTCCGCCAACCAACGGAAAAAGCCACATATTCCGCGCCGAAGTAAAAACAAACTCATCAGTCTTCGCTAACGGAACAATAGTTAGGAAAGAGAGCAAATCCCTAAAAGTTTTTATAGCATCCGCATTCGACATATACCCTAACACTGCGTCAAATAAGATATAGGCTTTATCGTGGGTTTGGCTTCATGACACAACTTAAGGGGAAAAAAATACTCGTAACTGGTGGAGCAGGATTCATAGGCTTCCACCTCACCAAGAAACTAACCGAACTGGGCGCAAACGTAACCATATACGATAACCTCTCCAGCGGCAAACTAGAAAACGTCAAAGACAACCCAAAAGCCGAATTCACAAAAGGCGACATACTCGACCTAAAAAAACTCCTCGCCCTACCAAAATTCGACGTAATCTACCACCTAGCCGCACAAGTCGTAGTTCCCTACAGCATGGAAAACCCAACCGAAGACTTCGAAACCAACGCACGCGGCACAGTTAACGTGCTAGAAAAAGCCCGCAAAGACAAAGCCCGACTCCTCTTCGCCTCCAGCGCCGCAGTCTACGGCAACCCAACAAAATTCCCAACATCCGAAGAATACGGCTTCCACCCCTTCTCATGTTATGGTCTAAGCAAAGTGGTTGGTGAGCAATACGCCCAAATCTACACCCTGCAATACGGCTTAGAAATCACCATCCTCAGGTTCGCCAACGTCTACGGCTCACGATGTCACGGAGTCATAAACGACTTTTTAGACAAACTCCAAAAGAACCCTGATAAACTTGAAATCATAGGCACTGGACAACAAGCCAGAGACTTTGTTCACGTCTCAGACATCACCGAAGCACTAGTTTTAGCCGCAGGAACAAACGCGGTTGGCAAAACTTTCAACTTGGGCTTCGGAGAAACCACCAAGATAATTGACCTCGCAAAAATGATGCTCACAATCCTCAAACTAACAAACAAAACCAAAGTAACAACAACCAACGTGTCATGGCAAGGCGACGTCACCACCATCTGGTTCGACATAACCAAAGCCAAAAAAGAACTCAACTGGACTCCAAAAGTGCGCCTTGAAGACCACCTGCGAACCTTAATCGCTGAGAGGAAAATGCTATGAGCAAAACACCCGCAAAAGGACTCCTAGCCCTTCTAAGGCTTCCATACTGGATGATGACAGGTGGACTCGCACTCCTCACAGCCTTAGCAATAACAAAAGGCGCCATAAACCTCGAAATCGCCCTGTTAACCTTCTTTTCAATGGCGTTCATAGCCTCAGCAGGCTTCGCCATAAACGACTACTTCGACAAAGAAAGCGACGCCATCATTAAACCCCAGCGCCCCATCCCATCAGGCGCACTATCACTAAAACAAGTGGTAACCATCTCTGCGCTCCTCTTCGCAACTGGCCTGATTCTTGCAGCCCTGATAAACCCCCTCAGCTTCACCATCCTCCTTGTAGACTCCATCCTACTTCTAATCTACTCCGCACTCATCAAGAAAAAATCAGGATTCGCCGCTAACACCTTAATGGGAATTTTAACTGGCACAGCTTTCCTGTACGGCGAAGCAACCATTTTCAACAACATAAGCCTAATCTCCCTAAGCCTATACCCCATAGCCTTCGGAACCATCGGCGGTAACGTCCTAAGAGATGTCTTAAGCCGCGAAGGCGACGCAAAAGTCGGCTACCCCACGCTTCCCCTAAAAGTCGGCAACAGCAACGCAGTCAAAATTGGCGCCTTCTTCTTTAGCGCCTGCGGTGTACTTGCCCCTCTACCTTACCTCTTGGGCAACTTCAGCATATACTATTTACCCCTCATACTGCTCTGGAGCGCGCTTCTCATTTACTCGTCAATTCGCCTCGTAACCTCAGAAACCACAATCACCAACGTAAGAAAATACGAACGCTTAGTCACCATGACCATGATGCTGCTACCGCTATCGCTGATAATTGAGGCACTTTCTACCGTAATTGGTGGTTTGCTTTGAAAAAAACCAAAAGCATCTGCCCCGAATGCAACAAAATAATCGACGCCGAATTAACGGGAAAAGACGGCAAAATCCTAATCACCAAACACTGCAAAGAACATGGAACTTTCACGGCTACCCACTGGCAAAGCCAAGACATCTACAACTTCACGGAGAACTATGACTTCTTCAAGTACTTCAAAGAATCAAACTTCTCTGCCAACCCCGCAGACTGCCCCGACAGTTGCCAATCCTGTGACAGCCACGTTTCCAGCACCGTCATAGGCGTAATTGACGTCACCAAAAAATGCGACCTCAGATGCGCAGTTTGCTTCTCAACCTTCTCTGACCACATGGTAGAATATGAACCCACCAAAGACGAACTCGTAAACATGCTAACGTTCCTAAGCCAACGCAACCCTAAACCACCCGCCATCCTGTTTTCAGGCGGCGAACCTCTAGAACGCGAAGACATGCACGAAATCATAGGCGCCGCACACGAGCTAAAATTTATGACTATACTGGCAACAAACGGCATACACCTAGCTGAAAACCCCGAAGTAGCAGCTAAACTCAAACAGAACGGGTTAAACATTGTATATTTGCAGTTTGACAGCTTCCACGATGAATTCTACGAAAAAGTCAGAGGCAAAAAACTGCTTGCATACAAGTACAAAGCCATTGAAGTCTGCCGCAAACTCGACATGGAAATCATCTTAGTCACCACCCTGATGCGCGGCTTCAACGACAAAGAAGTTGGAAAAATCATAAAATTCGCCGCAAAAAACTCAGACATAATCCGCGGCTTAATCTTCCAACCCATCGCATTCACGGGACGCGCCACCGACAACCCCTTCAAAGAAGCATGGCGTGACTGGCGCTTCGCAGAAGAAGTTGAAAGCCAGCTAAACGGCGAAATAAAAACCACCGACTTCTTCCCCATGTCAGTGATGACTTCGCCCATAAAGATAATGCGCAAATTCATGAAGAAACCGTGGCCCCTGTTCTCTTGCAGTCCGCACTGTGGCATCGTAAACTGGATGTACGTTTCCAAAAGCGGAAAAATCATCCCAATTAACCACTTTGTGAACTTTGATAAGTTCTTCCGAAGTGTACTAAAGACGGCGCAGAATGTAGAGTCCAAAGGTAAGTTCTCGCTTCTGTTAGCGCTGTTCATGGCCTCCATGCGGTCGTTAAACATGCTTCTCGTCACCAAGGAAGTGGGCATTTTCACCTTGACAAAAGCGATTTTGAAGATGCACATTTCTCCCAGCTACCAGTCCCTTGGTCCTTTGCGGAGGCGAATTTTCCTGCTGGGCTGCATGGCTTTCATGGACCCCCACACTTTTGATGTGAACCGCGTTCGCCGATGCGTAATACACTACGTGACTCCAAACCTGAAGGTCATACCTTTCTGTGCATACAACAATGTTCACCGAATAAGCACCGAAGAAAACTACGCAGTGAAAACCCAGCAATCTTAACTGGATACTGCTTTATCCACAACTTGCACGTTCAAAACGCAAAAGTCGCCGCTGAACTCAAAAACTCCCGCTTTACTTGTCCAAAGCTCAAAAACCACCAAGTACTTTCCAGCCTGATTCAAAGATAACGTGGCTAAATTCTCCCATACAACTCCGTTCTGCACTGTTCCGCTGAAAGTTTGGGTTGAGTTTATGGGCACTGGAAATGACGGGTTCATGTTGCTGGTTACTTTAACTTGAACTTGGCAGTCTTGGGTTGTGTTCCTGTAGTTTTCCACTTCAACGTAAACGCTAAAGGTGCTGTTTTCGCCGTTAACCAGCAGTTCAGGATAGTTGGCGGCTTTCTTTTGGGTGTCAAGCAAGTAAACTGTCATGTACTCGTTTTGGGCAGGTCTGATTGCCACATAATAGTACCCTAACAGAACTGACGCAAGCACAAGCGCAATTGCCACAGCAACCGCGAAACTGTTTTTGTCATTTCTAAAATTGAGGGTTCGGCTTAGGTTTTTAATTATTTCTCCTATGCTCTCACGCTCTCAGTCCCTTGAGCATGGTGGCGAAAATTTCGATTCCCGAATTAAATGGTCTGAGTTTGGGTTTGCCGTATCTTCTGATTTTGTAGTTTGAAGGAATTTCTACCATTCGGAAGCCTTTCTTGGAGAATTTTATGAGCATTTCAGTGGCGAATGCCATATCGGTTTCTTTGAATTCTGATTTTTCGATGGCAGCACGAGATATTGCTCTAAAACCTGATTGGGTGTCGCTGAAGTTTTGTTTGTAGAGCATGTTGAAGCAGAAGGTGATTACTTTGTTGCCGACAAAATTCATGAATCCCATGGCTTTGTTGGGGTCATACATCCGCGTTGCCAGACATAATTCGGCGTCGGTTTCCATCATCCTTTCGAGCAAACGGTTAACGTGTTTTAGCTCGTAGGTTCCATCGCCATCAACCATAATCACAACGTCGCCTTTCGCGTGCTTCATGCCTATTCTGAGAGCAAGACCATAGCCACGTCTGGGCTCAACGATGAGCTTACAATTGGAGTCTTTAACTATTTCCAGAGTGCCGTCGGTAGAGTTTCCATCCACAACAATTATCTCTTTGGGAAAAGCCAATTCCCTTTCGATAGTTGCCAGTAACTCGCGGATGTTTCCTGCTTCGTTGAGTGTTGGAATTACTACCGAGACCATACTTACCTTCGATGTCACGTGTTGCAGCTTCCCTTGCTTGAGAGCCTATATACTTTAGTTAACATTAAATAATTCTTCGTATATTTTAACCATTTTGTCCACATTTGCAGCCCAACCAAACCTCTTCTCCACAATTCTCCGCAGGTTCTCTTTGGTGTTTGAGCGTTCAACGTGGGCGAATTCACCTATTGCCTCCGCCATAGCTTTCGGAGCGTTAGGCGGCACGAGTCTACCGTAATCATTAACCAAGACTTCTTTTATACCGCCAACATTTGTGGCTACTACAGGCAAGCCGCAAGCCATAGCTTCCAGCGCCACCAAAGGCAAACCTTCGCCTGACTTGGAGGGTAAAACAAAAAGGTCAGCAGCGTTGTAGTAAGACGCTAAATCTTTGTCAGCGACAAAGCCTGTAAGTATGAATTTGCGGCTAATCCCAAGTTTTTCTATTTGTGCTTTGATGGCGACAAGGTCTGGACCTTTACCTATCACCAGAAAAACCAATTCAGGATTAGTTTGGATGGCAATTTTTGCGCTTTCTATCATCGTGTCAATTCCATTCTTGTACACGAGCCTTCGTACCGTCACGGCGACGACTGCGTTTTGAGGGATGCCGTGTTTTCTTCTAATTTCTTCTCTCGCGGTTGGCAGAAGCTTGAATCTGTCTAAGTCAACTCCGTTATAAACAACCTCCACTTTCTCAGGTTGAGCTCCTAAACTTAACACGTAGTTCTTGGTTGCGTTGCTTATGACAACTATTTTGTCTGCGCTTTTAAGAACTTGTTTTCCAACGTAGTGATCGTTTAGATTTTCAACCGTGTTCCAGATTCCTTTGTAGTCTATGAACGTGTTATGTTGGGTAAGCACGAACGGTTTCTGGTACCTTTTGGCTAACTTCGCAACGGCAAGCGAAGACAAATACGGGTGCCCATGGGCGTGTATGAGGTCGCTGGATTTGACTGCTTCTAGAAAGGTTTTGTAGCTGGTAACGTTTGGGATGGGGTAGGGAATTCCCAGCCTAAACCCAATATTTAGCGCATCATAGCATTTGACTGGTATGCCGTCGTAAACGTAGTTCTTGTCGGTGTAGTTCCTATGCGTCAACACCATAAGTTCAAACTGTTGCTTGCATAATCGTTTGCCCTGTTCGTATACGACTCGTTCTATGCCGCCTACATGGGGCAGAAAAGTATGCGTGACGACACAAAGTTTCGCCTGAACCATGATGTTTCAACTTGTTTAATCTCCTCAACAACGAAACTATATAATTTTATGGTACAACCTTATGCCCACCAGAGCCCCAGCAAACCTTCTAGCTGAACCAGCAGCTCATTTGGCATTTCAATTCTTATGCAAGGAGACTAGACTGCCAAGAGCCGACAAGCGAAAAGTTATCTCATTGACAAATGCGGGTCTACTTTAAAGTTGAATCTATAAATAGGGGGGGTATAAGTTTGCTCGAGCAGCAGTTCCGTTAACCATTGCACCTTAAAGGAAAAAGTCACTTTTGTGGCTCTTTGGCTGCTTCTCTGAACGCTCGAGTGTACATATTCGAAGAAACCCCGGCAACCAATCCGCCGATGCCATCGTTCGTGATTGCGCCAAGTTTCTTCAAAATTCCCGGCTTCGCCTGGTCAAATCGGGTAAACTCAAAAATCCCCTTAACACCAGCAATATAATTCGCTATGGCTAATCCCATTAACTCATCAGCCACCAATCCTGGACGACCCATAAATCTTTCCCGTGTTAAGCCTGGAATCAATCCTGCTTCAGCGTCTGCCTGCGCTCGGAAACACATAACCTCCAAAGTGGCAATGTTTACGTCTGTGAGGGCATCCAGGAATTCTTCTTGAAGCATCTCGGTGGCTTTCTCTTTTGTTTCAACTCCTGGATGGGGCACATAAAACTCAAGTGCCGTATCAATGAGGTCTTGAAGGGTTATGCCGTTTTCTTCAAGGAACTTCAGTAATGGTGGTGCTGTTTCAGATTTCATGGTTATCAAAGCATTTCATACGGCGAGAGATTCTTAAGTTTTACGCGAGAGCCCAAAAATTAGCCCAAAATTTGCCTATTTATCACAAATCGCTTTACTTGCTTTTCTCGGAAACTCTTATATTCATAGAGAAGGTTGGATAATCCATCTAATCACAAAAGATGTGACGAAAAATGGCAAAAAACAAACTATACCTCATAGTTTTAGCTGTAATCGCGGTTTTAGTTGTGGCTTCAGTTGGTGCGGTTCTGCTTTACTCAGGACAAAACAACAGTGCACCCACGCCAAGTCCATCGCCTAGCCCCTCAGCTTCACCCATAACCCTTGTCGACAACACCGGTGCAACGGTAACTCTCAATGCTTATCCACAACGCATAGTGTCGTTGGCACCAGCTAACACCCAGATCCTCTTCGCTGTCGGCGCAGAAGACAACGTCGTAGGCGTAACCGACTACTGCAATTACCCCTACAACTTCTCAGCTTGGGTTGAAGCAGGCAACATGACCAGCATCGGAAGCTATTATGGCCCAGCAATTGAGCCTATAGTCGCGCTGAACCCTGACCTTGTTCTTGCATCCCTAGGAAGCTCAGACGCTGCAGACCAGCTTCGAAGCTTAGGATACAAAGTTTTAACCCTCAATCCCACTGACCTCAATGGTGTCCTCCAAAACATCATCTTGGTTGGCAAAGCAACAAACCATGAAGCCCAAGCTACCACTTTAGTGAATAGTCTGCAACAGAGAATTGACGTCGTAGTTAACGCAGTAGCAAACGCCACAACCCGACCCAAAGTTTACGATGAAATCTGGAGTGACCCCTACATGAGCGTTGGTCAAGCCACGTTCATTGACGGCTTAATCTACCTTGCAGGAGGACAAAACATATTCGGAAACGCAACCACAGCTTATCCTATAGTCAGTTCAGAAGCCATAATAGAACAAAACCCCGATGTGATAATTTTCCCCAGCTCCATGGGCGTGACAGATTTCTGGGGCACTTTCGCTGACGTAGCAAACAGACCTGGCTGGAACACCATAAACGCTGTGAAGAACAATGTGATGTACACGATAAACGGCGACATGATTAACCAACCTGGACCACGGCAAGTAGATGCGCTGGAAATACTGGCAAAAATTATCCACCCTGAAATCTTCGGAAGCTACACCGCAACACCATAATACCTCCTTTCTTCTTTTCTTTTCAATTCCCAGCAATGGAGAAGGCGTAATTGGGCGCAGGCAAAAAACCAGCACACTTAGAACGAGTTTCCCGATGGAAGACCCACATAGTCCTGCTTATACTTCTCTTTATAGCCACAGTTTTTCTTTCTCTTAACTTCGGGTTTACCCAAGTTCCATTTCAAGACATCACCCAGATACTTCTCAAAAACATACCTGGCATAGGAGACTTCGTAAATCTCACCCAGTTCCAAATGGACAAACAATCCATAATAATCCTCATCAGGTTGCCAAGAATTTTATGTGGCGCCATAGTTGGCGCAGCACTAGCCGCTTCAGGCACAGTATTCCAAGGCATGTTTAGAAACCCCATGGCTGACCCCTTCGTTATCGGCGCATCACAAGGTGCAGCCTTAGGAGCAGCCATCGCCATTGTGCTTGGAGTCGGTTCCTCTTTTCTGGGAGCCAGCACCATCCCCGTTTTTGCCTTCGTCGGCTGCATTTTCTCGGTGCTCTTAGTTTACTCTATTTCCCGAGTCGGTTCACGAGTTCCCATAACAACCCTGCTGCTTTCCGGCCTAGCTGTGGGACTTTTTGAGCTAGCCCTAATAACGTACCTGCAGACCATCGCAGGCGATAAACTTGGTCACTTAACTTTTTGGATAATCGGAAGCTTAAGCTCAAGTCGCGTAACGTGGACAGGTTTGCTGAGCATTTTGCCCTTTGTCGTGGTTGGAATAGTCATTACTTATCTTTATTCACGTGACTTGAATTTGCTCACCTTGGGTGAGGACCAAGCTCAACACTTAGGCGTAAACCTAGAACGGTCAAAATTTATCCTGTTGATTTCTGGCGCCTTCATGACTGCCGCTGCCGTTTCAATCAGCGGATTAATCGGCTTCATCGGCTTGATGATTCCTCACTTGACTAGGCTTTTGGTTGGTCCTGACCACCGGATTTTGCTTCCCGCTTCAGTGCTCATGGGCGCTTCTTTTCTAGTTCTTTGTGATGGTGTAGCAAGATTGATGACTTCTCCAGCGTCGCCAGGTGAAGTGCCTGTTGGCGTGATAACTGTAACTTGCGGTGTTACGTTCTTCTTGTTCCTTCTGCGGCGAAAGAAAAGGGTAGATGCATTTTGAGAGAAAAAAGCATGGTTAATCTGGCGATTGAAGGTGTGGACTGCTTCTATGACTCAACCCAGATTTTGGAGAACGTGTGTTTTTCAGTTAAAACTGGCACTTTCTTAGGGATTCTGGGTCCAAATGGCTCAGGAAAAACAACTCTGCTCAAAAGCATAAGCAGAGTGCTTAAGCCCCGTAAAGGAGCAATTCTCCTCGATGACACAAACATTTACCAGATGAAAACTGCTGATGTTGCCAAAAACATGGCGGTGGTTCCGCAGGACAGCGCAATCACCTTCAGCTTTACTGCGTTGGACATTGTGCTTATGGGTCGAACGCCACACTTGACAAGGCTTCAAACAGAGAGCACAGAAGACTTGGCTATCGCAAAGCAAGCTATGGAGTACACTGGAACGTGGAATCTTGCCAAAAGGTTAGTGACTGAGTTGAGTGGTGGTGAGCGGCAACGTGTAATTATTGCACGTGCTTTGACTCAGCAACCGAAGATTTTGTTGCTTGATGAACCTACAAGCCATTTGGACATAAGCAACCAACTGGAGATAATGGACCTTCTTAAGCAGTTGTGTATTGATAAGAAATTGTTGATTGTAGGTGTTTTTCACGACTTCAACTTGGCTGCTCGATACTGCGACTCTATAATCCTGTTGAAGAATGGGAAAATTGTGGCCGCGGGAAAATCAGCTGAGACTTTAACAAGTGGAAACATCACGGATGTTTTCGGCATCGACGTTATCGTTAACAGGCATCCAGTTACTGACTTGCCTTATGTTATCCCAATTTCCAAGCCTAAAGAACAGCAGCCAAAAACCTTGTCTGTTCACTTAATTTGTGGCGCTGGAACTGGAAGCACTTTAATGAAAATCTTGACGGATTCACGCTACAACGTGACCGCTGGAGTCCTCAACGTGTTAGATACCGACTTTGCAACTGCCGAATTTCTGAAAATACCTGTTGCCACTGAGCCACCGTTTTCTTCTGTAACTGAGAAAAATCAAAAAGCAAATTTGGCTATGATACGCAAAGCAAACATTGTTGTGGTGACTTCGGTTCCGTTTGGTTTTGGCAACCTGCAGAACTTGGAAGCCGCCCTAGAGGCTTTGAAGCGGGGAACACCAACATACATCATTGACGAAGTGCCTATTGAAACTAGGGATTTCACTCAGGGAAAAGCCAAAGCCCTGTTTGCCGAGTTGAAAAGTTTAGGCGCCATATTTGTGAAGAATCAGCATGAGCTGTTGCATATGCTTCATGTGTCAGAGGAAAAAGCCGCATGACAAATGGCGCTTCTGTTGTTCATCATTTGAAACCTGAAAAGGGTTCTGAGGAAAATCATATAAAAAACAAGAGTGAAAAAACATGACAACAAAGGAAACTGTGAGCATGAAAGTTGTTGCTTCTTGGAGCGGAGGAAAAGACGGCTGCTTCGCACTCTACAAAGCCCAAAAAGAAGGCTACAAAGTAATCAGTCTTTTAACCTTCATGCAGAGTGAAACAACTACAAATTTCCACGGATTAAACGTGAAACTTCTGGACGCGCAAGCGCAAGCCATAGGCATACCGATGGCTAAACGCGTAACCAACCCTGAAGCTTACGAGGCACAATTCAAGGATACGCTGCGGCAGTTTAAAGTTCAAGGCGCAGAAGGCTTGGTAACTGGTGACATTTACGAGGTTGCTATGCATGAGGAACGCTGGCTGGAGCGTGTCTGCAAAGAAGTCGGCTTAAAACCCATGAGACCTTTGTGGATGGGTGACACCAAACAGATTTTCCAAGACTTCATCAACGCAGGCTTTGAAGCTACTGTGGTTAGAACCAAAAATGCCGTTTTAGGTGAAGAGTGGCTTGGCAGGGAACTGAACCAGCAGTTTCTCACCGACATACTCAAACTCGGCAATGTGGATCCATGCGGCGAAGGCGGCGAATACCACACAGTCGTCACCGATGGACCCTTATTTAAAAACCGCATAAACCTTGTAGAAACAAAAAAGATGTCCCGTAATGGTTATGGGCACTTGGAAATTGTGCGTTTCGAAGTTACGCCCAAAACAAAAGGTGCTCAAAAATGACAAAAATCTCTGATGTGTTGACCGTTCAGAATCAGCCCAAAGGTGAAGCTTTTCTTGACCAAATCAGCGGCAAAAAACCTCTTTTTGTTTTGACGATAGCTACGTCGGAAACGGGCAAGATTGCGGGTATATCCGCAGCTGGCAAAATGCCTGAGATTACCGATTATACTCCGCCAGCGGACGCTGAGCTTCTTCTTTTGGGCAAGTGCAAATGCATTAACGGTGTGCCCATTACGCCTGATGGCATACCTACACCTGCATTGATAACAATGTCTGCTCTGCACTTGGCGGATATTCCTGTGCTGGTGGCGAGTGGCGGCTTAAAAGTGAAACCTCAGGTTCCGTTTTTGGAGTTGGGTGGCAGTCCTGGCAGAGACATCCGAACAGGCAACGCCGTAGATAATGTGGCGGAAGTTATCGAAAGGGCAAAGCTTGCTGGGCAGCATTTGGCTAAGAACGCAGATTACTTGGTTATCGGCGAAAGCATACCTGGTGGAACCACGACGGCTTTGGGTGTTCTTTCGGCTATGGGCGTGAAGGCTGAGGGCAAAGTTAGCAGCAGTATGCCTTTGAATCCTCATGATTTAAAGATTGAAGCTGTTCGGGCTGGTTTGGCTGCTGCTGGCGGCGGTTTTGGCAGTTTTGCTCATGATCCTGTTAAGGCTGTGGGTTGTGTGGGTGATCCTATGATGGCTGCGTTTGCTGGGTTGGTTTTGGGTGCTGCTGGGCAGGTTCCTGTTTTGATGGCTGGGGGTACGCAGATGACTGCTGTTTTGGCTGTTGTTGCTGGTTTGGATTCTGATGTTTTGTGTAATGTGGCGATTGGTACTACGCGTTGGGTTGCCCGTGATTGTTCTTCGGATATTTGCGGCATTGTTGGGCAGATTGCTGATGTGCCTGTTTTGGCGGCGGATTTGAATTTTGGCGGTTCGCGGTTTGATGGTTTGAAGGCTTACGAGAAAGGCATCGTGAAAGAAGGTGTTGGTGCTGGTGGTTCATCGATTGCGGCTATGGCGAGGTTTGAAGGTGCCATAACCAAGGACTCTTTGCTTAAAGAGATTGAACGTAACTATGCTTTGTTGATGGGTATGAAGTGATGCGTGGATGTTGAAGGCTCTTAAGAATCTGTTGGCTTTCCTGACTGTCTTGCCTGTGCGCATGGACATGGATTGCTTAGTTGATTCTGCGCGGTTCATGTTTGTTTTTCCGCTTGTGGGTGCTTTGTTGGGTTTGTTGGCTGGGGTTTTCGGCTGGGTTGTGGGTTTGTTTTTGCCTGCTTTGGTTGTGGGCGGTTTGGTTTTGGGTGTTTTGTTGTTGCTTACGGGGTTGCATCATACTGATGGGCTTTTGGATTTTGGCGATGCTGTGATGTTTCATGGTGCGCGTGAGCGTAAGATTGAGATTATGCATGACCAGTTAACTGGTGCTGGCGCAATTGGGTTGGGGATAATGACTTATTTGGTTACTGGGTTGGCGTTTGCCAGTTTGGGTGTTGGCGTAATTATCCAAAGTCTAATTGTGGTGGAGTTGTGTGCCAAGTTGTCCATGGTTGTGGGTTGTTGGGCTGGAAAACCTGTGCATAAGGGGATGAATTCGCCTTTCATGGATGTTATGCATGGCAAGCGTGGCACTTTGCGTTTGGTTGCTGCTTTGGCGATTTCGCTTTGTGTTGCGGTGCCGTTGTTGTGGTTTGCTGGTTGGTTTGCAGGCGTGGTGGCTGTTTTGGTTGCAGTTCTTGCTGGCGGTGTGATGGTTGCGATTGCTCATCGGCACTTCGGCGGCGTGACAGGCGATGTTTTGGGCGCTACGAATGAGCTTGTGCGCATGGTTGTTGTGGTTGTGTTGTTGGCGATGCTGTGATGAAGGTTACTGCGCTTGTGATGGCTGGCGGCAAAGGCAAGCGGATGGCGCTTTCGGAGGAGAAGCCTCTTTTGCTGGTTGGCGGAAAACCAGTCATAGAGCACGTTTTGGATGCGTTGCAGAACGCCCAGAAAATCAGCGGCATCGTGGTTACCGTCAGTGATTACACGCCTAAAACTGCTGCGCACCTCGCCAAGTTCCCCGTTAAAGTCGTCAAAACTCCGGGCAAAGAATACGTTTCTGACATGGGATACGCGGTTAAGGCGCTTAATTTGGAGGCGGTTTTGGCGATAGCGGCTGATTTGCCCCTTATCACAGGCGAAATAATCGATGACATCGTGGAAAAGTATGAGTGTTGTGGGAAGGCTGCGTTGGCGGTTGCCGTTCCGTTTGAAACCCGACAGAAACTTGGTTTAGGCGCAGGTTACGCCTTTGACTGGGGGGGCAAACAGGTGGTTTTTGCTGGGATAAACGTGAACGATGGACGGCGAATTGACGATGCCGAACTGGAACAGGACATCTACGTCGTGGACAAGGTGGAAGTCGCGTTGAACATCAACACCGTGGATGAGCTGCAAATAGCCCAAGAACAGTTCGCCAAAACCTCCAAACGGGCAACCTGAAAACGCCGATGATGCTGCTCTGTTGCTATTTTTTGACTATACCCCCCCTTTATATAGAATCCAACATGGCTTTTCTTGACCTCTGATAGGGACCCTATCGTTTTGACCTACCCCCTCCCCCTCCTCTTTGAAAACCCCAATTCAAGCCCGTTTTTTAATTCTGGGTTTGGGTTGGGCTTAGTCTGCGGCTGAAAAAGGCACAGAAAGGCTAGAAACGGCGCGAAAAGGCAAACTTTGGCACACCCTTCAACATTGAAGCACCCAACAACCGTCTTCGGCAAACGGCTAAACACTATTTTCCTATGCAGTGGGCTATAGCCGAATCAGCCCAAAAAATTCAAGTTGCCTCTTTTCGCATCCACCACCTTTCACCTTCATTCGAGTTCAATGCACTCCTGCGAAAAAACCAAAAACCAACCCCACCATAAGAACCCTCACGAAATCTAGCAACTCACAAATTTACAAATTTACCAAGAAATTTACAAACTTTTCCAACCTGTCTTATTGCATGCATCATGCAAAAAACTGAGAGATGACAAAACTTAAAAATGAGTTGGATTGACTTAGATTCTGGGCAAAAATGAAACTAAAACTAATTTGCATTTCTATTATTTTCTTGTTCTTCTTAAGCATTATTAATGTTGCAGTTGCATCGCCAGATAATTGGGTCGAAGTAGGCAGATGGAGTGGTGAAGCGTTTCCCAAGTTGGCAGAATTCCAAACAGCGCCTTTTACTTGCAATCATGTAGACTGGAGAATCTTTTGGATATACACAGCAACAGGTTCTCCCTTCGAATCTATACTTGTCATAGATGCATATGAGCAAGGAAATCCCGAACGTATTGACCTCATCTACAAAAGTAGCTATTTCAGCCAAAGTGGTACAAATAACATCCGCAATAATAGCGGAACCTTCTATCTGAATGCCACTATAGCAAACATTGAAGAATACTATATAATAGTAGAACAAAATGTGGATTCTATTCCAGAGTTTTCACCAATCTTTATTTTGCCCTTATTCGCTGTTGTTACAATGTTTGCAATTGGGATTATCAAAAGAGTGCAAAAAGTGCAAAAGCAAAATAGCCGAACCGAAAGAATTAATCAGAGGATAGTAAGAGTAAATCGAAATTGAGTGATGCTAATTGAAGTATTATAAGAATGCTGGAAAAGCATACATTGATGGAAATAAGCCTGAAGCAATAACCTTAGAAATTGCGCTTCAAGAAATTGATAAACTACCTTTTACTGTAAAAGATAATTTCATAGGTTTTGTTACTGAAAAAGGAGAAACGATACAATTTCCACGATACGCAAAGGATAATTGGATAATAGACGTTCCAGTTTTTGAAAACGGAAAATATTCCTATTCGCTCAATGATAGAGAATTAACAACAGAAAACGTGAAAGAGATTGTTAAGCGGTTCTTTTTAGGTGGAGATTGGCAATCTTTATGCACCTTAAAGCAGTCTTAGCCCTTAGAACCTTCTACCTCTTAAATTCCAAATTTCCCAACATAAAATTAACCTACCAAAACCCAACCCTTAGTAGGTAGTCTACCTTTCACCTTTTTTATGAAAATGTTTTGGCAATCAGAATGAAGCAGTGACTTCTCCTACGGTATTGAGAATTTTCTCTCGAACGTGCTTTTGTTCCTTTTTCTTAAGAAGAACATCTTTCCAAAGTTCTAACAATGTCTGAGTGGTCATGTAACAGACAGATAGCGATTCAAAATACTTTCTCATTTCATTTGAAAAATTCATTTTCCCTTTTCTCTCT